>CAZNAL010000220.1:0-1519 GCA_964571055.1 uncultured Oscillospiraceae bacterium | reverse complement strand
GTCGGGAAGGAAAAACGACGTTTTTTGCAGCACGCCGAACAGATAGATCAAGACCTCCAGCACCGAAACGATGGCGACAAAAGCCAAACAGACGCTGTACGTCCGCCTGCGCCAAGTTTCATTGATGGTCTCGCGGTAGCTGGCAACGGTCATACTGTACCCTTCATTCTGTGATTTTGATGCGGGCTTTGTCGTTTTTTCGCGATACTTCTACGCATTTATTATCGCTTGAAAAGAAGAAAACGTCAATCCCGGAAATGGGCTCACCCGCGCGGGAAATCGCAAACGCCGCGGATGTAGGCGCCCTGAATCATCGTGATGTCCGCCGCAGCCGCCACGGAGGCGTCCTCCGGCGAATCGATGCAGCCGCATATGACCTCGATGCCTACGCGCCGCAGCACATCCACCGTGCCGCCCAGAAGCTTGAGCTGCCGGTCATCGCGCGCGGCTTTGGAAAACAGGCCGACGCCGATGCGCACGGAGGAAACGGGGAAGGTGGTGAGGATGGAAACGTCCGTATACCCCTCCGCAAAGCTGTCCAGCCGAAACGAAAAGCCCATGGCAGCCAGCTTATCGATGGCCTCAAGTGCCGAGGGCAGCGCGCTCGCTGCCTGCGCTTCGGGCAGACAGAAGCAAATCTGCGCGGGCGTCATGCCCACGCCCCGCACCATGGCGGCGATGCGTTCATCGGCGCCGGCGGACATGCAAAGGTATGAGGAGAGCGGGAAATAGATGCGCCGCTGCGCGTGAAACTGCTCGCGAAACGGCTGCGCCGCCTTGAGGCACAGGGAAAGATACTGCCACGCGTAGCCCATCCGCTCGCAGGTGTTGTAGAGCTGCATCGGCGTTACGCCCTCCGCGGCCACGTGGTTGATCTTGAGCAGCGCGTCCGTGCCGCAGGGCGTCCGCCCCCAAAGGAGCGTGGGGTCAAAAAACAGCGTGGGCGTGCCGTCGGACAAAAGGCGCTCCAGTTCCGATTCCAGCTTGAGCTGCCGCGAGCATTCATGCTGGAAAGCGGCGTCCGCCAGCAAAAGGTCGCTTCCGTAATAATCGCGCAGCTTATCGTAAAGATAATCCGTGGCGGTGAGTACGGTGCGCGGCGATTCAGTTCCGTCGCGTACGAGCGCCGCCATACAAAACTCCACGGGCACCTTGTTGTTTTGCGTGAGGATGGCGCGCGGGAGCGTGGCGTGCATCAGTTCGAGCTCCTTTTGCGGTACGATCCGCCGACAGGCGACGGTGAATTCGGCGGTATCCATATAGACGACCACATCGTCGGCAAAGCGCTCGCGCAGATCCTCCGAAAGCTGGCGCAGCACCTCGTCGGCGACGTCCGGCCCGTAGGCGCTGCTGATTTGGTCAAAGGAGCGAAGCGCAAAGAGAAGCAGCGTATAGTCCGTGTCCTGATCGTGATAATCCTGCACCAAGGACGGAAGCAGCATGCGACTGTAGGCGCCCGTGAGCGGATCGCGGCGCTCCAGCGGGGACTGGAGCACATAGAACATGGCGGTCACGGCGA
>CAZNAL010000219.1:0-1547 GCA_964571055.1 uncultured Oscillospiraceae bacterium | reverse complement strand
TTTGAGCTCGTTTTGCGCCATCAGTGCGACAAAGCCGGGATCGGTGGAGCTGAGACGCATCGCGTCCGCCGCGGCGCTGCATACATCCGCGAGGGGGATGAGCACAAACGATTTGCCCTTGTGCGTGACCACACCCGCGTTCGTGCCGACGTAGAAGCCGCCCTCACCGATAGGCTCCCCCAGCGTTGACGCGGCGGGCAGGCACAGGCAAAGGATGAGAAGGAGAGAAACGAAACGGCGCGTTTTGTGTTGATGCATGGCAGTCGCCTCCTATCGCGAATATTCTTCCTTTAGTATAAGGGCTGCCGGCAAAAATTGCATCATCCAAAAAACGGCGAAAATCGCGTAGGGTTTACGCGCGCCTTGCGTCAGCTGCAAACGCCATCTATGCAGTTTGTGCCGCCGCCCACGGACGAGCGCACCGTCGCCCCTTCCAGCAAGCCCTCGCTTATTGCCTTGCGCATGATTGCGTCGTACAGATCGTCAAGCGCCTTGACGTTGACGGGGAGGGGCAAATCTTTTAGAGGAGGGGTGGAAGAATCAGCTACCCCGATTTCTATTTGATTCCCCGTCGTCAAGCCGTTTTCGGCGCTGATACCACAATTACCGTCGGTGCCGCCGGAGGCGTTCACCTCTAACGAAGGCGTGTTAGAATCAGCTACCCCGGTTTCTGTTTGATTCCCCGCCGGACTGCTGTTTCCGATATTCCAACCGCTTTGATTGGATGGCGGTGCGGCGTTCTTGTCTGCGCTGCCGATAGGCGTATCGCCTATTTCGCCGGCGGCGAAAGCGTATAGTCTATTTGCTCTGGCTCGGGCGGCTTGAAGTGCCGGCGACAGCATAGCTGCGAGTATTGGAATGTTGGCTTCGCCAAGCTGTGGATTGACAAAGTCTACGCTGCCGATAGGCGTATCGCGCATTTCGCCGGCGGCGAAATCAGCCGCCGTTGTGAGCAGCGCCGCCATGTTTTCCGCGTCCTGCGATATGGGCACTTCCAGCACGTTCGCGGTAGTGAGCAGGCTCTGCGCGACCTGCGCTACAAACGCGGGAGCGGCGGAGTTAAGACGCATCGCGTCCGCCGCGGCTTGGAAGACGCTTTCCATGGGAACGATCAGGGACATGTCATGGCTGTCGGATCCTTTGGAAGGAAGACATCCGTCGGATTCGCCGAAGTTGAAGGTGCTGTACAGGGCGTCGGGCGGCGCGGCGGAGGGTTCCCGTGCGAAGGTAAGCGCGCCGGGAAAACACAGGCAAAGGATAAGAAGGAGAGAAAGAACAAGACGTGTGATGCGGTTTTGCATGGCAGTCGCCTCCTATCGCGAATATTCTTCCTTTAGTATAAGGGCTGCCGGCAAAAATTACATCACCCGAAAACGGCGAAAATCGGGTAGGGTTTGCAACGCCTATGGCAGCGTTACGCCGTCGGGCACGATAAAGGCGGCGAGAGACGCGCGGTCGGATGCGCCGGTCTTGGCGAGCGCGTCGCTTAGGTAGCGCTTGACCGAGTTGACCGAAAGCCGCATGCGCGCGGCGATCTCGGCGTTGGT
>CAZNAL010000218.1:0-1548 GCA_964571055.1 uncultured Oscillospiraceae bacterium | reverse complement strand
CTTGAGTGTGAGCGTATTCCCCTCAATGGCGTTGGAGTTGTAGGTATAGTCCACAAGGAACTCATCGCGTACCCGCGTAAGCTCGCCCTGCGTCAGAGGGCGGCGACGGTCAAGCTCCGCTTTCATAGCGTCGGTGCGCGCAAATAGCTCCGCGTACGCAGGCTTAATGTCCATGCCGCGCAGCGTGCGCCCGTCGATAGGCTTCACCGCATCAGCCGGTATCCAATACGATCGCCCCTGTTTGATAGCGCCCTCGATTTTCCCCTGTTCGCAGAGCACGCGAACACGACGATCCGATATGCCCCATAGTTCCGCAATCTGCTTGACCTTTACATAATCCAAATCCCTATATCCTCGCGTGTTATTTGATTTCAAAATACCACATTATCGGAATAATAGCAAGCAGATTGCCCAAAATAAGTCCCGTAATCATTCCGTTACCGCCCCTACCCGTCCGCATCCTCCGCAGACGCCGCGCAGTCCGCGGCGGCCTTGCCGCAGGCTTCGAGTAAGAGCGCTTCCAGCAGCGCCGAAAGCGGCGTCGCCGCGCATGACGTTACCGATACGGTGCAAAGGTGTAGAGTATCCGTCCCGATCACCCCCTAGCCTAGGATATGCGAAGTTTAGGGGGGATTGTACCTCGCGGCTGACGCTATCGCTTGAGAGGCGCGTGCTCGCCCGTCCCCTCCATCGCCTCCGTATAGATCCTGAACGTGTTCTTTCCGCCTCCCTTGGCGGCATACAGCGCCGCATCCGCCTTTTCATAGAGGGCGTGAAGCTCCTCGCCGTCGCGCGGATATACGGACGCGCCTATGCTTACGGTCAGCGGAACGTCCGCCTTAAAGGCCTTGTTTAGCCGCCGGCAAAGCATTTCCGCCTTTTTTCTGATGTTCGCGTCGCTGTTGATGTCCTTGAGGAAGGCCACGAATTCGTCGCCGCCGAGCCGCCCGATCAGATCGTCCTTTCGAAGCAGCGCGCACATCGTTTGTGCGGTCACAACGAGCGCCTCGTCGCCCGACGCGTGTCCCAGCGTATCGTTGAGGTTCTTGAAGCCGTCGATGTCGAGCATGAGAAACGCGTAGCGCGTGCCGGGCGCGGCGCTGTGGAGCAGCGCGTTGACCTTTTCGGAGAAGGACTTTCTGTTCAGAAGGCCGGTGAGCGGATCGGTCTCCGCCATATGCCGGGTCTCCAGCTCCGTCCGCTTCTGCTCGTCTATGTTTTCATAGAACAAGAACGCCTCGATGTCCGTGGAATGCGGCGCTTCCACAAGATCGACGGACAGCTTGATCCAGCGAATGCCCCCGTCCGGCAGCTGCTCCCGGTACTCGATGCTGTCCGAACGATGGTTGCGGTAGTACGCGGCCAGCATGGCGTCGGAATTGACGAACGCCGCATAGCGTTCGCGATCCTCCGCAAGCACGTATTGGCGCGCAAACGCATCCGTCCTGTCGTTGAAGGTGCGCAGCGAATCGTCAAATACGACCGTCAGCAGCTCGCCCTCCCGCATATCATAGGTGACGTTCTTGTTGAGGTTGCAGCGGAACAGCG
>CAZNAL010000217.1:0-1595 GCA_964571055.1 uncultured Oscillospiraceae bacterium | reverse complement strand
CGCCCCGGCGGACGCTCGCCCACATGGAAAGCGTCTGCTCCATGGCGGCGTTTCGGGTGCGGTAATCCCGCACCAAGCGGCGCAAAAGACGGATATCCGTGGTGCTGATGCGGTTGTGATCGTCAAGGTTGAGCGTGGTCAGCGCGGAAACGTACACGCGGAACACCTCCGCCGGATCGATCTGCTCGGAGAGCATGCGCGGGTTCAAACCATGTATGCCCTCGATGATGATGGCTTGCCCCGGCGCAAGCTGGATGCGGTTTCCTTTGGGCGCGCGCTTTTGCGTGGTAAAATCGAAGCGCGGCGTTTCCACCGCCTCTCCGCGCAGCAGCCTTTCCAAATCCTCGTTGAAGCGGGGAATGTCCAGCGCCTCGATGTCCTCAAGATCGACCTCGCCGTTTTCGTCCGGCGTAAGATCGCACCGATCCCGGTAATAGTTATCCAAGGATACGAGTATGGGCTTATGCCCCATCACATGGAGCTGTGTTGCGATGCGGTTGGCGCTGGTGGTCTTGCCGGAGGAGGAGGGACCCGCCACCATGACGGCGCGCGCGCCGCGCTCCAAAATACCGTCGGCGATCGCCGCGTAACTGCGCTCGTGCAGCGCCTCGTTTAAGCGGATCAGACCGCGCACCTCGCCCGATTCGATCTGGGAGTTCAGTTCGTACACCGTGCTGCATTCCATCAGCTCGCCCCAGCGCTCGGACTGCGCGAACACCGCGCCCAGCTTGGGGCTTTCCCTGTATTCCGCCACCGCGTCCGGCGCGTCCGGCCGGGGCAGCAGCAGCACAAAGGCGTCCTCGCCCGCGCAGGTGAGGCGGAAAACGTCGGCATAGCCGGTATCCGGCATCATCTCGCCATAGAAGTAATCCACGACGTCGTCCACGCCGTATACGTCGAAATAATCGAACTTGCGCCATTTGAGCAGCTTAAGTTTATCCGGCTGCCCGTTTTTTTCAAATATATCCCGCGCCTCGTCCATGGTAAGCCTGCGGCGTTTGAGCGGCGTCGCCGCGCGCACGAGCCTTCGCATCTCCCCCTCCAGCGCAAGCACGTCGCCCTCGCTTAGCGCGGGCGTTTTGTTCAGCGTCACATACAAGCCGCCGCCGATCGCGTAGCGCACGCGCAGGCGCGCCGTTTCCTCCGGAAACAGCCTGTGCACCGCGATGCTCAACAGCAGCAGCAGCGTGCGCTCATAGGTGCGCTGCCCGTCGGGGTCTGCATAGTAAAGAAGCTGCACGTCCATGGACGCGTGCGGCTCCATATTCAAGCTCAATACGTTCCCCTCCACCTTGGCGGCGATGGGGCGCTTGGCTAGGCTGTCGCTGTCAAGCTCCAGCTTCTTTACGGCGTCAAGCAGGCTCTCACCCTGCCGCAGTGTGATGTGCGTACCATTGATGCTGACGTCGTAGGTCTGTTGCTTCGTGTTTGTCATACCCGCCCTCCTTTGGGTTTATTGCATATACTGCGCTTTATACAGACGGCTGTAGGGGCCGTCCTGCTTCAAGAGTTCCTCGTGTGCGCCGCGCTCGGCGATACACCCGTTTGCGATGACGATGATCTCGTCGGCGTTTCGTATGGTGGAAAGGCGATGC
>CAZNAL010000216.1:0-1635 GCA_964571055.1 uncultured Oscillospiraceae bacterium | reverse complement strand
GCTGCTGGTGGGCGTAAGCTACGCGAAGGGCCTTGCCTACGCGAAAGGGCTTCCATTGATAGGCGTCAACCACATCGCGGGGCACATCGCGGCCAACTATCTTACCTATCCCGATTTGGAGCCGCCCTTTGTCTGCCTTGTCGCTTCCGGCGGGCACAGCCACATCGTGCAGGTGCGCGATTATGATGACTTTGTGCTCTTGGGGCGCACCCGCGACGACGCGGCGGGCGAGGCGTTTGATAAGGTCGCGCGCGTGCTGGGGCTGCCCTATCCGGGCGGGCCCAACCTTGAAAAGCTGGCGCTTGGCGGGAGGGCGGCGGCCTATAAGCTGCACGCGCCCTTTAACGACAGCCCTTCGCCGGACTTTAGCTTTTCCGGCTTAAAAACGGCGGTCATCAACCTTCTGCACAACGCCGAGCAGAAGGGGGAGCGCATAGACCCGGAGGATATGGCGGCGAGCTTTCAGCAGGCCGTGGTGCATACGCTCACCAATAAATCCATCCGCGCCGCGCGGGAGGCCGGCGCCGCCACGCTCGCGCTTGCGGGCGGGGTTTCCGCGAACATGGCGCTGCGCGAAGCGCTTGCGGCGGCTGCAAGGGACGCGGGCATGCGCTTCTGCTGCCCCGATTTCCGCTTTTGCACGGATAATGCCGCTATGATCGCCTGTGCAGGGCACTATGCGCTGCTTTCGGGCGCGCCGTCGCCGCTGTCGCTCAACGCCGTTCCGAATTTAGCGCTGTGCGCCGGTAACGGACACGAAAATACCCCATGACTTCGGCCGCGCGGCCGAATAAAGAATCGATTTTAAAGGCATTTTTCGCGTGCATCTCACAGCGGTGCACGCGCTTTTTTTATTTGGATCGGTGGAAAAGTATGGTGGATAAATCTAGGACAAGGCTAAAAAAGGCATCAATAATGTGGATAACCATGTGGACAACGTGGATAACACGCTTGTCCCGCACGAAAAACGCTTTCAGCCAATCGCCCGACAGGATAAAAGTTGACATTATAGAACACAATTTAGCATAAGAATAGCTTTGAACAAATCCGACGGAGGAGACGCGAATGACAAACAAATTCATCCTGCGGCGCGTGCTGCAAGCGGGTATTACGCTAACGGCGACGGCGGCGATTTTGGGCGTAAGTCTGCTGTACGCGTACAGTAACATGCCCGTGGCGCCCGTGTCCGCGCCAACGGACGGAGAGAAAACCATCGTCGTGGTGGACGCGGGGCACGGCGGCTTTGACGGCGGCTCGGTAAGCCGCGCGGGTACGGTGGAAGCGCCGCTCAATCTTGCGGTGGCGGCATGCTTGCAGGATAAGCTTACGGACGCGGGCTTGGCGGTCGTGATGACGCGCACGGACGGCGAGGCGCTGGGGCATACGAAAAAGGAGGATATGGCGGCGCGGCGGCGGCTTCTCAACACCGAAGGAGCGGTCCTTTGCGTAAGCGTGCACATGAACGCGGTGACGGATCGCGCCACGCGCGGCCCCATGGCGTTTTACCCCAGGGAGTCGCAGCAGGGGGAGGCGCTGGCCACCTGCGTCGCCACGGCGGTCTGCGCGAGTATAGGCCACCCCCGCCGCCCGGCCAGCCCCGGCCTACGTCCCGGTGCTCGGTCGCATCGCCGCTGG
>CAZNAL010000215.1:0-1641 GCA_964571055.1 uncultured Oscillospiraceae bacterium | reverse complement strand
TGACAGCCGCGCGCGGCTTGGCGGCATAGGCGTGCCCGTTGCGGAGCCGCTGTTTGTTTCGACGGTGCTCCAAAAGGTCAAGGTGATCGTGGACGAGGAGGGGACGGAGGCCGCCGCCGTTACCGGCATGGTGATGTTTGCAAGCGCCGTTGCCCCCCAGCCCAAGGCGGAGCTGGTATTGGATAGCCCCTTCCTGTACGCGATCGTGGATACCGAAAGCAATATCCCATTGTTTATTGGAGTATTGGACGATCCCACAGTGTAAACGCTGACCGGCGTGTGATTTTTACCACATATGCAGCAGTATATGCTATAGGCATACGCGCCGTTTTCCCATATGCTATAAGTAACAAAGAAGTATAGCGGAGAGGAAAAGGACGCATGCAGCTTGCAAATACTATTGAATCCGCGCGGGGCGTGGTCTATAAATACGGCGGCACGAGCGTCGCGACGCCGGAAAAGATCAAGGCTGTGGCCAAGTGCGTTGCGCGTGTTGCAAACAGCGGACGGCGCATCGTGGTTGTCGCAAGCGCTATGGGCGGTACGACGGACGCGCTGATCGCGCTTGCCAAACAGATGGGCGACGTGTTGAGCCCGCGCGAGATGGACGCGCTTCTATCTACCGGCGAACAGCAGACCGTGAGCCTCATTGCCATGGCGCTCAACGCGCTTGGCGTGCCCGCCATGTCCATGACGGGATGGCAATGCGGCGTGCGCACCAACGGGAAGCACACGCGCGCTCGCATCACGGATATCGATACTGCGGCGCTGGAGCGCTGCTTTGCAAACGGCGTTGTGCCCGTCGTGGCGGGCTTTCAGGGGATCGATGCGCACGGCGATATAACCACGCTCGGGCGGGGCGGATCGGACACCACGGCGGTTGCGCTCGCCGCGGCGCTTGGGTTTGACTGCGACATCTATACAGACGTAGACGGCGTGTACACCGCCGATCCAAACAGGGTGACGGGCGCGCGCAAGCTCGACGCCGTAAGCTACGACGACATGATCGCCATGGCGCAATCGGGCGCAAAGGTGCTGGAAACGCGCAGCGTGGAGATCGCGAAAAAGCATGGTGTGAAGCTTTTCGTAGGGCGCGCGCTGTGCAAGGATAAAACGGCGGGGACATATATCACAGAGAACGGGGAAGAGGACGCCGCCGCGAAGTACTCAACGATGTGACGAAAGAAAAGCGCGTCTGGTCGTGAGTGAAACGACTGCACGCGCAGTAATTCCGTACCGCGCCCGGCCGGCGAGGGCGCAGCTAACTTTGGATCATGCGTGCCGCGATCTGAATTCAGCCAAGCGACTTCAGATATTCTTCAACATTGCAATACTCGATTCCGTTGTCGAGCAGCAGATCATCGCCACGGTATAAGACGATCCGGTTTGTGATCTTTCCAAACCGGCGTTCTGTCTTCACGTTCTTATCTTCGTCAATCAAGTGACGGTATTGTTCGCTCACAATCAGATCGCTGTGCTTGATCTCATAGATCGCACAGGTGTTTGCTTTTTCGTTGTAAACGACCATGTCAAACTCGCCTGTGACGAATTGCAGCTTAAACACACGACGCTGTTTGTCTGCTGCTTTCAGGGTTTCGAGCAGTACGATATCCTCCATCATTCGTCCGCGTACCTCTTGTA
>CAZNAL010000214.1:0-1658 GCA_964571055.1 uncultured Oscillospiraceae bacterium | reverse complement strand
CGGAGGAAGCGCAAAAGGGCGGCGCGGCGGTGATCGCGACGGGCAGAAGCGATTTTCCCAACCAGATCAACAACGTGCTGGCTTTCCCCGGCGTATTCCGCGGCGCTTTTGACGTGCGCGCGCGCACCATCAACGAGGAGATGAAAATGGCCGCCGCGGAGGCGCTTGCAAGCCTCATTTCAGACGAGGAACTGTCGGCTTCCTACATCATCCCCAACGCCTTTGATCCAAGGGTCGGCAAGGCGGTCGCGAAGGCGGTCGCGGAGGCTGCCCGCAGAAGCGGCGTAGCGAGAAAGTAGCGCTAGAAGCGGCTTTTCAATCAACAAGTGTGGTATACTTATGCATGGTTGCATGTGCGTAAAGCGGAAGGCGACTAAAATTTGAAAGCAGAAGAGGTATAAGGCTATGCTCATGAATATGAAAGAACTGCTTGCGGTGGCAAAGAAGCATCATTTTGCCATCCCGGCTTTCAATATCGGGACCGGCGAAATACTCAAGGGCGTGATGGAATGCTGCGAAGCGCTGCAGGCGCCTGTGATTCTCGCCATTCATCCCTTGGAGCTCGATTTTCAGGGGGACAGCTTTGTGCAAAGCTGCCGGTATCTCGCGGCAAACTCCAAGGTGCCCTGCTGCATCCATCTCGACCATGCGGGCGAAAGCGATATTTACAGGGCGGTGCGCGACGGCTTTACGTCCGTGATGATCGACGCGTCGCAGCTTCCCTTTGACGAGAATGTAGCCGCCACCAAAAGGATCGTCGATTTCTGCCACCCGCTTGGCGTATCGGTGGAGGGCGAGCTTGGTACGATCGGCAGCACGGAGGGCGACGCGGAGACCGTCGGCACGGACATCATCTATACCAAGCCCGAAGACGCCAAGGAATTCGTGGCGCTTACCGGCGTGGACGCGCTGGCCATCGCCATCGGCACCGCGCACGGTATTTACCCGCCGGGCTTCAAACCGCAGATCAAGCTCGAGCTGCTCGATCAGATCAAGGCGCAGGTGGACGTGCCGCTGGTGCTGCACGGCGGCTCCGCCAACCCGGACGAGGAGATGGAAGAATGCGCAAGGCGCGGCGTCAACAAGATCAACATTTCCTCGGATATTAAAAAGCCCCTGTACCAAAGCCTCAAGAAGGTGCTCAATACCCACGACGAAAACTTCCGCGAGCCTTTTCAGGTGCTCGTGGAGCCCGTGCGGGAGATGAAGAAGGTCGTCGAGCAGAAGATCAAGCTCTTTCACGACGATGACAAGATGCAATACTATACGCTTTCCGAACTGTAGTACCGACGAAATTGTACGCCGCAGGTTGCGGCGGCGGGCGGCGCAATATCCATTGCCGCGGCAGTTTGAACGAGCGTGTAAGAAACAGAAAGCGCAGGGATCGTATGCGATATGACATCGTGGCGATGGGCGAGCTGCTCGTCGATTTTACGGAAGCGGGACAGTCGGATGCACAGCAGCGGCTTTTTGAACAGAACCCCGGCGGGGCGGTTGCAAACGTAGCGTGCGGCGCGGCGCGGCTTGGTCTGCGCACCGCCTTTATCGGCAAGGTGGGCGACGATATGCACGGGCGCTTCCTTCGCGATACGCTTCAGCAAACGGGCGTCGATACGGAGGGGCTGCTGCTTGCAAAGGACGTCTTTACGACGCTTGCG
>CAZNAL010000213.1:0-1673 GCA_964571055.1 uncultured Oscillospiraceae bacterium | reverse complement strand
CTGCCATGGATCAACTATTTGGGCAACGACGGCTTTTACGGCCTGATCTCCAACACCTGCGGCGGCTATGATTTCTACCGGGACGCCAAGCTTCGGCGCATCACGCGCTACCGCTACAACAACGTGCCGACGGACGCGGGCGGGCGTTATTACTATATTAAAGACGGCGATACCGTGTGGAATCCCGGTTTTATGCCTACGAAAACGTCTTTGGACGCGTATGTTTGCCGTCACGGCATGGGCTATAGCGTTTTCGAAAGCAAAAAAGCGGGCGTTTCTGCCGATTTGCTTTGCTTTGTGCCTTTGGGCGAGAACTGCGAGATCAACGCGCTGACGCTCAAAAACGATACGAAATCGGATAAGTTCCTACAGCTCTACAGCGCATTCGAGTGGTGTTTGTGGAACGCCGTGGACGATTCCACCAACTTCCAGCGCAATTTCAACATCGGCGAGGTGGAGATTGACAACAGCACCATCTATCACAAGACCGAGTACCGCGAGCGGCGCAATCATTACGCGTTTTTACACGTCAACGCGCCCATCGACGGGTTTGACACGGACAGGGAGAGCTTTTTGGGGGCGTTTGGCGACTGGAGCGCGCCGGAAACGGTGCTTGCGGGCGTGAGCAAAAACAGCGTAGCGTCCGGCTGGGCGCCCATCGCAAGCCACCGCATCGACGTTTCCCTTCGACCGGGCGAAGAGAAGAGCTTCATATTTGTATTAGGCTACATCGAAAACCCGCAGGAGGAGAAGTTCACTTCCCCCAACGTCATCAACAAAGCCCGCGCGTGCGCGATGATCGAAAGGTTCTCCGCCATGGCGCAGGTGAAAGACGCCAAGGCCGCGCTTGACGCCTATTGGGACGCGCTCCTCTCCCGCTTCATCGTGAAATCCAACGATGAAAAGGTGGATCGCATGGTGAACATTTGGAACCAGTATCAATGCATGGTCACCTTCAACATGTCGCGCAGCGCGAGCTACTATGAATCCGGCACAGGCCGCGGCATGGGCTTCCGCGATAGCTGTCAGGATCTTTTGGGCTTCATGCACCTGATCCCCGAGCGCGCGCGCGAGCGCATACTCGACATTGCTTCCATCCAGTTTGAGGATGGCAGCACCTATCATCAATACCAGCCGCTCACCAAGCGCGGCAACGCGGACGCGGGCGCGGGCTTCAACGACGACCCGCTATGGCTCGTTGCCTGCACCTCCGCCTATATTCGCGAGACGGGCGACGCGACGATCCTAGACGAGCCCGTTCCGTTCAACAACGTCGAGGGCAGCGAAAAGCCCTTGTTTGAGCATCTGCGCCGGTGCGTGGGCTACGCCGTGGAGCATAAAGGCCCGCACGGGCTGCCGCTGATCGGGCGCGCGGACTGGAACGACTGTTTAAACCTCAACTGCTTTTCCGAAACGCCGGGCGAAAGCTTCCAAACCTGCTCCAACTTTGAAAGCGGCAAGGCGGAAAGTGTGTTTATCGCGGGCATGCTCGTAAAGTATGGTCGGGAGTACGCGGAGATTTGCCGCCGCTACGGCGATCCGGCGGAAGCCGACGCGGTGGAGCGCGAAACCGACGCGATGGAGCAAACCGTCATGACGGCGGGCTGGGATGGCGAATGGTTCCTTCGCGCCTACGACGCGTTTGAAAACAAGGTGGGCAGCAAGGAATGCAC
>CAZNAL010000212.1:1008-1677 GCA_964571055.1 uncultured Oscillospiraceae bacterium | reverse complement strand
GACGGGGGGAAGGAGCGGGGGTTTTTTCGTATCGGACATTGCATTTTCCGCCTTTATCGCTTAGTAATTTTTAACAGCCGTATAATCCTCGTCCCGATAGCCCTGCCCGTCGAGCGTCGCGTCCATCAGATACCACGCGTCGTTCAGGCACACAAGATTCCACGCGTGGTAGACGTTATCGGGCGTAAGCTCTCCCATTTGCAGCCGCGCGGGAATGTTCTGCACGCGCAGCATCGAGGCAAGAAGCGCCGCGTAATCAAAGCAGATGCCTTTTTTCTCCTCCAGCGTCCGATCCGGCGCGGGAAGGTAGCCGTCCTGCACCGACATAGGCGTAGAGCTGCTCCGCCTTCGTTCTATCGTTCTTCGCGCCGGCGCTTTGCGTAAAGGAAACGCGGACGGCAGCCGAGGCCGCGTCGTAATTCACAAACTGGTTGGGATAGAGATAGGGAAGCTTCGCGTCGTCGAGCGCAACGTCCAGCGGCCATTTGCAAAGGGGGCTGTATTTCGTGCCGGAAACGTGCTCGTAGACCTGCACGGTATACGCGCCGTCCCCCATTTGCAAGGGGCACACGATAAAGCTGCCGTCCTCGGGCAGCGTATAATAATAGGTGGCCTCCGCCGTGGAAATGCCGATCTTATGCGGAATATCGCTCTTTTCAAAGCGCGCCA
>CAZNAL010000212.1:0-916 GCA_964571055.1 uncultured Oscillospiraceae bacterium | reverse complement strand
CATCAAATAGCCTTGCGAAGCGTTGGACGCATCCATGTACGCGCCGTTTTTTTCCAGCACGCGTACGCCCGTCGCCTCCGGCATGCGAAGGGACGCGGGGTCGAAGGAAGGCGTCCCCGTGGGAGCGCTTTCGCGCAGCGCGTCCATAGCCTTACTTTGGGCGCAGCCCGCGGGTAGGCACAGCGTAAGGAAAAACAGGAAAAGGCATATGCTGTTTTTTATGCGCGTCCCCTTCAAGTAGCCTCCAAAATGGGTATACACCGCCAAAATACTAACACATTATACCATAAAAAGAATCGATTCCGCAATATACACGCCGTTGCGGGCGGGGCAGGATGCGATGCGCGGGATGCGCCGAAGGGTTTCGTTTGCATGCAGTTTTGCTTTGGGAAAATAGCTGCGCATTTTTCAAGGATAATAGGTAAGCATATTTCACTCAAACAAAAAATAGAATTGGTTTCCGCCGCATGCTGCAATTTAGCCATGGTTTAGCTACTATTGATAGGGTCAGGAAGTTTGGTCGATCATCAAAACGCGCACAAATTCTACAGCGCATAGGCAGGAACCAAGTTTTCTTATAAAAATGTATGCTAAACAATAGAATATAAAGTAAGGAGAAGCGTCGTCTTTTTCTCATGATTTTCGGAAGGAAGGCGCGCGGTGCAGGGAGTATGACGTTACAGGGCATTGCGGAGCAGAATTTTTTCGCACAGCACGGCGGCTTGGACAAGCTGCGAGGCAAGCGCATTTTACTGGTCGATGATATTAAGATCAACAGCCTGCTTGCAAAAAAGATACTTGAAACAGCCGGCTGCCACGTTGATATTGTCAATAACGGCTTGGAGGCGGTGCGCGCCTTCTTGCACACGGCGCACTTCTACTACGACGCGATCCTTATCGACGTGATTATGCCGGT
>CAZNAL010000211.1:0-1731 GCA_964571055.1 uncultured Oscillospiraceae bacterium | reverse complement strand
CGCTAGAAAATATTCTTTCTTGACAGCGCAAAGCTATTGACAGATTTGCATCAGCGCAATATAATAATAAACTGCGTCAGCATGGTAGTCTGCACCTTTAGGCACATTTTGCGATAGCAAAGCTGCGGGTGTCGATCATGCTCGGGTATGTTTTTCCATTTGGTGGAAATGCTTACTTGATAGGGCGTATCAACAATATAAGCCGTACTTATACGGTGGTTAGGAGAGACGGACGATGGTGCATGAAGTACAAATGGGTACGCGCAAGCGCATGAGTTTTTCCCGCATCAATGAAGTTCTGGAAATGCCGGATCTTATTGAAGTGCAGAAGAATTCTTATAAACGCTTCGTCGAAGAGGATCTCAAGGAAGTGCTGGATGATATTTCGCCCATCACGGACTATTCCGAAAAACTCGTGTTGGAGTTTGTGGATTACAACATCGACTTTGATCATCCTAAGTATCCGGTGGAGGAGTGCAAGGAACGCGACGTCAACTATTCAGCGCCCCTTCGCGTCACCGTGCGTCTTATCAATAAGGAAACGGGCGAGGTCAAGGAACAACCCGTATTCATGGGCGATTTCCCGCTGATGACCCAGCAGGGCACCTTCATCATCAACGGCGCGGAGCGCGTCATCGTAAGCCAGCTCGTCCGTTCGCCCGGCGTTTATTACGGCAGCACCATCGATAAAGAGGGCAAAAATCTTTATTCCTCGCAGGTTATCCCCAACCGCGGCGCGTGGCTGGAGTACGAGACGGACAGCAACGAGATACTCTATGTCAAGATCGACCGCCAGCGCAAGGTGTTTATAACCGCCCTCCTTCGCGCGCTCGGCTACGGCACGGACGCGCAGATACTTGAGCTTTTGGGCGAGGAGAACCGCCTTATCAAAACGCTCGAAAAGGATACCACCAAGTCCGTCGAGGACGGCTTGATCGAGATCTATAAGCGCCAGCGTCCGGGCGAACCGCCCACGGAGGAATCCGCGCGCAACCTGCTCAACTCGCTTTTCTTTGATAAGCGGTATGACTTGGCGCGCGTAGGCCGCTATAAATTCAATAAAAAGCTCTCCTTGGCGTCGCGTCTGTACAACCAGATCGCCGCCGAGGATGTAATTGACCCCTCCACCGGCGAAATCCTTGTGCAAAAGGGCGAAAAGTTCGACCGCGCGAAGGCGAAGGCCGTGGAAAACGCGGGCGTAGAGGGCGTGTATGTGCAGATACAGGATCGTACGCTTCGCATACTCGGCAACCGCTTTGTGGACGCTTCCAAGTATTTGCAGTTTGATCCCAACGAGGCGGGCATCAACGAGAAGGTGCTCTATCCCAAGCTTGTCGAGCTGCTTTCGCAGATCGAGGCGGAGGGTATGGACGAGGAGGCTGCCAAGGCGTTTTTGAAGCGCCACGTATACGATTTGATCCCCCGCCACATCGTGACGGAGGACATCATCGCCTCCATCAGCTATTTGATGGGTATGGAGTACGGCATCGGCCGCACGGATGATATCGACCACTTGGGCAACCGCCGTATCCGCAGCGTTGGCGAGCTTTTGCAAAATCAGATCCGCGTGGGCCTTACGCGCTTGGAGCGCGTGGTGCGTGAGCGCATGAGCCTGCAGGACATGGAGACCGCCATGCCCTCCAACCTTATCAACATCCGTCCCGTGACGGCGGCGATCAAGGAGTTTTTCGGATCATCCCAGCTCTCCCAGTTTATGGATCAGACGAACCC
>CAZNAL010000210.1:0-1765 GCA_964571055.1 uncultured Oscillospiraceae bacterium | reverse complement strand
AAAATCTTTACCAGCTTGCTACGCCCAAAGAAAAAAAGGCGTTAAGCAGGCGCAGCAAGATGGAATGGCAAGGCTCCTGTTACGGCATATCGACGACCATGGTGCTTGCCCGCATTACCAAGGATGGACGCTTGCACGCGGGGCAGGGGCTGCGCGTTGGCGAGCTGCAAAAGGGCGCGAAGGCGTATTTTGACCTTCCGCTGCCCATCAAGAACCGCGCGATGCTCTATCGGATCAACTACCATCAGTATTCCTATCAGGTCGCGTCCCGGCTTTCCGACAACAAAAACAGGTTCTACGCGCACATCAAGCCGGACGCGCGCAAAAAAATGCGCTACGACGGGCTCAACGATGTGATGAACCTTATAAATAGAAATCTCCAAAGCAAGCGCCCCGTGCAGTTCGATTTCGGTTATTACAACAGGAAAGGCAAGGAGATCGCGCACGGCATTGTGGCGTGCGATATAAAATTTACATGGATGCAGGCAAGAAACTGCCATCTTTGCTGCTTGAAGCTTTACGATGAAAACGACCGGAACGCGCAAGGAGATAACAATCGAGCGCCGCGCTTCAAATTCATTTTATTGGAAGCAAAACAACAGAATAACGGCGCATGGCGCTTCAGCCCCCTACGAGAAAACATCCGCAACGGAGATGAGCGCATCTACATGTGGGAATACAGCGACGCCAAAAAATACTATTTGCCGCGGTATCTCCTTTCCTTGGAGGCGCAGGAATCGGACGCCGTCTATGCGAATCTGCAAAACGCCGTGGCGCGCAACAATCGGTTGAACGCTACAGCGCGCTACGCGGCGAATAACGCGGGGCCGCAGCTCGTTTTTGAGGACATGGGAGACTATGCAGCGCACGATTATGAAGCCTATCAAATCCTGCCCTATGTGTACGCGCCCGATGCAAATCATATTGCCTACGCCGATAGCTGCGGCAGGATACACGAGCATACTTTCGATGTGCCAAGCCCCGCGCCCGACGATTTTTCGACCACGTCCACCGTTACGGAAACCATCCTTATGCCCGTGGACGCCGACGATGAGAACGCGCCTTTTGCGCACATGTCGGATTACAACTATGAAAACCATTTGGAGGACGAGGGCAGAGACCTGCAGATCGATCTCAATCCCGCCGGCGCGGTAAACGGCGCGACCCGCGATTTCGACGGCTTTGACGTGGTGGTGTCGGACGCGTATCTGCCCGGCCTTAGCATGCGAAACGGCGATACCTTCGCGTGGGTGCGCGGCGAAAACATAGACGCCGTGCGCTTCTCCTCGGACGGGCGCTTGCGCGACGTGATAAGCCTTGATGAAAGAGGCAAAAATCTGGAGCTGAACTTTGGCACCGAGGGCGAACTTTCCGATTTGGACATGTTCCGCTTTAGCATGCAGGACTTTAGCCATCTACAGGTTTTCGACACGGAGGATAACGCCGAATACGACGATTGTATCGTGCTGCGCACGGACGGCCTTAGCAACGGCTTTGGCTTCACCTTCTACAGCGACGCGCAGGAGAGCGAAACGTATAGCGCGCGCGTTACCAAACGCACACAGGATGTTTGGATCAAGCTGCAGCCCTTTGAGGACGCTGCAAGCGGGCAGCGCGGCGTGAAGGTGTGGACTGCCGAAAACACCAACGATCTTGCGCACGCCGTATTTGCATCCACGCCGGATTTCGTCCGCACGCTGCACGATATGGATATGACGTTTGGCGGCGTCAGCGCTTCGAGCGCCTCCTCCGGGGGCGACGGCGA
>CAZNAL010000209.1:0-1772 GCA_964571055.1 uncultured Oscillospiraceae bacterium | reverse complement strand
AGGACTTCATCATGGGCGAGGTGCGTTATTCCTCCCTCAAGAAGGTGTTCCCGGACATCGCAGAGAAGCTCTTTGCACAGGCGGCCGAGGAATCCAAGGAGAAGTACGAGGAGTACAAGAAGCTGGCGGACAAGTAAGCTTGCCGCTGCAACAGCAAAACTAACAAAGAGGAACCCGGGCAAACGCCCGGGTTCCTCTTGTATAAAAAAGAGCCGCATGCGCGGCTCTTTCTATATGCATTGATTTTGTTTACTTCACATAGGTGCTCAATACATAGCCGGTTTTACCGTTATATTCGATCTTCGTATAGCTGCCTTCCTTGCCAAGCACCGTGACGGATTTACCCTTGGTCAGCTTGTATAGCCGCTTGGAGCTGGAACTTGCCTTGGCGCGCATGCTGACCCAGCTTGTGCAGTTTGCGATCGTCGCAGAGGAGCTGGCCGCAGCGCCCGCGGATACTACGGTCTGCCCGCCGGTAACGGTAATGGTGCCGACGGCGCCCGCTACGTGCGGGATTTTGCTCATATCATAAGGCACGATGGACTGACAGGGGACATAGGCGAAAAAGTCATTATTGGCTCCTGTGGAGATCAAATAGAAATCATTGGAAACGCGGCAATAGATCGACGCGTCGCCGCCGTTCTGTGTCTGCGCGATAGGCTTTGCCGTCATATCGTTCGTTCCGTAAAGCATCGCCATAGGCGCAAGCTTGCCCTTGGAAGCAACGGTCAAGTCGTCAAAACCGGTAACGGTGGAAGTGGCGGCGCTGGCTGTCGTTGTTGTCGCAGAAGGCGTCACGGTGGGGGCGGTGATGGAGTAGGGCGTGCAATCCTGCGTACGAACATAGCCGTAGTACTGGGAATTTACAAATACGAAATAGAAATCGCCGACCTGCTGGATCACTTTCAGTTTTGTGCCGGTGGCAAGCTGCGTGAGGTTACCCTTTGAGGGGCTTGCACAGGAATAGAGTAAGCAGGTCGCAGTGGTGGTCGATTCGCCGATAAAGGTATCCGTAGGGATGCCGGAGGGAAGGAAACCGCTGTCCGTCCTGATGAAGCCGACGGACACGGTTCCCTCTGTCGTATACAGAGGATTTTCGATGTTGACGCGCCACCAAGAGTTGTTCAGTTTGTCACGTACGGAAACACGCGCGCCTACGTCCAAGGTTGCGTATGTTTTGATCATGTCCGTGCCGTAATAGACGGGCACGCTGGAAGATTGGCAGCCGACAAAAAAGTTTTCGGAAGCCGCGAATGCTGCGGGCGCGGGTAAAAACGCCAGCAAAAAAGCCAAGATGATCAGCAGGGAGAATGCCCTTGTGAGCCGTATATGTTTCATAGCAAAATCCTTTCTGCGCAGGGTGCGGTAAACGCTGTAGAAGAAAGATACCATCTTTCGTACTTAGCATATCATAGCATAACGCGCCGCCAAAAACCCTTATATACAGCCACTGTTTACCGATTGTTCATGGCTTTGTCATACTTTTTCTGAAAAATCGGCTTGGGCGTTTGCCCAAGCCGCTTAAAGCATCGAAAAAACCTTTGGGGATTGTTAAGGGGCGCACCCCTTTTACTTTCAACCGAATCTGACGACATGTGCGTCAGATTCGGAAAGCCTTGCCGTGCAAGGCTTTCTTCGCAATTTACAACGACCGTGAACGAAGTGAACAGTTGTAAATTGAAACATCGGCAAAGGTCGAATGACCTTTGCCGATAAGCTCGAAGACGCGGCAATGCCGCGTCTTCGATACTATTTACTCTACGATGCTCGCC
>CAZNAL010000208.1:0-1778 GCA_964571055.1 uncultured Oscillospiraceae bacterium | reverse complement strand
TAAGCGCGACGATCAAGCTTGCAAAGAAGCTGCGCGCCGTACAGGTTCTTTCCGCAAAGCTCCGCGCGGTTGCGGACGATATAGGCGAGCCGCTGGCGGATGGCGCCATCGCCGCCAAGGAGCGATTTGAAAAGCAGAGGACGCGCGCCGACGAGCTGCGCGCCAAGCTCAAGACCTACGCCGCGGAAAAGTCGGCTATGGAGCGCCGCTTGCTCGCGGCCTTCCCGCGCTTGCAGCACGGCGCGTATAAGGACGCGTTCGACGCGCTGCGGGCGCATCTTGCGGAGCCCGCGCACCAAGAGGAGCCTCAAAAGCGCGATTAGTTTGCTAGGAGATGTTCCATGCCAGTTTTAGCCGCCGTCGCCGTTCCGCATCCCCCCATCCTCTTGCCCGAGGTGGGGCGCGGGGAGGAAAAAAAGCTTGCAGCCACCCAAGCCGCCTATTGCGAGGCTATGGCGCGCGTTGCGGCGCACAAGCCCGATACCGTGGTGCTCATAAGCCCCCACGCGGAGGTTTATCTCGATTATTTCCACATTTCCCCCGGCGCTTTTGCGCACGGCGATATGCGCCATTTTCGCGCGCCGGAGATCAAGGTGGACGTCGCCTACGATACGACGTTCGTGCAAAAGCTTACGGCGCTTGCGCAGAAAGCCGACATACCGGCGGGCACGCAGGGCGAACGGGACGCGGCGCTCGACCACGCGACGCTCATCCCGCTGCGCTACCTCAACCGCTTCTATACGGATTACAAGCTGGTGCGGCTCGGGGTTTCGGGCTTATCTCCCGCCGCGCATTACGGCTTGGGCAAATGCATCGCACAGGCGGCGGACGCGCTTAACAAACGCGTCGTGATCGTCGCAAGCGGCGATCTTTCCCACAAGCTGAAGGAGGACGGCCCCTACGGCTTTGTAAAGGAAGGCCCCGTCTTTGATGAAAAGGTCACGGCGGCGCTGGGCGCGGGGGATTTTCTGACGCTGCTCTCTCTCCCCCAGTCCCTTGCCGACGCCGCCGGCGAATGCGGTCTGCGCGCGTTTCTTGTTATGGCGGGCGCGCTGGATCGTTTCGCAGTCTCGCACGAGCTTCTTTCTTACGAAGGACCCTTCGGCGTAGGCTACGGCGTAGCGTATTTCGACGTAACGGGTCGCGATGAGAGCCGCGCCTTCGATGTGCGGTACGAAGCGGATATGCGCAGCGAAAACGCGGCGCGCAGACAAAACGAGGATGCGTATGTGCGCCTTGCGCGCTACGCGGTGGAGCATTATGTGCGCACAGGGCGGTGTCCGCCGCTTCCCGAAGCGCTGCCCGACGCGCTTTTGAGCCGTCGCGCGGGGGTATTTGTGTCCATCAAGGCGTTCGGCGCGCTGCGCGGGTGCGTCGGCACGTTTGCGCCCACCACGGGCAGCGTCGCGCAGGAGATTCTGCAAAACGGCGTATCCGCTTGCGCGGAGGATCCCCGCTTCCCGCCCGTCGGCGCATCGGAGCTTGACGATCTTGCGTACAGCGTGGACGTGCTGGGCGAGGTGGAACGCGTTCTTTCGCCCTTGCGGCTCGATCCAAAGCGCTACGGGGTCATCGTACAAAAAGGGAACAAGCGCGGACTGCTGCTGCCCGACTTGGACGGCGTGGACACAGCCGCGCAGCAAATCGCGATAGCAAAACAGAAAGCGGGCATAGGAGCCTCGGAGGAGGTCGCCCTTTCCCGTTTTGAGGTGGTAAGGCATATATGAAATGTGAACTTTGTCCCCATCACTGCAATTTAGGCGAGGGCGATACCGGCT
>CAZNAL010000207.1:0-1784 GCA_964571055.1 uncultured Oscillospiraceae bacterium | reverse complement strand
CCGACGCGATGGTGATCCCTCGCTCCTGCTCCTGCACCATAAAGTCCATGGTCGCTGCGCCCTCGTGCACCTCGCCGAGTTTGTGGATGCGGCCCGTATAGAACAGCATACGCTCTGTCGTTGTGGTCTTACCGGCGTCTATATGTGCCATGATGCCTATGTTTCTTGTGTTTTCCAAAGATGTATCACGCGGCATGGGTCATACCTCCTTTCCGCAGAGATTGTTGTTGGTTTACCACCTGTAATGTGCAAACGCCTTGTTGGCCTCTGCCATCTTGTGGGTGTCTTCCTTCTTCTTGAAGGCGTTACCGGTGGAGTTGCAGGCGTCCATGATCTCGCCCGCGAGACGCTCCATCATGGTGCGCTCGCTGCGGTTGCGCGCGTAGGACACGAGCCAGCGAAGGCCCAGCGTCTGACGGCGATCCGAACGAATCTCGATAGGCACCTGATAGGTGGCGCCGCCGACGCGGCGCGCCTTGACCTCGAGCACGGGCATGATGTTGTTCATGGCCTCCTGAAATACCTCGAGGGGCTCGCGGCCGGTCTTTTCCTTAATGATCTCAAAGGCGCCGTAGCAGGCCTTCTGCGCGGTGCCGCGCTTACCGTCCAGCATAACCTGGTTGATGAGCTTGGTCACGAGCGTTCCGCCGTACATAGGGTCTTCAAGAACTTCACGCTTGGGTATAAATCCACGTCTAGGCATAAAGCAACCTCCTTATTTCTTGGGGCGCTTTGCGCCGTAGAGTGAACGCGACTGGCGGCGCTTGGTGACGCCGGCGCAATCGAGGCTGCCACGCACCATGTGGTAGCGCACGCCCGGCAGGTCCTTGACGCGGCCGCCGCGGATGAGCACCACGGAGTGCTCCTGCAGGTTATGGCCGATGCCGGGGATGTATGCGGTACCTTCGAGGCCGTCGGTCAGACGGACACGAGCGATCTTACGAAGAGCAGAGTTCGGCTTTTTGGGGGTCATGGTACGCACCGCGGTGCAAACGCCGCGACGCTGGGGGCACTGCTTGAGGATAGGTGCGGTAGACTTATACTCAACCTGCTCCCGGCCCTTGCGAACCAACTGGTTAATAGTCGGCATTCAAAAGTATCTCCTTACGTTTGTTTTTGTATATCTATATCAAGAAAATCCCCTGCAACCCCTTGAAGGGGATATTTTCCGCTATAGCAGGCGCGCATTTTTGCAAGTAAAATACGCACAGTCACTCATTTTATCAGATGAGCACACCATGCGTATTGTAGCATCAGGTCAAGCGGGTGTCAAACGTTTTTTGCGCAATTCTTCCTAAATATATCGCCGTCAGGCTTGGGACGCCTCGCTGTCGGCAAGCGGCGCGGTTCCCGTATAGATGCCTTGCCGCATACGCTTTTTGGCGAATACATAATGGGTAACGCCCTTGTCGGCCTCGCTGATCTCAAACCAGCCCCGTTCGCGCAGGCCGGCAAGAGAGGGCAGATCGAACACGCGCAGGTGCGTTTTTTCCCCCGCCGTTTTGCAAAGGCGCTTGCGAAGCAGACCGCCAAACAAACACGCGCACAGCACCACCGCAAGGAACAGCACGGCCGGCAAAACCGGATGCACGCGCATAAAGCTCTCGCGGATGGGGCGTATGCTCATCAGAAGCAGCGCTGCCAAACTGATAAGGAGCGTCACCGCCGCGGGCAGGTATTCAATCATTAGGATACGCTTGCGGCAGGCCGCGCAGCAGCTTATTTGCAGCGGCACCATGGAGCCCGTGCGGGCGATGGTCTTCATGCCGATAAAGTTGCTCTTG
>CAZNAL010000206.1:0-1814 GCA_964571055.1 uncultured Oscillospiraceae bacterium | reverse complement strand
CGAGGCAGTTGGTGGTGCAGCTCGCGTTGGAAACGACGTTCATGTCCGTTTGATACTTATCCTGGTTGACGCCCATGACGAACATCGGCGCGTCGCTCGAGGGTGCACTGATGACGACCTTCTTCGCGCCGCCCTTGAAGTGGGCGCTGGACTTTTCGACGGTGGTGTTGATGCCGGTGGATTCCACGATGTACTCCGCGCCGCAAGCCTTCCAATCGATGTCGCAGGCGTTCATTTCGGCATAGACCTTAATGGTCTTGCCGTTGACGATCAGATTGCCGTCCTTGGTGGAAACGTCGCCCTGGAAACGGCCGTGCACGGTGTCATACTTGAGCATGTACACCATGTACGCGGGATCGATGAAAGGATCGTTGATACCGACGACCTCTACCTTGGGATCCTCCAAGGAAGCGCGGAAAACGAGGCGGCCGATGCGGCCAAAGCCGTTAATGCCAACTTTTGCTACCATATTCTAATATCCTCCTACAAATAATTACATATCTCCAAGCACTCTCGTGCCCGTCAATCAATTTCCACGACTTAATATATTGCATAAAAGGGCAGATTGCAAGCATTTTTTGCCCGCATTCACCGATTGCAACGATAAAGATGCCATACATAAGCCGCGCTTATATTCTTGCCGCCTATTTCAGATTCTCCGGGTTCAGGCACGCAAGCTCCGGCAATACGAAGCGCCCGTCCTTACGAATGAGCACGCCGTCGAAATAGATTTCGCCGCCGCCGTATTGCGGGGTCTGGATCATGACAAGATCCCAGTGGATATCCGACTTGTTGCCGTTGTCGCACTCGTCGTAGCACATGCCCGGCGTAAAGTGGAAGCTGCCCGCGATCTTCTCGTCAAAAAGCGTGTCCTGAATGGGTGCGGTAATGTAGGGATTGACCCCCAGCGCAAACTCGCCCACAGCGCGCGCGCCCTTATCGCGGTCGAATATCTTGTTGATGCGCGTCGTATCGTTGCATCTTGCGTCCACGATGTAGCCATCCTTGAACACGAGGCGTATATCCTCAAAGGTGAAGCCTTCAAACAGGGAGGGCGTATTGTAGTGGATCACGCCGTTGATGGAGCCAGTGACGGGCGCGGTATAGATTTCCCCGTCCGGGATGTTCATATGCCCCGCGCACTTGATGGCCGGAAGCCCCTTGATGGAGAAGGTGATATCCGTATCCTTGGGGCCAAGAATATGCACCTTGTCCGTCTTTTCCATCAGCGCCTTGAGCGGCGTCATCTCCTCGTCCATCTTGGAGTAGTCCAAGTTGCAGACGTTGAAATAATGATCCTCGAACGCCTCCGTGCTCATGCCGGCCATCTGCGCCATGGAGGGCAGCGGATAGCGCATCACGCACCATTTGGTGCTGGGTACGCGGATCTTGCTGTGCACGGGCTCGCTATAGTAGCGGTTCCAAAGGGAAAGCCGCTCCACGGGCACATCGCTGTTTTCCAGCGCGTTTTCGCCGCCGCGAAGGCCAATGTAGACCTGCATCTTCTTCATGAAAGCGCCGTCCGTCGCCGCCATCAGCTCCAACTGCTCGCGATTGCAATGCATAAGCAACGCGCGCTTAAGCTCGATCTTGTTGTTCCAAACATACGGGTTGCCGCCCGCCTTGTAGGTTTCCTCGATCAGCGCCTTGACCAGCATATCGCACTCGCCGGTCTGGTCGATCAAAACGTTGTCGCCCTTCTTCACGGCACAGGAAAAGTTGATCAGGTTGTGTGCAAGGGTCTCCACCCTCGGGTCCATCATATGGTTTATCCTCGTATTATATAAGAGTAGTAGTTTTTAACGTTCCTCTCC
>CAZNAL010000205.1:0-1821 GCA_964571055.1 uncultured Oscillospiraceae bacterium | reverse complement strand
CGGGAGGAAACGTTACTTGACGATCAGGTTGCACAGCCTGCCGGGCACGAAGATCAGCTTGACGATCTGCTTGCGCTCGGCCAGCGCCTTCACCTGCGGGTGGTTGGGAAGCTCCCGTTCGGCCTGCTCCGCGGTCATATCGGGATCGATCAGGATGCGGCCGCGCACCTTGCCCATGACCTGCACGGCAATCTCCACCTCGGAGCGCTTCATGGCCGCTTCGTCGTACATGGGCCAGGGCACGAACGTCATCCCGCTGCCGAAGCCCATCCGTTCCCACATTTCCTCGGCGATGTGCGGCGCCACGGGATAGACCAGCAGGATGAGCGTTTTCAGCTCGTCCCTGGTGCAGCCGTCCAGCGCGTAGAACTCGTTGACCAGCGTCATCATCTGCGCGATGGCCGTGTTGTACTTCATGGCCTCGTAGTCCTCGCTCACCTTCTTGACGGTGTAGTTGACCACGCGGCGCAGATCCTCTGTGATACCCTCTGCGTCGTTTAGCATATCCTGCAAACGCCACACGCGCTCCAAGAACCTGCGGCAGCCGCGCGCGCCGGTGGTGCTCCACGGGATGGGCTGATCGAACGCGCCCATAAACATCTCGTACAGGCGGAAGCTGTCGGCGCCCATCTCCTTCACCACATCGTCGGGATTGATGACGTTGCCGCGGGATTTGGACATCTTTTCGCCGTTCTCGCCCAAGATCATGCCGTGACTGGTGCGCTTTTGATACGGCTCGGGCGTAGGCACCGCGCCGATATCGTAGAGGAACTTATGCCAAAATCTCGAATACAAAAGATGCAGCGTCGTGTGCTCCATGCCGCCGTTGTACCAATCGACGGGCATCCAGTATTCCAAGGCTTCCTTGCTCGCAAGCTCCTTATCGTTATGCGGGTCGCAATAGCGGAGAAAATACCAGCTTGAACCCGCCCAGTTGGGCATGGTGTCCGTTTCCCGCTCGGCGGGGCCGCCGCAGTGCGGGCAGGTGGTCTTGATCCAGTCCGTCGCGCGGGCAAGCGCGGAGGACCCGTCGTCCGTGGGCTGATAATCCTCGATCTCGGGCAGCACCAAGGGAAGCTCTTCATAGGGAAGCGGCACCCAGCCGCACTTTTCGCAATGCACGAGCGGGATAGGCTCGCCCCAGTAGCGCTGGCGGGAAAACACCCAGTCGCGCAGCTTGTAGTTGACCTTGCGTGTGCCGATGCCCTTCTTTTCAAGCCAATCGATCATCTTGGCGATGGCTTCTTTGACCTCGAGGCCGTTGAGGAAATCGGAGTTGACGAGAATACCGCTCGCCACGTCCGTAAACACTTCCTCCTGTACGTTCTTGCCGCCCGCGACCACCTCGATGATGGGCAGATCGAACTTCTTTGCAAAATCCCAGTCGCGCTCGTCGTGCGCGGGAACCGCCATGATCGCGCCCGTGCCATAGCCCATGAGGACGTAGTCCGCGACCCATACGGGAATGGGCTGCTCGTTGACGGGGTTGATCGCCGTGATGCCTTCAAGAGGTACGCCCGTCTTTTCCTTGTTCAGCTCGCTGCGCTCGAAATCAGACTTGCGCGCGGCTTCCTTCTGATACGCACGCACGGCGTCCATGTTGGTGATCTTGTCCTGCATGGCGTCGATCAGGGGATGCTCCGGGGACACGACCATGTATGTCGCGCCAAAGAGCGTATCGCAGCGCGTGGTGTAAACCTTCAAGCCCTCGGGATAGCCCTCGATGGGGAACACGACCTCCGCGCCCTCGCTGCGGCCGATCCAGTTTTTCTGCTGGATCTTGACGCGCTCGATAAAGTCCACGCCGTCCAGATCATCGAT
>CAZNAL010000204.1:0-1860 GCA_964571055.1 uncultured Oscillospiraceae bacterium | reverse complement strand
CTTCCTTTACTGCCAAATCAGCAGCCGTATGGGGGAATGAGAACGCGAAAAAACTCATTTCCCCATTTCGTGTATATGTGTTTTCCTGTATAATATGGATATGCTGAAACAGGGTATGGAGAATCGATGAACCTTCTTTCCGAAATCGGGACGATGCTGCTGGAAAGCAACAGTGAGCTGCGCCAAATCATTGGCGTTACGCTTCGCATGTCCTTTTTTTCCACCCTCTTCTCCGCGGGTATCGGCATACCCTTGGGGATGCTGGTGGGCAGCCGCACCTTTCGCGGGAAACGCGCCCTTATGCGCGTACTGAACACGCTGCTGGGGCTGCCGCCGGTGGTAGCGGGCTTATTGGTCTTCTTCCTGCTTTCGCGCTCCGGCCCGCTTGGGGAGTTTAAGCTTTTATACTCGGTAAGCGCCATGGTGATCGCGCAGGTCCTTTTGATCCTGCCCGTCAGCGTAAGCCTGAGCGCCGCCGCCGCCGATACGCGCGCCGCGCAGATCCATGAGACCGTGCATGGGCTGGGTCTATCCAGAGGGAAGGAGCTATGCTACCTTCTCTACGAAAGCAGGGGGCAGCTTTTTTCCATCCTTTTTACCTGCTTTGGCCGTTCCATCGCCGAGGTGGGCGCGGTATCGCTGGTGGGCGGCAACGTCCAGTACAAGACCCGCGTGATGACGACGGCCATCATGCTGGAAACCAACAAGGGAAACTTCGCTTTCGCGGTGGCGCTGGGCGTCGTGCTGCTGCTGATCTCCTTTTTGATCAACGCCCTCGCGCTCACGCTGGAGGAGCGCGGGCGCGACGACGTGCCGCGCAAGACGCGGCGGAGCAAGGCGGTGCGGCATGAACGCTGAGGTGACGATCAAAGGGCTTCAAAAGAGCTTTGGCGGGCGGATGGTGCTGGACATCCCGCTGTTGGAGCTGGAGAAGGGGCTGAAATACGCCTTGATCGGCCCCAACGGGTCTGGAAAAAGCACGCTGCTGCGTATACTGGCAGGCGTGATCTTACCCGACGCGGGATGTGTGATAACCCAAGCGAACGAGATCGGCTATATGCCGCAAAAGCCTTATTGTTTTGGCTTTTCCGTGCAAAAGAACGTCGAGATCGCGGCGTCCGAACGCGAGGACGCGAAGGCGCTTGCTAAGCGCGCGCTAACGCGCGTGGGTATGGACGCGCTGCTTGAAAACAGGGGCAGCCGCCTTTCGGGTGGCGAAGCGCAGCGCATGGCCTTTGCGCGCATGATCGTGAAGCGGCGCGAGCTTTTGCTGCTGGACGAGCCTACCTCCGCTACGGACATGGCCGGAAGCAACCTTTTAGAGAACGCGCTGCTTTCCTATTGCGCGGATCTTTCATGCACGGCGTTGTTTACCACGCACACGCCCTCCATGGCGGCGCGCTGTGCGGACAAGGTAATACTTTTATTTGACGGCAGAGTATGTGAATGCGGCGATGCGCAGGCGGTGTTGAGATCGCCGCAAACCGAACAGGCAAGAGCCTTTTTAACGTATTGGAGGCTGTAAGCGCAGTGCGGAAAGAATGAACGGCATGTGCTATATAGAAAAGCTGCTGCTTAGCCCCCAAAAGGGCGTTTGGCAGGAGGTATGCAAAGCGGAGCTGCTGCAGGATCGCGGCGCCGCAAACGACCGCTTTGCGGATGGAGAAACGCGCCAGCTAAGCCTGTGCGACGGCGAATGGCGGGACAGGATCAAGAAAACCGATGGTTTTTGCAGCAAGGTCGGGGCGAATATCATCACAAGAAAGCTCGATTATGCTTCGCTGCGCGTAGGCGACAGGCTGCTTATGGGAGATGTGCTGCTCGTCATCACGCGCGTCGGCAAGGAATGCCATACGAACT
>CAZNAL010000203.1:1154-1861 GCA_964571055.1 uncultured Oscillospiraceae bacterium | reverse complement strand
TCACGCGCAGCGGCGCATCTATTTCCCGCTCTCCTCCTTCCTTTGCATGTCCGCCGGCGCCGATGAACGCATCGCCGCCATGGTGCAGGGCGTGGGCATGACGCCTTCGCAAATCTGCTTCTCTTTGCCCGAAGCGCAGGCGGCGAGCGCGCTCCCTCGGCGCTTGAGGCCATCGACAAGCTGGCCGCCATGGGCTTTGCGTTTCGGCTGGACAATTTTGCGGAGGGGTATACGGATGTTTCCATCCTCACCACCTTCCCCGTTTCCTCTGTACGCATCGGCATCGGGTTGTTTTCCAAGGCCGCGCGCGACGTGCGGCAGCTCAAGCTTCTGCACGGCACGGTGGATGTGCTGCGGCGCGTAGGCATCGAGGTCATTTGCGGATGCATCGATTCGCCGGAGGACGCCTCCGTGGCGGCCGCGGCGGACATTACGATGATCCAGGGTTCCTATATCCGCGGCGTTTGCGATTTTCCGCGCGGATAAGCCTTCCCACTTTTGCGGGATTGACGTTTTCTTCTTTTCAAGCGATAATAAGTATGTAAACGCTTCGCGAAAAAACGACAAAGACCGCTATAAAATCGCAGAATGAAGGGTACAGTATGACGGTTGCCAGTTATCGTGAAACCATCAATGAAACCTGGCGCAGGCGGACGTACAGCGTCTGTCTGGCTTTTGTCGCGATCGTTTCGGTACTGGAGCTTTTG
>CAZNAL010000203.1:0-1144 GCA_964571055.1 uncultured Oscillospiraceae bacterium | reverse complement strand
TTTCTGCGCCATGACTCGTTTTTCCTTCCCGACGGTCTGTATCGGTTCCGCTTCGTATATCTGCCCGTTATCCTGAATGGCGTAGCGCTCCTCGTCGCGCGTTCAATCCTGCGCGATCCCCGCGTCTCCGACCGGAATAAGACGCTGTGCACCTGCGTACTGGTATGGTTTCTTTGCGCCGTGGTGCAATGTGTGCATTATGTTTACGGCCCGATTTTGCCCGTGCCGCTGATCGCCATTTTCGTTGCAGGCATGTATGGGGAGCGCTCGTTTATCCGTTATATCACCGTCGCGTCCTTGGCTTCGCTGATAATCGCCGGATTGTTATGCTTTACCGAGCTGCGCCGCGACGACGCGCAGGTTCCCTTTGATCTTGTCATCGCTGGGGCGCTTATGTACGCGTCATATTTGGCGTCCTGTCTGTTTTCCGAATACGTCACGCAGCAGCTGCAAATGGTGGAAAGCAACACCCAGCGCCAGCGGGAACTGATGGCGGAGTGCAACCTCGATCCCCTGATGGGTATCTTTAACCGCAAGGCGCTCGCGGGCATCTTGGAGCGGCTTGTACGGGAATTCCTGCCCGGGCGCCCAAACTATCTCTTCATGCTGGATATCGACGATTTCAAAACCATTAACGACGTGTACGGGCATTTAGCGGGGGACGATGTGTTGATCAATCTTTCCTCCGCCGTGAAATCCGAGTGCGCGCGGGATAATGTTTCCGCCTACCGCTACGGCGGCGACGAGATCATCGTCATGATGGAAAACATGACGCCCGCCGAAGCCGTAAGCATCGCGCGCGGCATCCAGCGCCGATGCGACAGCATCTTCAAGGAGATGCGGGAGCCGCCCGTCCATTTCAGCGCCGGGCTTGTCCGCTACGAACCCGATATGACGGTGGAAGCTTGGATCGCAAGCGCCGATCAGGCGCTCTATGAAGCGAAGGCGGCAGGCAAAAACCAAATCATCGTTAAATCCAGCGCGTCGGTGAACTAGGGTTTGCCGCGCGCGGCCTTTGTTTTTTCGCTGGACAGCGATAGGGCAACGTTGCTATACTATCCAAAGATTCTACGACGGAGGAATGTCAACTTATGAGCGCAGACGCTATACTGGTTCGGTTTGCAAATGCGGACGACTTCGATAA
>CAZNAL010000202.1:0-1889 GCA_964571055.1 uncultured Oscillospiraceae bacterium | reverse complement strand
TCCCGCAAACGGGGCGAAGACCGCCGCCAATAACGCGCTCATTACGCACTCGCTACTTCCATTGCTCGTGGAAAGAGGGTATTGCACCGCCGCCGCAACGGCTGCAAACGTCACGCTTTCCGGCCTTTCCATGTCCTATACCCCCATGCAGAAAACGGACATCGTAACCTATCTTTCCTATCTGCACGTTCGCTATGTGGGCAGCGTCAACGGCGTCGCCTTTGACGTAACGGACAGCATCTACTATACCGAATTCTATGTTTCGCAAGGCTGGGGGCTTTTTACCAACGGCAGCCTCAACCAATATTGGATCGGGATCGACGCGAACGGCACGAACTATGTGCTTCGCCACGCGCGGCGCGGGCACGGCATAGGCCTCTCGCAGATCGGCGCGCGGCAGCGGGCGCTCAACGGTGAAACTTACGCTTCCATCCTCGGCTTTTACTACGACGGCGCGTCGCCCGCCGTTTCCGCCTTGATCGGCGGACGAGTTCTAACGCCCCGTCTTTTCGTCTACCCCAAGGGGGACGTAGACCAAAGCGGCGTCGTCAATGTGACGGACGTTTTGTACCTGTGCCGCTTCCTCGCGGGAAAAACCGCGCTCACCGCGGCGCAGGCAAACAACGCGGACGTCAACCTCGACGGCGCGGCGACGCTTGCGGACGCGGTATGCATTTGCGGCTATATCACGGGCGTTATGTAGGCGTTCTGCTTCGCTTATCTACAAATGGCATTCGCCCTTTGCAGATGCTTTTGCCTTGCTACGCAAGGACTTGCGCTCGCGGCATGCATGCCGCCGCTCACGAATAAGCCTCAAGGGGAACGAGCCAAGCACCCGCGATAGGTTGCGCCGAATGCCCTTGACCGATGGTTAAATTCCCCAATTTTTCTTGCATATTCCCCCTCCCTCCAGTATGATAGATGTATCCTTTAGCGAGGGAGTGCGTACTTTGCAGATTCGCCCGCGCCGATTTCTTCTTTCCATAGGCTTCCTGCTTGTTATGTGCCTGACGCCGGCTTGCGTGCTTGCCGCGCCCGGCGACGTGCTCACGGGCGAATATGTGCTCATTCTCAACACGGATCTTTCCAGAGAAACCCAAATAGAAACCCAAGATTACGATTACGAATATGTCGATCTGCCACAATCCAGCGGCACGATCTATTTTGACGATACCGCGGGCGGCACAAACGGCGCCTCCGCCGCGACGGCTGCCTTTGGCGCGGCGCTCGTGCCCTCCTCCGGGCATGTAGAAAGCGTTTCCAAGACGTATGCAAACGCCGCGCCCAGCTATACGCTGGGGCAGGTCAAGCCTATCGGCGTATACGATACGCCCTATACGCTCGCGGGAATCGGGGCGCATTGCCTCGTTTGGATGGACAGCGGCGTCACAGCCGGGTATGCAAGCGCCGGAAAGGATATGTATGCTGCGGGCAGCGCCGCAGCCGCCGTGTATGACGAACAATCCTACCCCGTGATCGAGCAGTTTGACGCGGCAAACCTACTCACCTACGCCGACGGCAGCGGCAAGCTCTCCATCCTGCTCGAATCCGGCGACGTCTCCGGGCAATTTCGCTCCGGCGATATGACCTGCGGCGAAAGCCGCGCCACCGCCATCCATATCAACGGCGACGATATTCCTACCGATTTTGAAGGCTTCGGGCCTCTTTTCGCCCACGAGTGCCAGCACGCGATCAGCGGGTGTATGGAGAGCAATCAGGATAACTTCATGACCCTTTGGCTCAACGAGGCGCTTTCCGTTTCCGCCATGGACGTCTACACCAAGGGGCATGACGGCAACGGCTGGCTAAACGGCCTTATCAACACGAGCGACTATCTGCGCAACGGCCACAGCTTCGACAGCCTGCCCGACCATGTCGCGGTGCACCTG
>CAZNAL010000201.1:488-1896 GCA_964571055.1 uncultured Oscillospiraceae bacterium | reverse complement strand
GCAGGTTCTGCGATGGGTTCCGCAATAGGCTCTGTGACGGGTTCGGTAACGGGCTCGGCAACGGGGTCGGCAAGCGGTTCCACGATGGGTTCCGTAACGGGTTCGGCAATGGGCTCAACAACAGGCTCATCGATCGGTTCTTCGACGGGCTCGGCAACAGGTTCGGTAATGGGCTCGGCAAGCGGCTCCGCAACGGGTGCAACGACGGGCGCGTTCTTTTTGACCTCTACGGTGATATCCGCTTCCTCGAATTCATTGCACAGATAGAGGAAGGCGGGGGCGTTTGCGGCGCTGTCGCCGGAGAAGGCGTAGCTGCCGATGGAAACAACGGAGGAGGGGATCGTAAGCGTCCCCGCCAGATTGCCGCAGTTGTAGAAAAGGCAAGCGCCGATGGAGGTGACGCCCGCGTCGATCTCCACCTGCTGTATTTCGGCGCGGCGCTCGTAAAACGGCGCGTGCTCGCCGTCGGTCGTATAGTCGTAGGTGTCGCCCGTGCCCGTAAGGCGCAGCAGGCCGTTTTCATGGAGCGTGGCGGTCACGTTTTCGCCCACGGCAAAGCGCGTTTCGTCCGAGGCGGCGTGGGAAACGAGCATGCCGGCGTTAACGCCGGACAACGAGAAGGCCAGCGCCAGCAGCAATGCGAGCAGCCTATTGATCGTATACTTTCGTTTGATACGCATGACGCGCCTCCTTTCAGGAACGCTGTTTCCGTTACGACACGACGGATCCGCTTACGCCGAAGCTCGACGCGGCGTACGTCGTTGCGGGATTGCTTTTGAAAAACACAAAGGAATACTGGGCATTGGCGTTGGCGTTAAAGCTGTTGCCGCTTGCAAGGCGGCTGTCCGTCCTGTCCGGGTACACGCCGCCGGGCGGCGTGATGCTGATGGTGCCGGCTTCGTCCCGGGTCGTGACCGTCAGCGTGACGGTGTTGCTTCCCGCCGCGTCGTACACCTCGTGCGTGACAGCCCCTATGCTGATCTTCTGGTAGAGCTCGAACACCGCTTCCAGCGTCTGCGCGTAGGGTGCGGTGGACTGCGCTGTTACGCGCACGGTCGCTTTGCCGTTTGCAAAGCTTGTGGCCGGCACCGCCAGCGCGACCTCGTTGCTTTGCCCGGCGGAACCGCTCTGCGCGATGGTCCCGGTCGTGTTGGGAAGTCCGGTCGCGGCGACGGTATAGGCGACGTTTGATTCCGATACCCGCAGCGCGTCGGCGTAGTTGCGAAGCTGAAAGCTTATCGTGCTCGTCCCCGGCACAAAATTCGACAGCTGATAGACCGGGGTGTCGCCGTCGGTGAGCAGGTCGCTGGTGAAATAGAAATCCTTCGCGTCGGCCTGCGCGGGCGCGGGTTTCCATTGCTGTACATACCGCGCGGCGGTGACTGCGGTGAGGGACAATACCGCCGTT
>CAZNAL010000201.1:0-475 GCA_964571055.1 uncultured Oscillospiraceae bacterium | reverse complement strand
CGAGCGTCAGCCCGGAGAGCTTCTTTTTATCGCGTTGCCGTTTTTGCATGCGCCTCCTCCTTCCCGCGCGGTCAATCCGCCTGCTGCGCGTCCACCGTAAGGGTGACCGCGTCCACTTCCCGCGCGTACTTGGGGTCCGTTTCGTTTGCCGGCCAAGTCACGGTAAGCGTATAGGTGTGTGTCGTATCCGTCGTGTGCGGGAGCGCCCCGCCCGTCCAAACGTCGGTTTGCCCTATTCTTGTCAGCGCGTAGCTCGTGCTTGGCGAAGCGGCGGCGCTTAGCGTAAAGTGCAGCGGCAGGTTGCCGGTGGTGCTGACGGTAACGGTATAGCTTTGCGCCACATCGCTGATCTGCCCGTCCTTCTCGTTGGTCACGGAAAAGGTGACCGTGCGCCCCTCTCCCGGCACCATGTTCTTCACATCGATGGGGATGGAGCCATCCAGCGCCACGCTTGCTACGGAAACCGCGCCGGTGC
>CAZNAL010000200.1:0-1902 GCA_964571055.1 uncultured Oscillospiraceae bacterium | reverse complement strand
TATGGCTTTTGTCAACAACCTGTATTATATGGCGGTAGGCATGCTGGGCGTTTTTTTGGTAATCGGCGTGATTATTGCCGCAACCTGCGTGTTGCTGCGCTTTGGCGCTAAAGAGAAGGCGCAATGAAGAAGCCGCCATTGGCAGCCGCTATGACGCACGTTAAATTGTCGTTAAAGGCATTGCTGTTTTTAGGGGGCGCTGATATAATATACGCGTTTTGAATAAACCGTCATGAAGGCGGCAAGAAAGAGAGGGTTGCTTTATCGACAGCAAAATGGAAAAGCGCTATGGCTTACCTACGGCCATAGCCATGGTCATCGGCATTGTGATAGGCTCCGGCGTGTTTATCAAGGGAGGAAAGGTGCTAAGCCTTACCGGCGGAAACCTTTGGAACGCCGTGCTGGTTGTCGGCATCGTGGGCGTTATCTGCATTATTTGCTCGCTTGTGTTCGCGGAGCTTGGCGCACGGTATGAGAAGGTCAACGGCGTGGTGGATTACGCCGAAGTTGCGCTTGGACCCACCTATGCATACTATGTGGGCTGGTTCATGACGACGATTTACTATCCTTCGCTGGCGGCGATCCTCTCCTTTTTTGCCGCCATGTTTACCTGCCCCCTCTTTGGCATACAAGCCTTGGATTTTGCAAACGGCACCATCGCGGTGGAAGCGGTAGGGCTGGGCGCCGCCTACTTGATGGTCGGCTATGGACTCAACGCGATCAGCCCTAAGCTGGCCGGCAAAATGCAGGTGTCCATGACGGTAATCAAGCTGATTCCCATCGTGCTGATGGCGGTTGTCGGTACGATCGTCGGTCTTTGCAACGGTACGACGGCGGCGGTGCTCAACACGGTAACGGAAAGCGCCGCTCACGGCGGCGGTTTATTCAGCGGCGTTGTAGCGTTCGCGTTTGCTTATGAGGGCTGGATCATCGCAACCTCTATCAACGCGGAGCTGAAGGACGCGAAGAAAAATCTGCCGCTCGCGCTGATCTTTGGCGCGCTGTTCTGCACCGTCATCTATTGCCTCTACATTTTTTCGATGAGTTCTGTGGGGAGCGTAGAGACCATCATCGGCACTTGGCCGTTGGGCGAAAAGCTGGCGGGAATCGCGTTCTCCAACATTTTCGGCAACGTCGCGGGGACGCTTGTCTATGTATTTGTCGCCATATCCTGCCTTGGCACCATGAACGGCTTGATAATGGGTTCCTGCCGTGGTATGTACTCCGTAGCCGCGCGCAACATGGGCTTAAAGCCGGAATTTTACAGCGACATCGACGCGCAGAACGGCTTTTCCATCAAGTCCTGTCTGTTTGGGCTTATCATGGCGGGTTTTTGGTATGGCTGGACGACGATTATGTGGATGAAGGGACCGGATTTCTTTGGCGGCGTGCATAACAGCCTGTGGTTGGGCTGGGAGCCGGATGAGATATCCATCGTAAATCTGTATGCCATGTACGTTCCCATGTTTATAGCGCTCATGGTGAAATGTAAGGATCTCGGATTCTTTAAGCGTTTTGTGCTGCCCGCCTTAGGCGTGGTCTGCTGCGTCTTTATGGTGTATTGCTGCTGCGTGGGCAAGGGCTATCAACAGGTCATAGGATACCTCATCTTCTTTGCCGTCATCATGTTCATCGGCTGGCTTCTTGAAAACGCGCGAAAGAAGAAACTGACCGTATCATAACAAGCGGCGGGATACCCCTAATCGGGAGCCGATGCGTGAAACAAGCTTTGGACTTGTCCGCGCAGCGGCTCTTTTTTATGCCGGAAAGCAGCCCGTTTTGCAGAGCGCCTTGCGATGCATGACGCCATACATACCGGCAAGCCCACGCATGCGCAGTAGCAATATAACGCTGCGCGAATAAAATGATGGTAGGAGCATTAACTATTAAGGAGGAATTGCT
>CAZNAL010000199.1:0-1972 GCA_964571055.1 uncultured Oscillospiraceae bacterium | reverse complement strand
ACGAACAGATGCGCGCTCATGATGATCGCCATGGGCGCGTCCGCACCCGCGGGGACGCCGCGCATCTGGCAGGCCAAACTGATGAGCGCGGGCGCGCAGATGGTGGAGGTGATGAGGTAGTTCGCCGTGGTCGGCACGCCCATGCCAAGTACGATGCTTGCAAGCATGGTGAAGAACATCAGAAGATAGATGTTGTTGCCCGCAAGGCTTGCAAGCCCGTTTGCCATTTTGAGCCCCAATCCCGTGAGCGTTACCGTACCCACGATGATACCGGCCATCGCGCAGGCGACGGCTACGGAAAGCGCGCTTCGCGCACCCACCTTCAAAGCGTCAAGTATATCCGCGGGGTCGAAGCCTAGCTTATCCGCAACGCGCGCGCCCCGCTTGCGATTGATGAGAGGACACATCACAAACCATAGCAGGATGACCCACGGCGCGTACTGCGTAAAATTCAAATTGAGGTTCATGCATACGACCATACCCGCGATGGGGACTAGCGACCACCAGCGAAGGCTGCAGGACATCAGCGCCGTGAGAATGGCGCCAAGCGCCGCATAGGCGGGCGTTACGCGGGAGCTAAGCATATAGATCATCAGCGCCAGCGCCAGCATCAGATAGCTGCGCTCCTTCACGATTGCGCCAAGATGCGGTATTTCCTCCGGCGGCATGCCGCGCAGGCCGATTTTTTTCGCCTCATGATGTACGGAAATCAAAATGCCCGAAAAATAGAGAATCGCGGGGATCACGGCGGATTTGACCACGGAGGCGTAAGCGAAGCCCGTGCTTTCCGCCATCAAAAACGCCGCCGCGCCCATGATAGGCGGCATGATCTGCCCGCCCGTGCTCGCCGCGGCTTCCACGGCGGCGGCAAACTCCGGCTTATAGCCGAGGCGCTTCATGGCGGGGATGGTAAAGGCACCGGAGCCGACGGTATTGGCAACCGAACTTCCGGAAACCGTTCCCTCCAGCGCCGAAGCGATCACGGCAACCTTCGCGGGGCCGCCCACATATTTGCCGGCGATCGCGTTTGCAATATCGATGAATAAGCGCCCTACGCCGGTTTTCTCCAAGAATGCGCCGAAGAGCACGAACAGGAAGATAAAGGTAGCGGATACCCCGAGCGGCGTACCGAATACGCCGTTGGTGGTGTAATACATATGCGTAATGACCTGTCGAAGACCCATTTGCCGGATACCGTAGATGCCCGGGATCAGGTTGCCGAAAAACGCGTAGGCGAGGAAAAGGCACACGATGAATAAAATGGGAAGTCCCACAACGCGTCTGCACGCCTCAAAAAGAAGCAGCATGCCCACGACGCCCACGGCAACGTCGGTATAGCTTAGGTTGCCTACGTTGCGAACGATATAGGAATAATTAAAAGGAAGATAGAGCATGCACGCAAGCGAGAGCAGGGATAGCGCCCAATCGTACCAAGGGATGGAGGCTTTGCTAAGGCTTCTTTTCGCGGGGTAGAGAAGATACACAAGGAAAAGCACGAAGCCAAGGTGGATAGGCCGAAGCTGCTGCACGGGCAGCGTAAAGACCGTGGAATAAAGCTGAAAAAGGGAAAAGACGATCAGCACAACGCCAAGCAGCGTGTTCAACGTCTTTGGCAGGCGGTTGCGAAAGGCGGATTCCTTATCGTATTTTTCCAACACCGCAGCCGCTTCAAGCTGCGCCGCCTCCTCCTGCGTGATCTCGAAGGAATCCACTACGATCGTTGGCTTCATGGCGTTTGACGCATGCGTTTGCTCCCTTGGTTCATTCATGCCGTGACCTCCCACATCGATATTGGAAGCCGTCTATCGTATACCCGTATACACGGGAATTCGAAAAACAGCCTATATCTACAAAAATAACATCGCCGCGTTTTGCGCGCAATGCAAGCGGCAAAATGAAAACGGCTTCTTAACGCGCGTATCGTAAAATGAACGGCATGCTAACATAAAACGCGCGAATTATGATAGAATCC
>CAZNAL010000198.1:0-1973 GCA_964571055.1 uncultured Oscillospiraceae bacterium | reverse complement strand
CGATCCGTGGGTACTGCTCGACCATCAGGGCGCGGACGCGGTGCGCTGGTATTTCTACACCTCCTCCATGCCGTGGCTGCCCAACCGCTTCAGCGAAGAAGCCGTGAGCGAATCGCAGCGCAAGTTCATGGGTACGCTCTGGAATACCTACGCCTTCTACATCCTCTACGCCGAGATCGATAAGTTCGATCCCACCAAGCATACGCTCAAGCGCGAGAACCTCTCCCCCATGGATCTTTGGGTGCTGTCCCGCCTCAACACGCTCGTGCGCGACGTGGAAGCGTACCTTGACGAGCTCAAGATGACGGAAGCCGGACGCGAGATGCAGGACTTCGTAGACGAGCTTTCCAACTGGTATGTGCGCCGCTGCCGCGAGCGCTATTGGGGCAAGGACATGACCGCGGACAAAGAAGCGGCGTATATGACGCTCTATACGGTGCTGCATACCCTCACGCTCGTAAGCGCGCCCTTCATCCCGTTTATGGCGGAGAACATGTACCAGAACATGGTGCGTTCGGTGGACGCAAACGCGCCCGAGAGCATCCACCTTTGCGCGTGGCCCAAGGCGGACGAAAGCTTCATCGACGAGGCGCTTGAAAAGAACATGCGCGAGGTGCTCGACGTGGTCGTGCTCGGCCGCGCGGCGCGAAACACCGCGGCCATCAAGAACCGCCAGCCCATCGGCGCCATGTATGTACAGGGCGCGTCGATGCCGGACATGTACGTTTCCATCATCGCAGACGAGCTGAACGTCAAGTCCGTAAGCTTTGTGGACGACGCTTCCTCCTTCATCAGCTACCGCGCCAAGCCGCAGCTTAAGACCTTGGGGCCGCGCTACGGCAAGGTGCTTCCCAAGATCAACGCGTATCTCCAAAGCGCGGGCGTTGGCGATCAGGTCGTCGCCGCGCATAAGGCGGGCAAACCCTTCGTGTTCGAGGTGGACGGCGTTACCGTCAGCCTTGACGAAGCGGACGTGCTGATCGACACGCTGCAAAAGGAGGGGTTTGTTACCGAGAGCGACAACGAGCTTTCCGTGGTGCTGGACACCAACCTTACGCCCGCGCTTCTCGAGGAGGGCTACGTTCGCGAGCTTGTCAGCAAGATTCAGACCATGCGCAAGGAAGCGGGCTTTGAGGTGACCGATCACATCGCCATTCACTATATCGGCAGCGAAAAGGTCGTGGACATCTTCGCGCGCTATGGCGCGTCCATCTGTGAGGATACGCTTGCACAGAGCGTTACCGCCGGTAACGGCGGCAGCTACGTCAAGGATTGGGACATCAACGGCGAAGCCGTCACGCTGGGCGTAGAAAAAATCTAGTACCAACAACGCCAAAAGGAGCCTCGTGATGGGGCTCCCTTTTCGTTTGCAATTGCTCTGATGATTTTATAATTCGCGACCCGGAGGCTTTATTCCGGCTTGACCGGCTTCGCCGGTCAAACGGATAGGCCTATGTGGGCGCTCCCTTGCAGGATTTTCTGCCCGCACCCGCAGGGTGCAAGAAAATCCTGAAAACACAAAAAAGCGGAAAATCCGCTTTTTTGTAATGGGTTAGACCAGTTCGATCAGGCACATTTCCGTGCCGTCGCCGCGACGCGGGCCAAGCTTCATGATGCGGATGTAACCGCCCGCACGATCCTCGTACTTGGGCGCGATCTCACGGAAAAGCTTGTCTACGACGGGATGCGGCATTTCCTTGGAGCGCTTCTTGTACTCGGGCTTGGTTTCCTTGTCCGCCTTGTTACGGAGCAGCGGCATGTCATATACATAGGACATGATCATGCGGCGGGCATGGAGCTTGCTGGGCTTATCGTTCTGGGCCGTGACCTTGACGATCTGCTGCTTGTCGTTGCGCGTCTCTTTTTCGACGGTCTCGGTATTCTTATACTCTTTGACGGCGAGGGTGATCAGCTTCTCCGCGATAGGACGGATTTCCTTGGCACGGGCTTCGGTGGTGACGATCTTGCCGTTC
>CAZNAL010000197.1:0-1986 GCA_964571055.1 uncultured Oscillospiraceae bacterium | reverse complement strand
GCGCAGACGTGATAAAAGCCTTGCGTTTTACGCCCTTTTATTGCAAAATAGAACTAGCGGAATTTGATTCTTAACAACATGACAAATATTAGGAAATCGGGTGTTGCATATGCAGAATTACATCGTCAGACAGCCTATATACAATAACAAACAAACCACATGGGCATACGAGATCGTCTATTCAGACGCCAGCGGCGCATTTGGCGAGTCGCCGGCCATGGAAAAATTCTTCCTTGATTACGCGACCTCCCGCAAGGAAAACGACGTACCGGTGTTCATTACCTTCACCGCGTCCATGCTGCAACACAAGGTGGCGGACTTCTTTTCGCCCGAGGCGCTGATCGTGCAGATCGATGAGAGCGTACTGCTCATGAGCGACGCGATGAGTACGGTGGGCGAGCTGCGGGAGCAAGGGTATCGCATCGCCAGCGTGGGCTTTAGCTTTAGCCCGCACCGCATGGCCGCTATCGACAAGCTGGATTTTATCAAGCTCGATTTCTCCTCCAGCGACGCCTCTTATATGAGCATTGGCGAGATCGCGCATAAGCTGGGCAAAGCCGTCGTAGCCTATAACGTCAACAACGCAAACGCCTTCGCCTACGCCCGCGCCTGCGGCGCGGATTATATGCAGGGCTCCTTTATCGCGGCCTTGCAGCCCCGTATCGTGCACAGTGCCGATCATCTGCCCGCAAGCTTTGCGCAGCTGCTTGTGGCTGTCAATACCGAGGATCCGGATTATGAGGAGCTGGAAAAAATCATCGCCAAGGATGTTGGCTTGACCTATTCCATCTTAAAGCTGGTCAACTCCGCTTACTTTTCCCCGCGCAGCCGCATCAGCTCCATCCGGCAGGCCTTATCCTTCCTTGGCGTGAAGCAGTTAAAGGAATGGGTATATCTGCTCGGCTTCCAAAGCGGCGCCAATCTGCCGCTTGAATACATGAAGCTTTCGCTTCTGCGCGCGAAGTTTTGCAGCGCCTTGCAGCCGCTAGTTCCCAACATTGGTGTTACGGCCGCCGAGGCCTATTTGATCGGCTTGCTTTCCACGCTGGACGTGCTGATCAACGCGCCGCTGGAACAGGTGCTTGCCGAGGTAGACGTATCCGACGCCATACGCAAAGCGCTTCTTGAAAGAAGCGGCCTTCCGGGCGCGTTATACCAATTCGTGCTCTTTTACGAAAACGCCGATTGGCATCATCTGAGCCGCCTCGCAACCGAGCTTTCCCTCAACGTGGACAACGTCGGCGACGTGTATTTCCGTTGCGTGGACGAAGTCAACACGCTTTGGGAGGGAATGTCGTTGATGAGTGCGGGGAGATCCGAGTCAAGCGTTTTGTGAATGCAGCGTTCTCCGTTAAAAACGGGAACGACCACGCTGCAACGCGGCGTGACGGCGCATTCTTTAGCCTTTATAGCTTGTTCCATACGGTATGATCCTCCGATGCTCCATAGACGGAAAGCGGCGCGATGCGGAACCGTCCCGGGACGCGGCTAAGCGTCATGCGGACGTATGATGAGCGCTGTCCTCACGCTTATTCACGGCGGCTTTTTCCGTCGTGCCCTTCGCCTTATCCGTCATGAACAATACGCGAAGCGTCAGCAGCATTAAATTCAAATCGCGGCGCGCGCTGAACTGCTCGATATACATGATGTCCATCAGCAGCTTGTCCTCCGGTGTGGTATCATAATTTCCGAACACCTGCGCGTAGCCTGTAATGCCGGCTTTGACCTTTAGGCGATAGCTGAAGGCGGGAAGCTTTTTTTCATAGTCGGCGGCGATGGACGGGCACTCGGGCCGGGGGCCGACGATCGACATGCTCCCGCTGAGCACGTTGAAAAGCTGCGGAAGCTCGTCCAGCCGGAGCTTGCGGATCACGCGCCCGACGGGGGTAATGCGCGCGTCGTCGGCGGTAGCGAGCCGTTGGCCGCCGCTTTCAGCGTCTACGCGCATAGAACGGAACTTGCATATTTTAAAGAGTTTGCCGTTAC
>CAZNAL010000196.1:0-2003 GCA_964571055.1 uncultured Oscillospiraceae bacterium | reverse complement strand
GTGGAATAGCCGATGTATTCCGTGTTGGCCTTGGCGACCTCCGCGTCGCAGAGGAAGTTGATGAAGGCCTCCGCCTCGGCGGTATGCTGGCTGGTCTTGGGGATGATGACGTTATCGAACCACACGTTGCTGCCCTCGTCCGGCACGCAGAAGCGCAGATCGGGATTGCCCTCCTCCTCGTCCATGCACCACATGGCGTCGCCGGAATAGACCACCGCAACGGCACCGTTGCCGCCGATCATGCGCTCCTTGATGGAATCGCCAAGGTAGGCGTATACAAGGTGCTTCTGCTCGATCAAGGCCTGCTCGGCCTCCTTCACGGCGTTTTCATCGCGGGTGTTGAGGGAATAGCCAAGCTTGATGAGCGTGACGCCGATGGTGTCGCGGATAGAATCGTACATCAGGATCTGATCCGCGTACTTTTCATTCCAAAACACGTTCCAAGTGTGCACGTCCGCCTCGTCTACCATGGTGCTGTTGTAGAGGATGCCCACGGTGCCCCACATATAGGGGACGGAATAGACGTTGCCCGGATCGAAGGACAGATCCATGAACCGCTCGTCGATATTGGAGATGTTGGGGATGTTGGATTTATCGAGCGGGTGGAGCATATCGTCGGCGATCAGCTTTTCGATGATGTACTCGGAGGGGAAGCATACATCGTAAATGCAGTCGGGTGACGCGAGCTTTACGAGCATTTCCTCGTTGTTGGCCATGGTGGTGTAGTTCACCTTGATGCCGGTCTCTTCTTCAAACTGATCCAGCAGGGAGGGGTCGATGTAGTCGCCCCAGTTGAGCACCTGCAGCGTGACGGCTTTTTTGCCGCCGCAGCCGGCGCAAAGCGAGCAGACAAGGAGCAAAACGGCGAGCAGGAGAGCGGTTTTTTTCATAGCGGTACGGATTCCTTTCAAAATGTAAATGGGAAGGGGATCAGGAGCGAGAGGCTGAACGCAGGCGCTTTTCCTGCGCCGCCTGTTCTCGTTCCTCTTTCATGCTTTTTAGGTTGATGAACAGCAGCAGCGCGACGACGGCTACAAACATCAGCGTGGAAAGGGCGTTGATCATGGGGCTGATGCCGCGGCGCGCGGCGGCGTAGATGTATACGCTCAGGTTCTCCACGCCGTTGGAGGAGAACCACGTCACCACGAAATCGTCAAGGCTTAGCGTAAACGCCAGCATACAGCCCGAAACGATGCCCGGCATGATGTCCGGTATCACGACCCGCCGCAGCGCCTGCATGGGCGTGCAGCCCAAGTCGAGCGCGGCTTCGTACAGGCTGTCCGAGCTTTGGCGGAGCTTTGGCAGCACTGAAAAGATCACATAGGGGATATTAAAGGTAATATGCGCGATCAGCATACGCATATAACCGCTTTTGAAGCCGAGAAACGCAAAGAGCATCATCAGGCTGATACCGGTGACGAGATCGGGGTTCACCATGGGGAGCTGTGAGACGTTCTCCACGATCGCGCGAGGGCGCTTGCGCATGGAATGGATGCCGATGGCGGCGAAAGTGCCGATGACGGTAGCGATCAGCGCCGAAAGCACGGCCACGGTCAGCGTGACGGAGAGCGCCTTGGTGATGGTGGAATCCTCAAAGAGCTTCGCGTACCACTTGAAGGAGAAGCCCGTCCAGTTGCCCATGACGCGGGATTCGTTGAAGGAATAGATGATGAGCACGACGATGGGAGCGTACAGGAAAAGCAGCATAAGCCCCAAATAGGTGCCCTTAAAAAAGGAACGAAGACGGCGGTTTACCATAATCTGCCTCCCTCCTGTCCGGACTCATGCTCCGCCCGGCGCATCACGAACATGGAGATGATCACGAGGATCAGCAGGATAAAGCTTAACGCGCTGCCTGTGCTCATGTTTTGCAGCGTGATGAACTGGTTTTCGATCAGTTCGCCGAACATCATGAACTTGCCGCCGCCGAGCAGACCCGAGATCGCAAAGGTGGTGATGGCGGGGATGAACACCATGGTGATACCGGAGATGATGCCGGGCAA
>CAZNAL010000195.1:0-2005 GCA_964571055.1 uncultured Oscillospiraceae bacterium | reverse complement strand
CTGTGCGAGAAGGAAAGGCAGGAGATCTCTTGGATGCCCTGCCGGTCGCAGGCGATGGCGATATCCTCCGGCGTGTCGATGAGCATTTTGATGTCGGCAATATAAAGGCTCGCCCCCAAGCGCGCATAGCGGCCGCGGTGAAGCCGCGCCTCCTCACAGATCGGGCATTTACAAAAGGGATTGGGTATGGGGAACATCCCGCCGCTTCCAATGATTTTTAATCGCATGGCATTGTGTGTGTGGGAGGGTCGATTTGGTTTGCGTCTACAGCGGTCAACGTATCGGCGGAAGGCTTCTCTTTCGCCTTGGCAAGCAGCGGCTTTTTTAGAAGCCCGCAAAGCAAATGCATAAGCCACGCCGCCAAAATGCTGCACGCGACCACCCCAAGCGTGCAAAGAAGCTCGTTTCTTATTAGCCCCATATCGTTGAAGAGGGAAATGAAATGACGCTGAATGAGGTAGATTTCAAGCGTCAAGCCGCCGAGGAAGGCAAGCGCCTTATTGCCGACCTTCAGCTTCATGCCAAGAAGCAGGATCGCGATGACAAAGAGCGGGGCCGCAATCGCCTGAATGCCCAAGCAGGTGAATTTTTCGACATAGCCGGGGTGACCGGGATATTCCATCCAGTAGGATATGTTGTTAAGCGCGTAAATGTTTACGAACCAGCCGCACACGGCAAGCGCGAGCGCAAGCGGCGTCAGCCACGCGTAGTTCTTCTTTGCAAAGTCCGTGATCGGTTTTTCAAACCTTGCCCAAAGCATGCCGAGCACAAACGCGGGCGTGGAATTGCACCACCACTCGCCCTGAAAAAGCCATGAACCGTCGCCGTGCCGCATGAGGATAACGAACGCGCAGTAGCCTAGCACAAAAGCGCCCAGCGCCGCATAGCTTACCCATTCTCTCTTTACAAATCTGAAAAGAAGATAGAACGCGATATAGAGCCCGACGGCGATCAGGGGATACCAAGTGAAGCCTGTTACAAGGAATACGAGGTAGGAAAACACAAACGTGACAAGCGCCGTAAAGCCTATCCATCGTGTCTTTGCGGGCTTAAAAAGGATATAGAACTCGATATAAAGCAGCGTAGCGGTAACGGGGTACCATCCGTCGCCGGTCACAAGGGTAACGCCCAAAAGGTCGGCAAGAAAATGCCCAAGGGGATAGGGCTGGTGGCCGATAAGGATATTTGCAAGAATATAGGTCAGGTTGATGAAATAAAAAGGCACAAGCAGCGTAACCAGGCGCTTCCATAAGAAGCCGTCCAAATAATCCTCTTTCTCGCGAAGGCTTTTGATAAGCCCCAGCCCCGAAAAGAAGAAAAAGATCGAAACGAGGTAAAAACCCATATCGTTAAAAACGGTAAGCGGCATTTGAATCGCCGCGAAATTCGAAAAGCGCTGCGCCAAATGGTGGATAATAACGCCGACGGCGGCAAAGCCCTGTACGCATTTCGCTGTTTTTAACGACGTGTAATCGTCAAAGAATTCACCGCGTTTCGCAAGCTTTGCGCCCCAAAAGAGCAGGATCGCGAGCAGCGGGTAAACGAGAATTGTCAAGTCCATAATAACCCTCCGAGACCGATTATTGTTATTATAGCATGCAGGTTTTGGCTTGACAATTACGCCGTGAGTGAGGACGGCATTGGTGGCGGGGATTCGCCGGCGGCACTGGGGCAGCGTAAGGGGATTCGCTTTTCGAGATCGGTATTTTGGAATGCACGAGGGGATTCGCCGGCGGCACTGGGGCAGAGCCGCCGCCAGCCCGGGTTGCTGAAAAAACGTCCACAGGACGCTTTTTCGCCTCGCGTCGCTCGGCCGCACCCTTCGAATCCCCTCAAAGCCAAAAGCAAACAGGACGCCATATGACGTCCTGTTTGCCTTTGTGTTTTCTGAGATGCCCAGCAACTTTGGTCGAAATGGGTAGTTTTCGCATTTTAGCCCCTTTGCCTGTTAGATAAACAGACGGAGTATTCTGCTGCAATTCCAAATCGCCAATCCGCAAATCCA
>CAZNAL010000194.1:0-2067 GCA_964571055.1 uncultured Oscillospiraceae bacterium | reverse complement strand
TTGACCGAGTTTACGTCGTATAGATCCATCAGCCCCAAATCGTGTCCCAGCTCGTGACAGGCTGTGCCGAATTGCGCCTGTCTTTTTGCGGTTGCATCAGCGCTTTTGCTATAATCATGCCTCCGATCCATATTATCCGCCATGCAGGTATACTTGAAGAACTTTCTCCCCGCCGCCTGCACGCTTAGATAGTCCCAGTTGGTGCAGCCGGGCCAACTACTGTGAAATGTGCCGCTGTGCGGCCATTCCGCCGGCAGCCCAACCGCTTCTCCGCCGCTGGACGCGTCGTAGCCCGCCAGCACGAGGATCACGGCAAGCTCCGTAGGAGAGATATAGCCGTCGCCGTTCCTGTCATACTCCGCGACTTGTGCAGTATCTAGATCGCTCTCCGCCGCTCGCAGGGCGTGCGCGAACAGGGTGCCGGTGTTGTAGACCGTGTATATCTTTTGATCCGTTCCCGTATATAAGCCGTGCTGTAAGTTTCCGGCACCGTGCGCGGTATAGAGGGGTCTATTAAAGGGCAGCGTTACCTTTATGACGCCGTTGTTCGTGCCACAGGATTCAGCCGCCGGTTCATAGGTGAACTGTCCGTTTGACACCTCGATATAATAGCTGGAAACGCCGTCGTCAAAAATGCGCGTCGCCCATTCTTGTTCGGTAAATAGGCACTTCACGTCGTTAAAATCCACCATCAGTACGAGCAGCGGACAGGCATCCGATTTTTCCACCTTCTTGAGCGCCGATACTTCCGCTCCCGTCAGCGTACCGATCCTGCCCTTTAGGACGCCGTCGCTTTCGTTGATGTCATAGTTGGGGGGAATGTCCCTGCGCCCAAGGTCGTTCGTTGCTAAGGACAAACCGCTTTGCTCCAAGCGCAGCCGAAGCGCAGTGAGCTTATCTTTTAGGCCTTTCACGTCCGAAGGCATGACGGCGTCTGCCGTCGCGCCCGCCGCCACGCGGCCTAGCGCTGTAAGCGCGCCGTTTTCCTCGCCCACATAGCGATAATACCCCGCGGCGTCCTTCACGACGAGCCTGCCGTCCATGTCCGTGGAATAGTTAAAAAACTCATCGCCGCAGCCGCGGATTTGCATTTCCGTTCCGCTTGCGTCCGTGACCGTCACAGGCTGAGAATAGGCGGGGCGCGCCAGCGCCGCCGCGGGCGCAAGCAGCGCGGACGCGCCGAACAACGCCGCAAGAAGAAGGGAAAGCAGGGCGCGGGACGGGCGTACGAGCATGATGTTCCTCCAAAAATATGAATATTCTGTAAATATAAAGTAAGTATAACAGAGCTGCGCGCGAATCGCAACGAAAAGCGGCGGCTTGCGCATTGCGCGCAAACCGCCGTAAAGGGGATACGCAATATGCGGTTTTACACCCTTACCTCCACTGTATACGTCTGCTTTCCCGGTTGTACGGGCACGGTCAGACCTTCGACGCGCACGCCGTCCACGGTCATTTCGGGGGACGTGAGCCCTTCGTTTTTCACGGTGATATGGTACACGGCGTTTCGGAAGAAGCGCGTCGCCGTGTAGCCGGTGATGGATTTGGGGAGGCAGGGGGAGACGCGCAAGCCGTCAAAATCGGGATAGAGGCCGAGAACGCCTTGGGTGATGGCGACAAATGTCCACGCAGCCGTGCCGGTGAGGAAGCTGTTTTTTGCTTCACCGTAGTTGGCCGCGTCGCGCCCGGCGATGGTTTGGCTGTACACATACGGCTCGGTGCGGTGGATCTCGCTTTTGTCTTCAAGATAGGCGGGGCAGTTGCGGCGGTAGATGTCAAACGCGTTTTCACCGTCGCCCTCCGCGGCGTAGGCCATGACGATCCATGTGTTGTTATGGCAGAAGACGGAGCCGTTCTCCTTGTATCCCGGCGGATAGCTCGTGATCTCGCCAAGCTCTGTGCGGTAAACCGTGTAGCAGGGGTGCAAAAGCTCCACGCCGTAATCATTCACCAAATGCTTGCGGACGGAAGCGAGCGCCTTTTTGCCCATGCCCTCCTTGGCGCCTATGCGCGCCATGGTGCAAAGGCCCTGCGGCTCAATAAATATCTGCCCCTCGGTGCATTCCT
>CAZNAL010000193.1:0-2071 GCA_964571055.1 uncultured Oscillospiraceae bacterium | reverse complement strand
GACCATGGACTTTATGGTACAGGAGCAGGAGCGCGGTATTACGATCGCGTCGGCGGCTACGACCTGCTATTGGAAGAACTGCCGCATCAACATCATCGACACGCCGGGTCATGTCGACTTTACCGTGGAGGTGGAGCGTTCGCTTCGCGTGCTGGACGGCGCGGTGGCGGTGTTCTGCGCCAAGGGCGGCGTGGAGCCTCAATCCGAGACCGTATGGCATCAGGCGAGCAAATATGGCGTACCCCGCATCGCGTATGTCAATAAGATGGACATAACCGGCGCAGACTTCTTTCACGTCGTGCAGATGATGAAGGACAGGCTCAGCGCCAACGCCGTGCCCATCCAGCTTCCCATCGGCAGCGAAGGCGATTTCGTCGGCATCATTGACCTTGTCAAGATGAAGGCGGAGGTCTACTACGACGACGAGGGCAAGGACGTACGCGAGGAGGAGATTCCCGAGAGCATGCGCGATACGGCGCAGGAATACCGGGACGCCATGGTAGACGCTGTGGTGGAGGCCGTGGCGGACGTGGACGAGGAGCTGATGGATAAGTACCTTGACGGCGTCATTCTCTCCGAGGAGGAGATCAAGGGCGCGATTCGCAAGGGCACCATCCGCAACACGCTTGTACCCGTTACCTGCGGCACCTCATACCGCAACAAGGGCGTGCAGCTTTTGCTCAACGCCGTTGTGGACTATATGCCATCCCCGCTGGATGTGCCTCCCGCCGTGGCCACGAAGCTGGACGGTGAAACCGCCGTCGAGATTCCCTGCTCGGACGAGGCGCCCTTTGCGGCATTGGTATTCAAGATCGTTACGGATCCCTTCGTAGGAAAGCTCGCCTTTTTCCGCGTGTACAGCGGTAAGCTGGAGGAAGGCTCCTACGCGTATAACGCTTCCAAGAAGAACAAGGAGCGCATTGGCAAGCTGGTGCTCATTCACGCAGCCAGCCGTACCGAGGTGGACACCGTTTACGCGGGCGACATCGCGGCGGTCGGCGGCTTAAAGGACACCGGTACGGGCGATACGCTCTGCTCACAGGGGCAGCCCGTGCTGCTGGAGAGCATGGAATTTCCCGATCCCGTCATTCGCGTGGCGATCGAGCCAAAGACCAAGGCGGGACAGGAGAAGATGTCGCTGGCGCTGCAAAAGCTCTCCGAGGAGGATCCTACCTTCAAGAGCTATACGGACGCCGAAACGGGGCAGACCATCATCGCCGGTATGGGCGAGCTGCACCTTGAGATCATCGTGGATCGTTTGATTCGGGAGTTCAAGGTGGAGTGCAAGGTAGGCAACCCGCAGGTGGCGTACCGCGAATCCATCACCAAGCCCGTCAAGGCCGAAGGACGCTTTGTGCGTCAAACGGGCGGCCACGGCCAGTACGGCCATGTGATCGTGCAGGTCGAGCCGGGCGAACCCGGCAGCGGCTTCGTGTTTGAGAACAAGACCATCGGCGGCAGCGTCCCCAAGGAGTTCATCCAGCCCGTCAAGGCGGGTATCGAGGAGGCTTCGCACAGCGGCGCGCTGGGCGGCTATGAGCTTGTCGATTTCAAGGCGACGCTGCTTGACGGCAGCTATCACGAGGTGGATTCTTCGGAGATGGCCTTCAAGATCGCCGGCAGTATGGCCATGAAGGAAGCCATGGAGAAGGGCGGCTCGGTGCTGCTTGAACCCATGATGAAGGTGGAGGCCGTGATGCCGCCCGAATATATGGGCGACGTGATCGGCAACATTACTTCGCGGCGCGGCAGCATCAGCGGTACGGAGGATCGGGGCGCGACCACCGTCGTGGATTGCGTAGCCCCGCTTTCAGAAATGTTCGGCTATGCGACGGATCTTCGATCCAGAACGCAGGGCCGCGGCACGTTCACGATGCAGTTCGACCACTACGAGCGGGTTCCCGACGCGGTGGCCAAAAAGATCGTGGGTAAGATTTAATACAACAACCAATTACTTAACGGAGGAAAGGCAAAAATGGCAAAGGCAAAATTCGAACGCAACAAGCCCCATGTAAACATCGGCACCATCGGTCACGTAGACCATGGCAAGACGACGCTGACGGCGGCCATC
>CAZNAL010000192.1:0-2096 GCA_964571055.1 uncultured Oscillospiraceae bacterium | reverse complement strand
AACACGCCGATGTGGATGTGCAGGCGCTTACACAGCGACGTCAGCTTTTCCATACCGAGAATATGCGTGTTGTGCACGCTGCCCCCGGCAAGCGCGGGATCGTCGTCAAAGGCGGCGACGATGGTGATGCCGCAGCTTGCAAAGCCGCCGTAGCCAAGCAGCGCGCCGCCAAAGCCGCCGACGCCCGCGAGGATGGCGCTGTCCACGTTCCGAAGACCTAAGAAGTCTTCGATGTCGCGTATCAGCGCTTCCCGCGCAAAACCCACCTTGGGTCTGCCGCCGATGGTGCTTACCGCCGCGAGATCCTTGCGCACCTGTATTTCGGTGCGGTCGAGCGCCGCGGCCAGTTTGCCGGCGGAAACAAACGGAGAGTTCGCGCAGGCGTCGCTGCGAAGAAAGCTTAGATATGTGGGTAAGCGCTTGAGCGTTTGCGCCGGGATCGAACGAATCGTAGTTGTACCTTCCATAAGCCCTCCCAACATTACAAGCTCATTATAGCGACAAATCTCGCGGTTCGTCAATCGTTGTCAAAAAAAGACCAAACAAGGCGGGCGCAATAAGCCCGCCTTGAGGAAAAAATCATCGTTTGGGACTTATTTCTTGCCCTGCATGTACTTGTCCATCGCGTCCGCAGCGCCCTTGCCCGCGCCCATCGCCAAGATGACCGTGGCCGCGCCCGTTACGGCGTCGCCGCCTGCAAACACGCCCTCACGGGTGGTAGCGCCCGTCTCGTCCGCGACGATGCAGCCGTGCTTTTCTGTCTCGATCCCTTCGGTGGTCTGCTTGATGAGGGGATTGGGCGAGGTGCCCAGCGACATGATCACGCAGTCCACGTCCAAATCGAATTCGGAACCGGCGATCTCCACGGGACGGCGGCGGCCGGAAGCGTCGGGTTCGCCAAGCTCCATCTGGATGCAGCGAATGCCGCAAACGGAGCCCTTATCGTTGCCGAGTATCTCCGTGGGGTTATTGAGAAGCTTAAATACGATGCCCTCTTCTTCGGCATGCTCCACTTCCTCGCGCCTTGCGGGCAGCTCTTCCATGGAACGGCGATAGATGATGTAGACGACGTCCGCGCCCAGCCGCAGCGCGCAGCGCGCAGCGTCCATCGCCACGTTGCCGCCGCCTACCACGGCGACGCGCTTTGCCTGCATGATGGGGGTGTCGCTCTTGCCGGTATAGGCCTTCATGAGGTTGGTGCGGGTCAAGAACTCGTTGGCGGAATAAACGCCGTTGAGGTTTTCGCCGGGAATACCCATGAACTTCGGAAGTCCCGCGCCGGAGCCGATGAATACGGATTCGTAACCCTGCTCAAACAGCTCGTCCACCGTGAAGGTACGGCCGATGACCGTGTTGGTCTCCACATCGACGCCCAGCTTTTTGAGCGTTTCGATCTCGTTGCGGACGATGCGCTTGGGAAGCCTGAATTCGGGAATGCCGTAGACGAGCACGCCGCCCGCGGTGTGCAGCGCTTCAAAGATGGAAACCTGATAGCCGCGCCGCGCAAGCTCGCCCGCGCACGCAAGACCTGCGGGGCCGCTGCCGACGACCGCGGCCTTGTGGCCGTTGGGAACGGGTTTTTCCACCTTCGCGTCGGGATTGACGGCATGGCGGTCGGCGACAAAGCGCTCCAAACGGCCGATGCCTACGCCCTCGCCCTTGACGCCGCGCACGCAGTACTTTTCACACTGGTTCTCCTGCGGACAAACGCGGCCACAGACGGCGGGCAGGCTGCTGGACTTGGAGATAACGGCATACGCGCCCTCATAATCCTTCTCCGTGACCTGATGGATGAAGGCGGGGATGTCGATCTGCACGGGGCAGCCCTGCACGCAGGGCTTATTCTTGCAGTTTAAGCAGCGCGCCGCTTCGTCCAACGCGATCTCCTCGGTATAGCCGATGGCGACCTCTTCAAAATTCTTGTTGCGCACATCCGGGGCCTGTGTGGGCATCGGGTTCTTTGTGGGGCTCATGTTCGGCATATTATTTTCCCCCTTCCGCTTGTTTGAAAAGATTGCAGGTGGCTTCGCGCGCATGTCCCTCGAATTCCTTGTACATGCCGCCGCGTGCCATCGCTTCGTCAAAATCCTCATCAA
>CAZNAL010000191.1:0-2102 GCA_964571055.1 uncultured Oscillospiraceae bacterium | reverse complement strand
TGGAGCTGATACCCGGATTCGGACCGGGGACCTCGTCATTACCAATGACGCGCTCTACCAACTGAGCTATATCAGCATAATGCAGTTTTCAATTCCCCGAACCGTGCTTTTGCGGTAATGACTTCGGAAACCTCGTCATATCCCTCAATTCGCAATCGGCGCGGCGTTTCGCTGTCGCTCACGGCGCTTGTTGCTCATTGGACGTCAAGCTCGCTTTATCGCCCACAGGGCGCGCTCGCCATCCGTCCCAATGACGCGCTCTACCAACTGAGCTATATCAGCATATCGCCGTTTGCTGCCATCGACAGCCGAACGGTGATATTATAGCGAATCAGCGGGGGGATTGCAAGAGAAAAATGCAAAAAAGCCAAGGACAAGGCAGATATATTATTCGCCGATGATTTTGATGAGCGCGTGCTTTTGCCGCTTGCCGTCAAACTCAAAGTAGAAGATCTGCTCCCATGTGCCAAAGTCCAGCCTGCCGTTCGTGATCGCCACGACGACCTCGCGCCCCATGACGGTGCGCTTGAGGTGCGCGTCGGCGTTGTCCTCGTAGCCGTTGTGGGCGTATTGGCTGTAGGGCTTTTCCGGCGCGAGTCTTTCAAGCCACACCTCGTAATCGTGATGCAGGCCGCTTTCGTCATCGTTGATAAAGACGCTTGCGGTGATGTTCATGGCGTTGACGAGGACAAGCCCCTCCTTGACGCCGCTTTCGTCCACGGCGTTTTGCACGTCGCGCGTGATGTTGACAAGCCCCCGCCGGGTGGGGAGGTTGAAAAAGAGCTCCTTGCGGTAAGATTTCATGGGTCACGCCTCCTCTTTGCCGATTTTGATGTCGCCGCGCGCCGCAAGGTCGTTAAGGATCTGCGAGTAAAACGCGCTGTCGATTTTGTATTTGCTTCGATACACGAAATAGCCCGCCACGATGCAGACAAGCGGCAGAAGCAGCATGGCGATCTTGAGGATGAGAAGTCCGCCGGCGGTCACGTCCGCGGCGCTTTCGGCGCTGTTGATACCCGAAAGGATGACGGTGGCGGACACGACGCCGCTTGCGATGGCGCCGCCGATCTTATTGATCAGCGGCTGTAGGGAAAAGGTCACGCTGTCGTTGCGCTTGCCCAGCTTCCATTGGCCGTATTCGATGGTGTCGGCGAGGAACATCAGCATAAGAAGCTGGATGAACGCCTGGCCCGTAAAAATGCATACGCCCGCGACGCCCAGCGGCAGCATGTGCATGGGCGAGAAAAAGAAGATCAAATACCCCAGCAGCACGAGCACGGTGGCATAGAGATAGAGCGCTTTGCGGTCGAACCGCTTGGAAAACCAAGGGAACACCCCGAGCGCCGTAAGCTGGGAAACGGCGAGCACGGCGGCGAAGACGGAGTACATATTTTCGTTGCCGTAAGCGTACTTGAAAAAGTAGACGCCGAAGCTTGTGGTGGTGCTGTAGCCGATCATGAAAAGCGCCATGGCGATGGTGGTAAAAAGTAGCTGGTCGTTGTGGACGATGGCGCGCCACATATCCCGAAGCGTCGTTTTCTCTTCCTTTTTGAAGCGGGTGCGGTCTTCCTTTACGCCAAGGAGCGTGAACATCTGACAGCCGATCATCAAAAGCGCCACGATAAGCGCGAACACGAACCACGCCCGCTTCAGGCTGCCCATCGCGTTCCCCATGGCGTTGGTGACGGGGAGGATGCCCACCACCACCGTAAACATGCCGACGTTGGCGCAGATGCGGGCGAACGCGCCGGTTTTTTCACGCTGCTTCTGCACCAGCGACAGCGTGGGGAGCATGGACCAATAGGCGATGTCGTTTGCGCCATAGCAGACGTCCCAAAGGATATAGCAAAGGGCGAAAAAGAGGATGTACGCGGTTTGCCCCATACCGAAATCGACGAACAGAAGCACCATGAACACCGCGCCGGTAAGCGCACCCAAGAGCATCGCGGGCTTAAACTTGCCCCAGCGGGAATTCGTGTTGTCCACGAGGATCCCCATGATGGGATCGTTGAGCGCGTCGAACACGCGCAGCACCGTCAAAACCCCCGTGATCCACCACATGGTAGCGTCGGGCAGATTCAGCACCTCGGTCAAAAACACCA
>CAZNAL010000190.1:0-2173 GCA_964571055.1 uncultured Oscillospiraceae bacterium | reverse complement strand
GAGCCGACAAAACGACCCCCTTGTAGGGAAAGTATCGTTTTTTCGTTTTTCAACGCGGCACAATCCACCGTGTAGAACACGCCGTTGGATTGGGGCGCGGGGGTCACGCGAAGAGAAAGCGTATACGCGCCGTCCGAAACGCGCGCGTCCCCCCGCGAAAGCGCCACGGGGTCGGAAAGGAGCTGCTCCATGGCGTTCTCCGCGGCAAGCAGCGCGCCGCTCTTTTCGGCGCTCCTTTGGCTTAGGATGGAGGACGCGCCCAAAAGCTGCACGATCACGGCGGCGGAGAGGGAAAAGAAGAGCAGCACAAACACCATCTCCACCAAGATGGGGCTTACGCCCACACGATGCTTCATGGCGCTACCTCCTTTTGCGCGCGCTGCCCAAAGCAAGCGGTGTGCGCCTCTCCCGCGCCGTCGAGCAGCGTAAGGTAGATGCGCGCGCCGTCCTGTGTTACGCTGAAGGCGGCTGCGCGGGCAAGCGGTTCGCCAAGCGTCGGGTCAAACGCTAGCGCGGCGCTGCCAAAGTATTCGCAAAGCTGCCCGTCGCGGCAGAATATGTAGGTATTGTAGGGTTTCGTCCCCACGTTCTCGGAAAGGAGCAGCACGTTTGTACCCATCACGGAGGGCGTCGCGTCGCTTCGCAGCTTCCCCAACACATAGGCAAGCGCGGTGCGTCCTTCATAATGGGCGGCGGATTTGTCTTTGATCGCGCGGTACACCTGCAAGCCGGAAAGCAGCAGCAAACAGGCGGTCACGGCGTATACGCAAAGCAGCGCGAAGACGAAAACGCCCCGCACGCGCCCGGAAAATGGCAGCGTCTGCTTTACTTCCATTCGCCCCTCCTCAAAACGGCGATGGTGGGCATGATATTGCCGCCCAGCACGTCGTAGGTCACAAAAAAGCGGCTTGCGTCCACCTCTACCCCGTAGTTTTCGTATAGATAGTCAAGCGTGGGCGGATAGCGCCCCTCAATTGCGTAGCAGGTAACGGCGGCGCGCGTAAGCGCCTGTTTTAGCTGCGCCGTCTGCTCTTTGGTCACGCCCTTGTCCACCCGTCCCACAAAGGAAAGCGCCAGAAGCAGCACGAGGATACACAAAAGCACGGGGAGCAGCACGCCCCGGCGCTGTTTTGCCGTTTGTCGCGTACGCATCATGGTTTCTCCTTACAGCATGGCGGAAAGGACGTTGAGCATGGGCAGCATGACGGAGAGGAGTATGCCGCCTATCACGATGGATAGAAGCGCCACAAGCAGCGGCTCGATCAGGGACACGAGGTAATAAACGCCCTGATCGGCTTCCGTTTGGTAAACGGAAGCGAGCTTTTCCATCGCGGAATCCAAGCGCCCCGTGGTTTCGCCCACCACGAGCATCTTGTTGTGGAGCGGATCGAAGAAGCCCAGCGCCGCGACGGCTTGCGCAAAGCCCGCGCCCTGTTGCATGGATTCGCGGCAGGCCTGCGTTGCCGCGCGGGCGCGCGCGTCGGGCGCTACGTCTGTAGAAAGGCGCAGCGCTTCGTCAATATCGTAGCCGCCGTTGAGCATGATGGCGATGGCGGAGGAGAAGCGCGCCGCGGCAAGATACCGCATGACGCGCCCGAACGGCGGAAAGGTTCTGGAGAGAAGGGCGAGCACGCGCTCGCGCGCGTTGGTGCGAAGCAAAAGGAGTATTACGATTGCAAAAACGAGCGCCGCGCCGATAACAAGCAGCGTCACGCGTCCCACAATCGCAGCGCCGCCCGCTTGCGACGCGGACAGGCCAAGACCTGCGTAGACCCGGTCAAACACGGGCAGCACCGTCGCGACCAAGACGCCCACAACGGCGGCGAGCATCAAAATGAGCACGGCGGGGTAGATCACGGCGTTTTGAATCGCCTTGCCGATCTCCGATTCCCAAGTATAATAGCGCGAAAGCATGCGGAGCACTTCCTCCAGCCTGCCCGTGCGCTCGCCGATGCGCACCATGCTTGTCATGTACGGCGGGAAAACGCCCGCTTCGCTCAACGCCGAGTGCAGCTTGGAGATTTTCACGCGGTTGGCGATGCGCTCGAACACGCGCGCAAAGGGGCTGTCGCCATAGCCCGCGCACAGCGTTTCCATGCCGTCGCTCAAGGGTATGCCGGCAGAAAGCAGCATGGCCGCCTGTTCGCAGAACAGCGCCACCTCGACGGGGGGA
>CAZNAL010000189.1:0-2223 GCA_964571055.1 uncultured Oscillospiraceae bacterium | reverse complement strand
CAGCAGATCAATTTGCAGTGCAGAAACTGCAATACCAAGTTTACCGTTGCGAATCTGTAAGCCGTTACAGAGGACGCTGTATCATATCACCGCTGCAAATTTGAAAGGAGAATAGAAATGGACGACAAGAAGGTTTTGATCCCCGTTGACGAGAAGGAACTCGCTGGCATCGCCGGCGGCGAAGGCGAACCGGACGCGATCCGCGTAGGCCCTCCGGGCGGCGGCTTCTACCAATGCCCCAACTGTAGGTATGACGATTTTTATATCGTCAACCAAGACCAGTGCTGGGTATATCTTCGCTGCAAGCGCTGCAACAGCATGTGCAAGGCGTCGCAGTAAGCGGTTTTTCGAAAAGGGGGATGGAAACATCCCTCTTTTTTGTTGATACACCATATGTTGACAATCGTGGGCAATCACTATACTATAAATATGTAGAATTACGCCGAAAAGGGCGTTTGTGTGTGCGCTGAACGAAAGAGAAAACGGGAGCGAAACTATGCAGGATACGATTTTTAGACAAGCCAGCTTGGACAGAATTTCCTCGCCCGAGCAGCTCAACGACTATATCAAGGTGTCCAAGCCGAGCGTATGGATCCTGCTTGCGGCGATGCTCACGCTGCTGCTGGCGCTTTTTGCGTGGGGCATATGGGGAAGCCTTCCTACGACCGTCACCGTAACGGGCGAGGCAAAGGGCGGCGAGATCGTATGCTATCTTTCCGGCGAGGACGCATCCAAGGTGACGATCGGGATGCCTGTTTCCGTCGGGAATGCTGCGGGCGCCGTCACACAGGTGTCGGAAGTCCCACTTTCCTATGCGGAGGCTGCCGCCCAATATGAGAGCGATTACACGATCCACGCGCTGTCCCTTTCGGATTGGAATACGCGCGTGGTGGTAAGCGCGCCGGTGCCGGACGGCTTGCAGCAGCTTACCATCGTTTCGGATGAGGTGGCGCCGATCTCCTTTTTGATCGGTTGAGGCGGTTATGGCAAAAGCGTATGTGAAGGTACCCGTCGTAATGCAGATGGAAGCGCTGGAATGCGGCGCGGCCTGCCTTACCATGATCCTTGCGTATCATGGCAAATGGCTGCCGCTTGAGCAGGTGCGCGCCGACTGCGGCGTGTCGCGGGACGGCTCGAGCGCCAAAAACATGCTGCGCGCCGCGAGAAACTACGGTATGAAGGCGGACGGCTATAAGCTGGACGTGGAGGATGTGCGAAAGCACGCCGTGTTCCCCTGCATCATTCATTGGAACTTCAATCACTTTGTTGTGCTATGCGGTTTTCATAAGGGCAAGGCTATCCTCAATGACCCGGCGCGCGGCGTTGTGCAGGTCTCCATGGAGGAATTCGACAAGGCGTTTACGGGCGTGTGCATGATGTTTGCGCCGGACGAGGGCTTTGAAAAGGGCGGCAAGCCGCAAAGCGTGCTCGCGTTTGCAAAAAAACGGCTCGCGGGAACGCTTGCGCCCTTCCTTTTTATCGTGTTTGCGGAGCTGATCACAACGGTCACGGCTGTCGTCAATCCCGTGTTTTCACGCGTGTTTATCGACCGCATTTTAAGCGGACAGAACCCGGATTGGCTCTATCCTCTCGTGGGCTTGATGATGGGCGTCGCGCTGATCGAGATCGTCATATCCTTTTTAAACAATATCTATATGCTCAAGATTCAAGGCAAGCTCGCGATCGTTGCAAACTCCGAATTCATGTGGCATGTGCTGCGTTTGCCCGTGGAGTTTTTCTCCCAGCGCATGGCGGGCGACATCGCGCAGCGCCAAACCACCAACGAGGGGATCGCCGCGTCGCTGATTACGGAGCTTGCGCCGCTCTTCTTTGATTTTTGCGCGCTGATCTTCTATTTGGTTGTCATGTTCCGCTACAGCGTTATGCTCGCAGCGCTTGGCGTGGCGTCGGTGCTGATCAACATTTTTCTCACCCGCGTCATTTCCGCCAAACGTATCAATTTGATGCGCGTACAGCTGCGGGATCGCGGCAAGCTTGCGTCCTCCACCGTCTCCGGCGTGGAGATGATCGAGACCATCAAGGCGAGCGGCGCGGAGAACGGCTATTTCGAGCGCTGGGCGGGCTATCAGGCGTCGGTCAACAACCAAACCGTGCGCTTTGCTAAGCTCAATCAGTATCTTGGCGCGCTGCCGGGACTTGTATCCACCATCGTTAATTTGGCCGTGCTGCTTCTGGGCGTGCTTATGGTCATGCAGGGGAAAT
>CAZNAL010000188.1:0-2279 GCA_964571055.1 uncultured Oscillospiraceae bacterium | reverse complement strand
GATGTCCATGGCTTGGATTTTGACCTTTCCGGGCTGCGGGCTGTTGGGCTTTGCTATGGCAAAGCTTTTTATGCTGTTGTTTTGATATAGGAGGTTTCCATGCAACACAAGAAACGCGAATTCGATTATTTTGCTTATTTCCGCACCTGTGGCCTTTGCGCGTGCGAGGCGGCGGGGTATCTCTATGAAACGCTTGCCGCCTTCGATCCGGCGACGCTTAAAAACCGTGTCGACGCCATGCACCATATCGAGAACGAGGCGGACATGCGAAAGCATGAAATGACGCGCCGCCTTACGCACGCGTTTATTACGCCGCTGGAGCGGGAGGACATCATCGCGCTCGCGCAGGAGATGGACAATGTGGTGGACGCGGCGGAGGATGTGCTGCAACGCGCCTATATGTATAACATTGGAAAGATACGCCCGGAAAGCATCGAATTTGCAGCGCTTTTTGTCAAGTGCTGCAAGGCGCTTTCGGCTACGCTCAACGAGCTGGGCAGCTTTAAGAAGGCGAGCAGCAATATCAACAGCTATATCGTGGAGGTAAACGCCCTTGAAAGCGTGGGCGACGCCATGTACAACGAGAATATCCGCCGCCTTTTCACGGAGAATACGGATGCGCGCGAGCTTTTGATATGGAGCAGTATGTACGAATCCTTTGAAACCTGCTTGGACGCTTGTGAGCACGCCGCGGACGTGGTGGAGACCGTCGTGATGAAGAACACCTAAACGCCGGTTGCGGACGCAAGCGCAAATTGGCCTAACTACAGCTCATAAAGATATTTATATCTAAAAATGTGGCGCTCGCAACGGGCGCCATTGTTTACTCCTAAATATAAGCCTTTCGGCGGCATCACGCGCCGTAAAGGCCGCAACAGAACATGACAAGACATAAGAACAGCTAATGGCTAATGGATTATATACAAAAATGTTCGATAGTGGAATCAGGGCGGATCGCCTTACCGAATCACGCACAACGTGATATAATCCCGCATAATTCAGAAGATGGGCTGCGGCGCGCAGACGGGCGGTTTTACGATGGCGCGGCGCGGACGTGCGCGGAAGGAAGGGGAGACGATACGCTGTGGAGATTCTCTATAAAAACCTGTTTTTGTTGCAGTGGCAGCAGGTATTGATGTGGCTTATTGGCGGAACGCTTATGTATCTTGCGATCAGAAAGGATATGGAGCCTACGCTGCTTTTACCGATTGGGTTTGGAACCATCCTCGTGAATCTGCCGCTTTCCGGCGCCGTTACGCAGGGCGCCGAGATGGGGATACTGGATACGCTTTTCCAAGCGGGCATTGCAAACGAGCTTTTCCCGCTGGTGCTTTTTATCGGCATTGGTGCGATGATCGACTTTGGCCCCGTGCTTACCAATCCCAAGCTGATGATCTTTGGCGCGGCGGCGCAGGTCGGTATCTTTCTGACCTTTTGTTTGGCTTCCATTTTCTTTCCTACCAAAGACGCGGCCTCCATCGCGGTCATCGGCGCCGCGGACGGACCGACGTCCATCGTGGTGGCGCAGAGGCTTGGTTCGCAATACATAGGCTCCATCATGGTGGCGGCGTATTCGTATATGGCGCTTGTACCCATCATACAGCCGCCCATCATCAAGCTGCTGACCACGCGAAAGGAGCGCCTTATCCGCATGGAGTATAAGCCGCAGCAGGTCAAAAAGCATACCCGTATCCTTTTTCCCATCATCATCACCTTTGTCGTGGGGGTCATCGCGCCGCAAGCGGTGCCTTTGATCGGGTTTTTGATGTTCGGCAACCTCATTCGCGAATGCGGCGTGCTGGATACGCTTTCAGAGACCGCGCAGCGCGTGCTGGCAAACCTTGTTACGATCTTTTTAGGTATTACCATCGCAAGCCAAATGCGCGCGGAGCAGTTTTTGCGGCTTGAAACGTTGATGATACTCGGCCTTGGCTTGATCGCTTTTGTTTTTGACACGGCGGGCGGCGTGCTGTTCGCAAAAGGGATGAACCTGTTTTTAAAAACAAAGCTGAATCCCATGATCGGCGCGGCGGGAATATCCGCGTTCCCCATGTCGGGACGCATTGTGCACAAGATGGGCTTGGCGGAGGACAGAAACAACTTTCTTCTTATGCAATCCATCGGCGTTAACGTATCCGGGCAGATCGCCTCCGTGATCGCGGGCGGTCTTATACTCAACTTTTTTATGTGATCGAAGGAGGATCAAGGCTATGACGATGAATCCTATGGCTTTTGTCAACAACCTGTATTATATGGCGGTAGGCATGCTGGGCGTTTTT
>CAZNAL010000187.1:0-2305 GCA_964571055.1 uncultured Oscillospiraceae bacterium | reverse complement strand
TCGGTTCGCCGTGGGGCGTGCTGTGCGCTGGCGCGGCTTCGGCGCTGTCCGATTTGCTGCTGGGCTATGCCGTCTATGCGCCGGCTTCGTTTATCATCAAAGCCGCGATGGCGGCCGTATTCGTACTGCTGCGCCGCCTGATGCACGATAAAGCGCTGCTAATCGTGTTTCTCGCGTCCTCGCTTTGTGTTCCTGCGGGGTATTTTCTATATGAAACGCTGCTCTACGGCGCGGCGGTCGCTGCGCCAAACGTGCTTTTTAACGCTCTGCAGGGTCTCGTCGGCGCGGCGGTGGCCTACGCGACGCACGGCTTTTTCATGAAGCTGCTGCACAGCATGCACTAAGCCTTTCGTTCAATCCTTGAGCATCAGTTCCATACCGACGCCGCCGTTTTTTCTGGCTTCCAGCAAAACGAGGCGTTTCTTTTGTATGAGGACGCGCTTTGGCTGCAAAGCATATTGCACGAGCGCTGCGCAGCAGTCTGCGAATTGCGAAACGGGGCAACATACATACAAGCGCCCGCCTTCCTTTAGAAGCCGCGAAGCGCAAGCAGCGACGTCCCGAAGCGTACAGGTGTTCTGATGGCGGCTTTGCATGCGCTGTTTGTTTTCGCTCTGCGTTCCCTCAAGGTAATAAGGCGGGTTGCACACGGCGGCGTCGAAGCTTTCAAAGCCCGGAGCGGGACGCAGCGTGCGAAGATCGGCGCAGCGTATTTCAATTGCGTCCTGCTGTGCGTTCAACGCCACCGACTCGCGCGTGAGCGCGCACATATCCTCTCGTATCTCCACGGCGGTAAAGCGCGCGCCGAAACGCCCCTGCAGCAAAATGGCGAGAACGCCCGTACCCGCGCCAAGATCCAGAACGCGCTCGCCCTTTTTCAGCCGTGTAAAATCCGCCAGCGCCAAAGCGTCGCTGCCGTAGGAAAAAGAGGGCTTATCCACCCGTATGCGCAAACCGTTTTCCATCAAATCTTCCGTTACGATCATAGAAACAGTATAGCATAACGAAGCCGCGCGGTACAACGGTGCGCAAAATACGAACGCCACGAAAAATGTACGTTTGGATTACGGAGAATTTGTTGACACAACTTCAATACAAGTATATGCTAGAAGCACAAAGAAGCAGATTGTACATATTACCGGAAAAGGAAGAAAACTGTGAGTGAGCATAAATACACCATGTTGGCCAACCGCCTGCGCGCCGATATTCAAAACGGCACCTACGCGGCCGGGGCGCGGATGCCCAGCGAAAACGATCTGATCGGCGTTTACGGCTACAGCCGCCAAACCGTGCGGCAGGCGCTGCAAATCTTAGAGAGCGAGGGACTTGCCCAGCGTGTTCGCGGCAGCGGCACCTATGTGAAGGAGAACGTGACGAAGCGGGCGAAAAGCAGCACCGTGGGGATCATCACGACCTATATACAGGAATACATTTTTCCGTCGGTCCTTGAGGGGATCGAGAAGGAGATGAGCGATCACCGCTACGCTTCCATCCTTGCGGCTACGAACAACCGCGTGGATAACGAACGCCGCGTGCTGACGGACTTTTTGCACAGGCAGGTGGATGGCCTGATCATTGAGGGCACAAAGACAGCTCTGCCGAATCCGAATATCGACTTGTACCAAAGAATCGCCGAGATGCGCATCCCCGTCGTGTTCATCAACGGCTTCTACAGAGAACTTGAAAACCCCGTTTACGTCGTTACGAATGATAAACAGGGCGGCTATGATGCGTGCGCGTTCCTTTTACAAAAGGGACGCAAAAAGCTTGGCGGCATTTTCAAAAGCGACGATATGCAAGGCCACGCGCGGTACGCGGGCATGATGGCGGCGCTTACAGCGCACAGCACGCCCGTTTCGGACGATCACTTGCTTTGGTTTACAACGGGAAGCCGCGAACAGATGCTCGAGCACGCGGCGCTTGACGCGCTGCGAAACTGCAACGGCGTTGTTTGCTATAACGACGAGATCGCGGTGGCGCTCATGCGCCGATTTGAAAAGAAGGGTGTGCGCGTGCCGGAGGATATTGCGGTCATCAGCTTTGATAACAGCCCCTATGCGGAGATAACCGGCGTGCCGCTTACCTCCTTGGATCATCCGAAGGAGAAGCTGGGCGCGCTCGCGGCGCAAAAACTGATCCGCCTCATCAACGGCGAAGCGGAAACGAATAGCGTCCTGCCGTGGGGCTTTGTTGAAAGGCAAAGCACGTAAACGCTTGGAGACAGCGGGGAAGACGCGCTGTTGCAATAATACTGCAAAGAATGGATAACGGAGGGAGTATCAATATGACTGCTGCAAACTTTGTG
>CAZNAL010000186.1:0-2307 GCA_964571055.1 uncultured Oscillospiraceae bacterium | reverse complement strand
CAGGATCTTAGCATCGCGCTGGTCACCAACGGCATGATCTGCGAGGAGCCGCTCATGTCCCTGCTCCCCTATATCGACGCCATGAACATCGACCTCAAGGGCACCACGCAGGAGTTTTACGACATCGTCAAGGGCGATTTGGAGACCGTCAAAACCGCCATTGCCATCGCCGCCTTCCGCTGCCATGTGGAGATCACCAACCTCATCATCCCCGGCCTTAACGATACCGAGGAGGAGATGGCGGCGCTTAGCGGTTGGCTTGCCTCCATCGACCCTGCTATCCCGCTGCATGTGACGCGCTTCTTCCCCCGTCACCAAATGAAGGATCGCCCGCCTACGCCGCTCGACACGATCAAGCGCCTACGGGACGTGGCGGAAAAGAAGCTGCGCTACGTCTATACGGGGAATTGCTGAAAGGTTCAGGCGGGACAGCCGCGCATAGGCGATCCTTGCCGGATCGCGACGCTTATTCATATAAGGAGAGCGAGCATATGGCGGATATACTTGGTTTTTCTATTGTTGCTGGATACAAGCAAACAGAGGACAACGACCCATGAGAATCTATACCATTATCGGCGGCGTCAACGGAGCGGGCAAGTCCAGCTTGACAGGCTCCCTTAAATATCAGCGGTCAGACCTCGGCAAAATTATCGACGTTGATAAGCTGGCCGTCCAGTATGGCGGCTTTATCGAAGGAGGCAAGGCGGCCATTGCTCTGCAAGCGCAATACATGAGCGCGGGCATCAGCTTTACGCAGGAAACCACGCTTTCCGACCAGCGCCCTTTGCGTGTGATACGCGAGGCCAAGGAAGCCGGGTACTATGTACGGCTGTTCTATGTAGGCATCGGCACAGCGCAGGAAGCAATCAAGCGTATAAAAAATCGCGTAGCCAAGGGCGGGCATGATATACCCGAAGAGGACGTGATGCGCCGTTTTGAAGCGCAGTATGAAAACCTAGCCAAGATACTGGATTACTGTGACGAAGCGGTGTTTTTTGATAATGAAAACGGCTTTGTTGAAGTTGGAGAATACCGCAACGGCGAGCTTCTCCTGCAAGGTGACTATCGCCCGGAATGGCTGCAAGAACTCTGCGCGTATCTTACGGTATAACATAGAGAAGACGCTTCTTTTCAGAAGCGCCTCAAATGCGAGGTATGTTCTATTTCTTTTTCCTATACCGTTGCTTGCTGCTGTTTGGCTTGTCGGGATACTCCATTTCGATTAAATCATGTTGCAATGCAGGAACAAGGTAGAGTTTCCGAAAGGACGCCCGATTCTTCAGTCCTAAGCGCTCCATGATTTGCTGTGCTGAAAGCGTATCGCCGTCGAGCTTTTCCATGAGTAATTTCACAGACGGACTTGAATCCTGCTCGCGCTGTTGGCTTTGGGATATTTCATGGAGCGTATCATATATGACCGACAGCAAAAACTCAACAAACGGCGTAGCGTCGGCTGCCTTGTCCGCTTTGCCGAGCGCATCATAGTAAGCGTCCTGCCGTTCCCGTATCAGCGTTTCTATCGGTAGCCATGCAAAAACGGGCTTCCATTTGTATAGGAGCAACGTGTTCCACATTCGCCCCATTCTTCCGTTGCCATCGGCAAAGGGATGGATAAATTCAAATTCATAGTGGAAAACGCAGCTTTTCACCAAAGGATGTACCTTTGACGTTTTTATCCATGTGAGCAGATTGCCGACAAGCTCCTGTACCATGTTGGCGGGCGGAGCCATGTAAACAAGCTGTTCGCCTTTGTATACGCCGACGCCGCAGCTTCGGAACATACCCGCTTCGCGTACAAGCGCATTCATCAAGGTGCGGTGCGCCGTGAGCAGGTCTTTTGTTGAACAAGGGTCAAAGCGCAAAAGGCGCTCGTATGCTTCAAAGGCGTTTTTGACCTCCTGTATTTCCCGTGGCTCCCCCAGTATGCGTTTTCCGTTAATAATTGCAGTCACTTGGTCGAGCGAGAGCGAGTTGTTCTCTATGGCAAGCGAGGAATGGATCGTCTTGATTCTGTTCTCGCGCCGCAGCTTCGGATTTGCGTTCATGTCCTGCCATGTGGTGATACGACCTACAAGCTCGCTGATCTCCGAAATCTTCTCAATTATCATATCCGTCATGGTAAACGGCGGGGTATACTGTTGCTCCATACTGCACCTCTAACTTGCATCTTATTATAGCATACAAGTCCATCAAAAACAACGGTGTTGCTCGCGCAGACTTGTATGGTAGACTTGTGTGTTTTCTACCATTTGACACTCCCCACGGCTAAAGCGGGGGGATTCTCGGTTCGACGACCACAGCCTACAC
>CAZNAL010000185.1:0-2328 GCA_964571055.1 uncultured Oscillospiraceae bacterium | reverse complement strand
ACGAGCTGGGACACGATTTGGGGCTGATGGATCTATACGACGTAAACTCGGTCAATGAAGGCGCGACGCCGCTGCGCTATAATGTGGGTTATCTTGCCACGATGGCAAACGGCGTAGACGGGTATTCGCAAAGCAGCGCCGAGGCAGGCTCCTGCCCGACGCATCACGACCCCTACTCCAAGATCTATTTAGGCTTTTACGCGCCAACCATCATCAACAGCTCGGGCAGCTTCAGCGTATATAAGGCCACAGCGCCGAACAGATACAAGATCTACAAAGTCAAAACGGGCGATCCCAACGTGTACTACCTCGTGGAAAACCGGCAGCTTGAAAGCTTTGACGGCGGTCTGTACGCGGAATGGTCCGGGGATGCCGGCGGCATAGTGCTATGGCGGGTTGACCAAAGCGTCGTAGATCAAACGTGGGAAAACAACGAGGTCAACACCATGGAAGGGCGATACGGCATCCTGCCCCCGTATCTTGGCACCTTCGAGCAGAACGGCTATCATTACGATTATCCCTTCCTGCATACTACGAAGCTGTGGGGATATGAAAACACACCGTCGATCACCGTGCGGGAGGGCTCCAAATTCGTTACCTTCCAAACGGAGGACGCGCGCCAAGATAGCATGACCATATCCGTAACCTACGCGGACGTGCCCCGCGAGGGCAACAACGGCGGCATGCGTATCGATACGAATACCACCGCCGCCTACCCGCTCATGTCCGGCACGGGCGGCGAGCGTCTGCCCGACGGCAGCCTGCGCTTTGGCTTTGACGCGCCATATGAAAAGCAGACGGGCGTAAGCGTAGATATGAAGCCGCTGCAAAGGGGCGTCGATTACGACGTGACAAAGGGCAGCACCATCATAACGCTCAAGCCCGCGTTCCTTTCCACCCTGCCCGACGGCGCGCACACGCTCACCGTTTACTTTACGGACGGACAAGCGCAGACGAGCTTTACCACTCCCTTGTCCGGCGTTGTGACAGCCGCCGTACCCGACGTGCCCGCGACGGGCGGCGCGCAGATCGTAACGCTGTGCTGCCTTATATTCTTCGCGCTGCTTGCTATGGCCGCGCGCAAGAGGGACGCGCGATAGCGCCCTTTTACGATCTCAAACCGCGCGGCGCAGCGCCGCACCATTTTAGGAGGATTCCATCATGCGCACACATCCGTCCCGCAGCTTTCTAGCGTTTTCCCTTGCATTCTTGTTCGCCGCAGCCGCGCTGCTTGCGCCCGCTACGGCGCTCGCCGCGCGCAGCACCGCCACAACCGCCGCCGCCTTTATCGCAGAGCAGGACTGCGACCAGTTTCTTGTGGGTAGGGATTCCAACAGCTTTTACCACGCGAAAAGCAATTTCCCCGCCACCTACGAGCTGGACGCGGCGTATCAAAACGTTCTCTTTTCCATGGCGACACAGAAGGAATACAACAAGCTGGTTGCGTATATGAAAAAAGACTGGGGCGGCTCCTGCTACGGTATCGCAGGTACCATGGTGCTCAACCGCCTTGCCGATCAGGGCTACTTTGGCGCTGCCGGCGGGCTTCGCGCCTCCATGATGCAGCCGGGCGCGACAAAATACTTCGATATTACGGCGCCGAAAAACAACCGCACCGCGCTCAACTACATCAATTTCTATATGCTCTCGCAATTCGTCTCCAAAAGCCGCGAAAACGACGCAGTCACACAAATGCAGCTTCTCCGCTATAACGACGGGAAATGCCGCTATTACAACCTGGACGATACCGTACAGACATTCATGGATTGGGTAGACCTCGGCCTTCCCGTCCAATGCGGCTACGGCTATGACGGCGGCGGCCACGCCATCGTGGGCGTGGATTACTACACCGTTTATGATCGAAGCGGCAGCCCAAAGTTCCTCTATTTAAAGCTGTACGATGAAAACGACCGCGGAAGCTGCGTGGCCAATAAAACCAAGCCGCATTTTTGCTATATCAAGCTGCAATTTGACGCGAACGGCGATCTGGTCGCCCCCTCTACCGACAGCCAAGGCAATGAGCGCATGTATATTTATTATTACAACTATAAAAAAGGGAAGTATATCGGCAAATACATCAACGCCCTCCGCGTGCGGGATATGGCGACGATCTATAACAATCTGCATAGCGGCGGCGGCACGAACGCCAGCGCCGCTACGTATGCGGCCAACGGCGCGTCTTCGCCAGCCACGCTCACGCTTTCCGACGTGGAGCAATACTATAACGCTTACTTTATCCAGCCCTTCGCCTATGAAAACGGCGACCCGAACACCATCGTCCCGGCTGTAAGCTGCGGTATCCTTTATAAACCCGTCGCGGAGGAGGAC
>CAZNAL010000184.1:0-2331 GCA_964571055.1 uncultured Oscillospiraceae bacterium | reverse complement strand
TTGCCCTCGCCCGTTTTCATTTCCGCGATCCTGCCCTGATGCAGCACGACGCCGCCGATGATCTGCACGTCGAAGTGCCGTTGGCCTATCGTGCGCCACGCGGCCTCGCGCACCACGGCGTAGGCTTCGGGTAATATATCGTCTAAGGTTGCGCCGCCGGAGAGCCTTTGTCTGAATTCCTCCGTTTTCGCGCGCAGCGCGGCGTCTGAGAGCGCCTTCGTTTCAGGCTCCAGGGCGTTCACCCGCTCCAAGATCGGGCGCAGCTTTCGAATCTGCGCTTCGGATGTGTTGCCCAACAGCTTATCTAAAAAACCCATGGCTTACCTCCATAAAAATTCAGTTTAGTTTATCATGAAAGCGCGATAAACACAATGCGCGATTCGCCTCATGACAATTTCTTCACAGTATGTTTCCTTTGGCTTTTCGCCGCCGCATGCTATACTCTATAAAAATCGGCTTTATACGGGCAAGGTACGGGAAATGAAAATGCTTGGAAAATATCTGCTTCTATTGATCGGCACGCTGCTGTGCGCGGACACGGCGTTTTTTCTCACGCGCACAAGCGGGCATCTTGGCATATGGTTGCCCTGCATACTGGGCTTGCCGCTGCTGCTCGCGGGGCTTTTCTACGCGCCGCTTTGCGCGTTTTTCCAAAGCGCACACGCGGGACAAGCGCTCAAATGGGCGCTGCTGCTCGTCTATGCCGCACTCGTCCTCTTCTTTGGTCTTACAAGCCTGTTCCTATATAAAAAAGGACGCGAAAAAGCGCCGTACGGCGCGGACGCGCTGGTGGTGCTGGGCTGTCACCTTTACGGCGCGCGGCCTTCGCTGACGCTGACAAGGCGCTTGGATACGGCCATAGAATACCTTTCGCACAGCCCGAATACGGTGTGTTTTGTCACAGGCGGGCGAAACGGCAGCGAAACCGTTTCGGAAGGCGAGGCCATGCGGGACTATCTGCTTGCGCGCGGCGTAGACCCTTCCCGTATCGTTGTGGAAGACAAGTCCACAAGCACCTATGAGAATTTCCGCTTTACGGCGCCGCTCATTCGCGATCGCTGTGGCGAAGGGGCGCGCGTCGTGTTCACTACCACCGCGTTTCATACCTACCGCGCCGCGCGTACGGCCGCGCGCGCCAGGCTTGACGCGGCAGGCTACAGCGCGCCCGGCGTATGGTACATCACCTTCAACGATTATCTTCGGGAGTGCTTGGCGCTCACAGGCTACGCTCTCATGGGCAGGCTGTAGGGTTTTTCGTTGACGGCAAGCGGTAAAACGCATATAATGGAGCAATGAAAGAAGGTCGAATGACCTTTTTTCATTACAGCCGTTTATAATCGGATATTCCATCCGATTCTATTTTATTATGTAGGGGGAACACGATATGTCCATGGATTTCACTTCGCATTTCGCGGAAAACGTGTTTAACGCCGCCGTCATGAAGGCCTGCCTTAAGCCCGACGTGTACGACGCGCTCAAGGCCACCATGCGGGCGGGGCAGCCGCTCGACCCGCGCATCGCGGGCGACGTGGCCTCCGCCATGAAGGAATGGGCGTTGGAAAAGGGCGCCACGCATTATACCCATTGGTTCCAGCCCCTGACCGGCGTGACCGCCGAAAAGCACGACAGTTTTCTGTCTCCCAACAAAAAAGGTATGCCGGTCACGGAGTTTTCCGCCAAGGAGCTCATCATGAGCGAGCCGGACGCGTCAAGCTTCCCCTCCGGCGGGCTACGCGCGACCTTTGAGGCGCGCGGCTACACCGCGTGGGACCCCACCTCCTACGCCTTCATCAAAGACGGCACGCTCTGTATCCCCACGGTGTTCTGCGCCTACGGCGGCGCGGCGCTGGATAAGAAAACGCCGCTGCTTCGCTCCATCGAACGCTTGGAGCGGGAATGTCTTCGCATCATAAAGCTGTTTGGCGAGAACGACGTTAAGCGCGTCATCCCCATGGTGGGCGCGGAGCAGGAATACTTTCTTGTGGACAGAACATTGCTGGAAAAGCGGCGCGATCTGCTGTTCTGCTCCCGCACGCTCTTCGGCGCGCCGCCACCCAAGGGGCAGGAGCTGGACGATCACTACTTTGGCGCGATACAGCCCCGCGTGGCGGCCTATATGCGCGACCTTGACGACGAGCTTTGGAAGCTTGGCGTGTTTGCAAAGACCGAGCATAAGGAGGCGGCGCCCGGCCAGTACGAGCTGGCGCTCGTTTATTGCGACGCGAACACGGCGACGGATCACAACCAGCTCGTGATGGAGACCATGAAAAAGACCGCCGAAAAGCACGGCTTGGTGTGTCTGCTCCACGAAAAGCCCTATTCCGGCGTCAA
>CAZNAL010000183.1:0-2378 GCA_964571055.1 uncultured Oscillospiraceae bacterium | reverse complement strand
ATACGTGCTGACGAAGGAAGAAGGCGGCCGCCATACCCCGTTCTTCACGGGCTATCGTCCGCAGTTCTATTTCCGCACGACGGACGTGACCGGCACGATCAAGCTGCCGGACGGCGTTGAGATGGTTATGCCCGGCGACAACATCGCGATGGAGATCACCCTCATCACCCCCATCGCCATGGACGAGGGCCTGCGCTTCGCTATCCGCGAAGGCGGCCGTACCGTCGCTTCCGGCGTTGTGGCGAGCATCGTAGAGTAAATAGTATCGAAGACGCGGCAATGCCGCGTCTTCTAGCTTTCACGGAGCGCTTGCACCTTCGGTGCGGCCAGCGCCCCGTGCAGAGAATCCCTTGCTACGCAAGGGATTCCGAGTCTGACGCACATGTCGTCAGATTCGGTTGAAAGTTAAGGGGTACGCCCCTTAACAATCTCCAAAGGGTTTTTCGATGCTTTAAGCGGCTTGGGCAAACGCCCAAGCCGCTTTTTAATGCCCTTTTATGGATAAACCGTGCGCTTAATGATACCAAAGACCGATCAACACGCCCATAGCGCCGCCCACCACGACCTGCAGCGGCGTGTGCCCCACAAGCACCTTGAGCTTATCCAGCTCCGGCAGGTCGGGATCGTTGATGGTTTTATCCAAAAAATCATAGAGGTTGATGATCGCCTCGGCCTGTTTGCCCGTTTCAAAGCGTACGCCGCGCGCGTCATGCAGCACGACGACGGCTAAAATAAAGGCGATGGTGAAGGCAAAGGAGCCAACGCCGTAATCGATCCCTGTGGCGACGACCAGCGCGCATACCGTTGCGGCGTGCGAACTTGGCATGCCGCCGGAGCCGATCAGGCGCTCCAGCCGCCATTCATGATTCAGGATACCGTTGAGAATAAGCTTTACGAATTGAGCGGAAAACCAAGCGATACCCGCGCTTACCAAAATGCGATTTCCAAAGAGAGCCTCAAAAAAGTCCGCCAGCATATACGATACCACCAACTCATATTGTATATATTTATCATACGACGCGCAGCGGAAAATGGCAATGTAAACTTGAAAAAAAGGCGCGGGTATGGTATCCTCAAATATATTTTGCAATACTACGCGAATAAGGAGATATCCAAAGATGAGTAATGTGTACGATGTGTTGAGCGAACGCGGCTATATTGCCCAGTGTTCCCACCCGGAGGAGCTCCGCGAGCTTTTGGGCAAGGAGAAGATCACCTTCTATATCGGTTACGATCCTACGGCGGACAGCCTGCACATCGGGCATTATGTGGCCCTGATGACCATGGCGTACATGCAGCGCGCGGGGCATACGCCCATCGTGCTCTTGGGCGCGGGCACCGCGATGGTTGGCGATCCTTCCGGTAAAACGGATATGCGCCGCATGCTTACCGCGGAGGAACTGGATCATAACGCCGCCTGTTTCCAATCCCAAATGGAGCGACTGCTTGATTTTAGCGATGGGAAGGCCATCATTGCCAACAATGCCGAATGGCTTCGCCCCTTGAATTTTTTGGAGTTCATGCGCGATATAGGCTCGCTTTTCTCCGTCAACCGCATGCTTACGGCGGAATGCTATAAGCAGCGCATGGAACGGGGACTTACCTTCTTTGAGATGAGCTATATGCTGCTGCAAAGCTATGATTTTCTTGAATTGAACCGCCGCTACGGGTGCGTGCTGCAAATGGGCGGCGACGACCAGTGGAGCAATATTCTTAACGGCGCCGATCTGATCCGCCGCAAGGAGCAAAAGCCCGCCTTTGCGCTCACGAACCAGCTTCTTTTGACGCACGAGGGCAAAAAGATGGGCAAGACCGAAAAGGGCGCGCTGTGGCTGGATAAAACCAAGACCTCGGTGTACGACTTCTATCAGTATTGGCGCAACGTGGACGACGCGGATGTGGAGACCTGCTTGCGTCTGCTTACCTTCCTTCCCTTGGAGGAGATCAAGAGCATGGTATCGGAGGGCGGCGCTGCGCTCAACGAAGCAAAACGGACGCTTGCCTACACCCTGACCGCGCAGGTGCACGGCGAGGAGGAAGCGCAAAAGGCACAAAAGGCCGCGGAGGCGCTCTTTGGCGGCGGCGGGGATATGGAGCATGTGCCCACCGTGAAGCTGACGGCGGCGGACGTGGAAGCGACGGGGCTTCGCGTAGTCGATCTTTTGGTTATCAGCAACCTTTGCCCCAGCAAGAGCGACGCGCGCCGCATGATCCAAGGCGGCGGCGTAAGCGTGGACGAGGAAAAGATCGACGACGTCGCGGCTTGCGTGGACGCTTCTAAGCTTGCGGACGGCTTACTGCTGAAAAAGGGCAAGAAAGGCTTTGTCCGTATCATGGGCGCTTGATGCGCGGTTTTAGAACGGTACAAAAGGAAGCGG
>CAZNAL010000182.1:0-2408 GCA_964571055.1 uncultured Oscillospiraceae bacterium | reverse complement strand
CCGTCATGTGCGTGCTCATGCGCATGCCGCATATCAACATTCAAGGCGCCGCCGTATCGACCGTGGTGCTCTACGCCTACGCGGGCCTTGCGGACGTCGTGTACGCGCTGCGCGTCACAAAGCTGCGCGTGCGCTTATTGGACGTTGTGTTGAAGCCCGTTCTCTGTTCCGCCGCGATGGGCGTCGCCGTCTATTTCTGCTATGAGCTTCTCAAGGAGCACGGGAGGCTTGGAACGCTGCTGCCCATCTGCGCGGGCGTCGCCGTATACGCGCTTTTATGTATCCTGCTCCGCGTGTTCAACGAGACGGAGCTTATGCAAATACCCGGCGGCAAAAGGCTGCGCCGCATCATGTACCGTAAATAAGACCGGAGGCGAATCCACATGCCCACACTCACCATCGTTCCTCTCTCCATCCCCGGCTGCCTGAGCCCCGCCGCCCAAGATACCATACGGCAGGCGAAGCGCCTGTTTTTGCAGACGGACGCGCATCCGAGCGCCGCATGGATCAAAAACGAGGGGCTTTCCTATACCGCCATGGACGACCTCTATGAAAACAGCGAGGATTTTGACGCGCTCAACGCCGCCATTGCCGCGCGCCTTCTTTGCGGCGAGGATTGCGTATACGCCGTGCCGGGGCGCGGCGTAGGGGAAGCGCAGCTTTCGGCGATCCGCGCGGCTGCGGAGAAGGCACAGACCACGCTTTGCCTGCGCGCGGGCATCGGCTATGGACAAGCCGCCCTCGCGGCGTTGGGCGAGAGTCCGGACGCGGCGCGCGTATGCACGGCCATGTCCTTTTGCGCCGGTTCTATCGACACGCGCTGCACGCTTTGCGTGGAAGAGGTCGATACGCCGCTTCGCGCGGGGGAAGTCAAGCTTCTTCTCTCCGACGCGTATCCCGACGCGTACCCCGTATCCCTTTGCGTGATGGACGAACAGGGAACGTATGCCGTGCATACCGTCCCGCTCTACATGCTGGATCGGCAAGCGGCGTCGCTTTATTTCGCGTCCACCGTGCTGATCGTTTCTCCCGCGTCGCTTACAGCCCTTTCGCGCTATTCCATGGAGGATCTTCTAAGCGTCATGCGCAGACTCCGCGCGCCCGGCGGCTGCCCATGGGACGCGGAGCAGACCCATGCCTCCCTTCGCAAATCCCTTTTGGAGGAAACCTACGAAGTGCTCCAAACCATCGACGACGAGGACGCAACGGGCATGTGCGAGGAGCTGGGCGATCTTCTGCTGCAAATCGTGTTCCACGTCATCATCGAGGAGGAAAAGGCAAGCTTTACCATGCAGGACGTTACAAGCGGGCTCGTGGGCAAGCTGATCTACCGCCATCCGCACGTTTTTGGCGACATTTCTGTAAAAAACGCGGATGAAGTGCTCGTGAATTGGGAAAAGCTAAAAAAGAAAGAAAAACACATGGGCACCCAGTCCGAGGTGATGGACGCGCTGCCACGCGCGCTGCCGGCGCTCATGTACAGCACGAAGGTGCAGAAGAAGGCCGCCGACGTGGGCTTTGACTGGCCGGACGCGGCGCCCGCGCTCGACAAGGTCTACGAAGAGGCGGACGAGCTCAAGGCGGCTGTGCGGGAGGCGGACGACGCGCATGTCGAGGAGGAGCTTGGCGATCTGTTCTTCGCCTGCGTCAACGTTGCAAGGCTGCTCCACAAGGACAGCGAGCTGGTGCTTCGCGCCGCAGCAAACAAGTTCGTCCGCCGCTTTAAGGCCGTGGAGGCCGCCGTCCTGGCGGACGGAAAACGCATGGAGGCGTTGCCCCTTGAGGCGCTGGACGCCTACTGGGAGAGGCTGAAACACGGGTGCTGATTTTCGCCCCGCCCTTTGGCTTTTTCACGAAAAAAAGGCTTGTGTTCCTTCAACCTTGCTGATAGAATAGAAGCCGGTCGAAAAAACCGTTATTATTAACACACAGGAGGATCAACCCATGAATAAGACCGAATTGATCGCAGCCGTCGCCGAGAAGAGCGCGCTGTCCAAGAAAGACGCCGAGAAGGCCGTCACCGCCGCCCTCGACACCATTACCGACACGCTGGTAAAGGGCGAGAAGGTACAGCTGGTAGGCTTTGGCGCTTTTGAAGTACGCGAGCGTCCCTCCCATAAGGGTCATAACCCCATGACCGGCGCTGAGATCACCATTGCGGCCAGCAAGAGCGCTGCTTTCCGCGTAGGCAAGGCGCTTAAGGATGCCCTTAATTAAGGCTCCCGCGATAGCAAAAACCGCGGCGGCGCATCTGCGCCGCCGCGTTCTTTATTCTTAATCCGTTGCTTTAACCTGCAAAGCCCGCGTCAAGAAGGTCGTCCTGCTCGACTTCCTCCGTTGTAAGTGCGCCGGAGGAATCCGCGGGGGTTGCGCTTTCCTCCGATGCCGGCGTGCGCTCAGGCGCTAAG
>CAZNAL010000181.1:0-2443 GCA_964571055.1 uncultured Oscillospiraceae bacterium | reverse complement strand
CCTCCGTCGGCAGATCCGCGGAGAACACCTCCGCGCCGAGCGCTTCCTCGATGCGATCTTTGTACGCCGCGTCCAGCGTGACCTTCTTTTCGTCTATCCACGCGGAATTGGCGAGCGCAAGCTGCGTGCTGCCCCCGGTTTTCGTAAGCGCAGCGCTTAGCGCCTTGCAATACGCGTTGACAGCCTCAACCGTTCCGCCCAGCGCCTTTTCACACTCCCGAAGCGTTTCCTCCTCCGCGCCGTTCATCATCAGCGCAAGGCAGAAGTATGCGGACATCGGCGAAAGCACGGTGTTGACCTTCTCCTGTTGCAGCGCGTTCTGAAAAAGCGCGAAATCAAAGGCCGCTTCCATCGGCGCGCCGGGGTCTGTCGGCAAGGGCGCTTTGATCGCGTCCGTCGGCGCTGCGGTCAACGCGGGTTCGTCTGCCACAGCGGGCGCTGCGGCGCAGCCGCAAAGCATCGCGGGCAGCAACAGCAGGGAAATCATCTTTTTAAACATGGCGTTTCTCCTCATGCGTAAGAATAGGACGTTTTTCTTCATTATACCATTACAACGTGGCAAAGGGGAAAAAGGTTCCCGAAAAACGAGCGGCGAAGGACGCTAATCCAATATTTGATCGATAGAACAAGACAACCCATGAAGATTGCTGTATAGTATTGTATGAATATAGGGAAGGGGTCAAAACATGATGTACAACAACGTTAAGCATAAACTGGAAAACGGTGGCAAGGCGTTAGGCACGTTCTATGAGCTTGGCGGAAGCGGCGCCGTGGAAAGCCTCGCAATCGGCGGACTTGATTTCTTTATTATCGATACCGAGCATGGTCCCGCCGACGTAGAAAGCGCGCGCGACGCGGTTCTTGCAGCCGGGAATCACAGCATCACGCCGTTTGTCAGGGTCAAGGATACCAGCCGACCTTCGATTTTAAAGATGCTCGATATTGGCGCGAAGGGTTTGATCGTGCCTTGCGTAGAAACTGTCGAGCAGGTGGAAAAGCTCGTTTCTTACGCAAAGTATTATCCTGTCGGACGAAGGGGCTTTGCGCCGGTTCGCGCAAGCGCTTGGGGCTTTGCGGATTTTGCGGCTAGCGCGGAATCTCTGTTTGCAATCAGCAATCAAGAGACGCTTCTGATTCCCCAGTGCGAAACGGCATCCTGTCTGGAGCATATCGACGAAATCGCCGGCATGATAGGCGTTGACGGTATTTTTGTAGGACCCTACGATCTCTCCGTCGCGCTTGGAAAGCCAGCGCAGATGAACAACCCGGCGCTGCTTGCCGCCATCGATCATATTCTCAAGACGTGTCACAAGTATAACAAGATCGCTATGATATTTGCGGCGGACGCGAAGACCGCTAAGAAATTCTTTCAGCAGGGGTTCGATTGCGTAGCTTGCAGCATGGACGCAATCTTGCTCATCGACGCTGTCAAGCGTATGACGCTTGAGGCTATGGAATAGCTGCGGCGGCAGCCATCATCGTCTGTTCAAATCATTTTTGTCGGTCTCCGCGTGCTAAGCGCGCAGGCGCATGGCGGATTTAAGTTGTCGCGTCCGGATTCCGCACGGCAATGAACGCATCGATGTCCTTCACAATGTATTGATGCCCTGTCGTGTGCAGCACGTCATAGGATTCTTGAAGGTACTCATACAAACCGTACCGTCGAAACAGGGCGTCCACTTGTTTCCCCGTAAGCGCCTTCGCGTTTTTATAGGCTTCCACGCAAAACACCATAAAAGCCATGGTTTCGCTCATGAACGGAACCTCCCTTTATGCAGTCAGCATATTTCTCTTGCGAAAAAGCGGTTCTTTCGCCGCCCAAGACAATTTGTATCTATCAGCGCACTTCAGCGCCCGATGGCAGGTTCCCACATGGAAAAAGCATAGTTTTTGCCGTCTTTGCTTGACTTTTTTGTGCTGTTGCATATAATAGAGATAGGAACTTGTGTTCGATGTGAGATCACTCCCAAACCAAATACCGCCACACAGGGCTCAACTATATGGCGGTTTCCTTTTCTACTTCTTAGTGAAGCAGGAAAGGACGGTGAACAGCACGGCTGTGCCTAACAGGGTCATATACAGTTCCGCGTTTGTCATACGCCACCCCATCCCTCTCCCCGCTCGAATCAGCCGATTCCTGCGGGGATCTTTATGTTCTCAAAGAGGGAGCGCCACACGTTTTCGTTCCTATCTCTATCCAATATTTTACCATTTTTCGCGCCGATAGTCTAGCATTCTAGGCGTTTTTAGCATTTTTCCGCGCGTCCGCCGCAGCTTCGCACGGCGGCGTCTATTCCCTGTTATCAGATGATGGGCAATCCTGCAAAACCGGCGTGAGCGCGGTCCTATCTGCTTTGCTCGCCGGGCAACGGCTCGTAGATATGCAATGATTCCCCCCCAACAACGCAAAAGCGCCCTCTCCCGAAGGGCGCTTCTGCTAATA
>CAZNAL010000180.1:0-2450 GCA_964571055.1 uncultured Oscillospiraceae bacterium | reverse complement strand
CGTCGCACTGTAAATACGGCTTGGTGCTCTCCTCGATCCACGCGGCGGAAACGACGCGTTGGCCGCCGTATGCGCCGCCGTTGAGGCAAAGCTGCCCGAGTTTCGCCATGTCGCGCGCGGACATGCACAGCCCGTAGCCCGCGGTGCAGACGCCCTGCGGATCGGCAAACCATATGCGCTTTTTTGGTTCCTTGGAGAGCATGAACGCCTTGTGCTCCTCCGCCGTCAAGGCGAGGTAGTTTTCGTAAGGGGCGATACCAAGGGGCGCAAAGAGATAACGGTTGGCGAATTCCACGGGCTGCATGCCGCTTACCTTGGCGATAACGCCCGTTAGGATATGGACGCCCAGCGTGGCGTAGCGGAACGCGCCCGTCACGCCCGCCCTGCCGCCAAGAAGGTCAAGCGCCGCCTTCGTCCAGTCGTCGCTTGTGCACACCTTCGTCCACGGCTCAGAGCGGTATTTGTACGGCGCGGTCATGGTCAAAAGGTGCCGCAGCGTAAGCTGCTGTATCGTCTTTTCGCCGCGCTTTACGGTATAGTCGGGGAAGAAATCCAGCACGGGCTGCCGCACGTCGCGTATCAGTCCCTGTTGCAGCGCGACGCCGACGAGCAGGGAAACGACGCTCTTGGTTACCGACATCACGTGCAGCGTGTCGTCGGGCTGAAAGCCGCACCAGCAATCGCTGTAGAGCGTTCTGCCGTTTCGCAGCGCCTCGATCTGGCGGATGTTTTCCTGCTGCGCGGCGATGCAGTCGTGCAGCGCTTCCCGATCCATTCCCATGCGATACCCTCCCGTGTGCAGCGCGTTGTGTTTTCCTTACCTTCCATTTTATCACAACCGGCGGTATTTTCGCAACGCCGCGCGCCCGCTGCCCGTATGGAGGCGGCTTGTGAAAACATGGCGGGCGGCGGGTGAAGACGGGGGAAAACTGTGATACAATGATCTTGTGTTCTTTGGAACACAGCGAAGGTTTGCCACGCGGGAAGCGCGCGGCGGGAGGTGAAGCGTATGAAACGATTTCGCGTAACGGTTGCGGCGGCTCTTGCGGCGACGGTACTTCTGCTTATTACAGCTTGCGCGCAAACGCCGGACGCGGTGCAAGCGCCGCGGGGCGCGCGCACCGTGACCGACATGCGAGGGCGGGAGATTACCCTCGGCGATGCGCCCATTACCCGCGTCATAGGGCTTACGCCCTCGGACTGCGAGATACTCTATGCCCTCGGCGCGCAGGACGCGCTTGTGGGGCGGGGAGAATACTGCGATTATCCTGCGGCTGTGCAAACGATACCCGCCGTACAGTCGAATTACGAACTCAACACCGAGCAGATCATAGCCCTTGCGCCGCAGGTGGTGTTCGTCAGCGACATGGAGCCTGAGGATCAGCGCTTGCAGTCACTCGAGGCGGCGGGCATCGCGGTGGTCATGACCAACGCGCACTACGAGATGGACGCGGTCTATCGGGGGGTCGCGCTCATAGGCGACGTGATGGGAAGGACGGCGGAGGCGGACGCGGTGATCGAAAAGATGCAGGCGGCGTTTGACGAGGTTAGAGAACAAGCCGCGAAAGCCGCGCGCGCGGGCGGAGAAAAGACCGTTTACTTTGAGGTATCGCCGTTGGAATACGGCTTATGGACGGCGGGTTCCGGCACCTTTATGGATGAGATCGCCAAGATGATCGGCGCAAAAAACGCCTTTTCGGACGTGACGGGCTGGAGCGAAATATCCGAGGAGCAGGTGCTTTTGCGCGATCCCGATGTGATCGTCACCATCGGCATGTATGATGGCGATGGCTTGACGCCCGTGGAGGAGATCCTATCCCGCGCAGGGTGGGAAAACGTGGCGGCGGTTCGAAACGGTGATGTATACAACATGCCCAACAACGAGCTTTCGCGTCCCGCGCCCCGCCTTGCGGACGGCGCGCGGATGCTGTATGATTTTGTCTATGGAAAAGACGCGGCGTAAACAAGCAAAGAAAGAGCGCGCTTTCGCGAAAACGGCGCGGGAGGGCTTTGGCCTTCTCCCCTATGCGGCGTTTGCGCTTGTTACGCTCTTTACGCTGCTTCTGTGCGTCTGCGCCGGGAGCGTGCGCATTCCCCTATCCCAAACCGCCGCGATCTTTCGCGACGCGCTTTGCGGCAACACAGCGGCGCGGGGCGGCGCGCTTGCGCCCATACTCCTCTCCGTCAGGCTTCCGCGCGTGCTCTGCACAGCGCTCACGGGCGCCGCGCTTTCCCTTTGCGGCGGCGCGATGCAGGGGTTACTCAAAAATCCGCTCGCGGACGGCTCCACGCTGGGCGTTTCCTCCGGCGCGGCGCTGGGCGCGGTGCTCTCCATCGTTTGCGGGATCACCATCCCGAAAATTCCCCTTGCGGGCACGATGGTGATGGCGATGGTCTTTGCGCTGCTGTCGCTTTTTATCATATTGACGCTTGCGTACCGCCTTGACTAT
>CAZNAL010000179.1:0-2451 GCA_964571055.1 uncultured Oscillospiraceae bacterium | reverse complement strand
GGTGCGGGGATATTACGAGCGGTTTCTCGCCGCCTTGCCCGATGTGCGCGCGCTTGCCGACTGCCCCGAGGAGCGGCTGATGAAGCTGTGGGAGGGCTTGGGCTATTACAGGCGCGCCCGCAATCTGCAAAAGGCCGCGAAGACGGTGATGACGGAGCACGGCGGCGTTTTCCCGACGGACTACGCAAGCATCCGCGCGCTTGCGGGGATCGGCGATTATACGGCGGGCGCGATCGCCTCCATCTGCTTTGGGCAGCCCACGCCCGCGGTGGACGGCAACGTTCTTCGCATCATGGCGCGCCTGACAAACTGCCATCAACAGATCGACGCGCCTGCGGTGCATCGAAGCTTTGACGAGCAGTTGCGCGCGATATACCCGCCGGACGCGGGCACGTTTATACAGGCGCTCATGGAGCTTGGCGCGTGCGTTTGTACGCCGCAAAGTCCGAAATGCGCCCTCTGCCCCGTGTGCGGCGCGTGCTTGGGGTATGATGCGAACACTCAAACGGCGCTGCCCGTGCGCAAGGCGAAAAAGGCGCGTCGAGTCGAGGTGCGCACGGTGTTTTTGCTGCGCGCCAACGAAAGCCTTGCGCTACAAAAGCGCCCGGACGGCGGCTTGCTTGGCGGCATGTGGGAGCTGCCCGCGGTATCGGGCGAACGCACGGCCGAGGAAGGGCTCGAGCAGGCGCGGCGCTGGGGGCTCGACCCCGTCGAGATGGAAAAGACGCTGCACCATACGCACGTTTTCACGCATATCGAATGGCATATGACCTGTCATGTGATCGCCGTATCGCACGAAGCGGGCGTTTTCACTTGGGTCACGCCCGAAGCGCTGGGCGCGTCCTACGCGCTGCCCTCCGCGTTCCGGCCGTTTTTGGACGCCTATGCCTTGACCGCCAAACAGTAGTTGACGTTATCGAACGCCGTCATAGGCTGCGCGGGATTCGCGTCGTTATGCGCCTGAAAGTATTGCGCGGTGATCTCTTCCGGCGTGAGGTGCTCATAGATAAGAAAGCCGTGCGCGGATAGGAGCGCTTCCATTTCTTTATAGCTGTAGCACGCGCGCATCGCTTCGTTGGCGCCGGTTGCGAGCAGCGCCTGCTTCTTTGCGCGTGCGCCCGCTTTCTCGTTATAGCTGTTTTCGTCGGGATAATCGAACGCGAGGGCGCTTCCCTTGCAAAGTAGACTGCCCAGGCTTTGCAGCAGCGCGCCGAAGCTTTCGCGCGAAAGGTAGTAGGTAAGGCCGAGCAGGCTGCAAAACGTCGGTTTCTTCGCGTTAAACGCGGGGTGCGCCGAAATTGCGTCCGTCCATGCCGCGTCCGTCAGATCCGCTTGGACAAAGTGCGCGTTCCCGGGGACGGTAAGTCCGATGCGGGAAAGGCGCGCCTGTTTGTCCGCCGCGGTGGCGGGCTGGTCGAGCTCGAAGATCTGAAGCCCCTTTGCCCAGTCCGGCTGGCGGCAGGCAAAGGTATCGTAGCCCGCGCCGAGGATGAGGTATTGCGCCGCGCCGATGCGCGCGGCGGTGCGAAGCGCCTGTTCGGTAAAGGCCGCGCGGCCCAGCGGCGAAGGGGAAAGCTGTTCGTCCACGATCTTGCGAAGCGCCGCCGCTTCATCGCCCGTGAAGCCGGGCAGGAAGAAGGACGCGCCCTTTGCCATGCTTTGGCTGATCCCGTCGTATTCCTCCTCCGTAAGAAGGTTTGCAGCGAGTGTATCATCGAAGATCTTGACCTCGCGCGTTTTAGCGTGATACGCCCGCGCGAACGCGCTCACCAGCGCCGTCATGCTTTTTTGTTCCATAAAAATCACCTCCGCTATATTGAATACACCCGGTGCGAAAACAGTACAAGCCTTGATTTTTCAGGAATTTTGTGGTAATATAAGCACATGGAAAAAGCAAAAATTCACAATTTCGCGCGCCGTTTCGGGGGCGCGTTTTTCGTTTATAACAGAAAATAAATACAATCGTCCGCGCCGGGTTTGCCGGTGCGGACGGGAGTAAATCCGTAGGATTTCTGACTTTGCGGCAAATATGCGGGGTTCGGGGGAGAATCCCCCGGAGGCAAAAATCGCATCTGACGACATGCGCGTCAGATGCGAAAATCCTTGCGGTGCAAGGATTCCATTGCATGGGGCACTGCCCGCGCCGCAGGCGCAAGTGAACCATGAAAGAATCGCCCGGGGTCATACGACCCCGGGCGAAAAGCGTCAGCTCTTAATACATTCCGCCGCCCGCGCCCGCCATAGCGGCAGCCTGCGCCGCGTCGGCCTGCGGATCGGGAATGTCGCATACGAGGCTCTCGGTGGTGAGCACCATCGCCGCGATGGAAGCCGCGTTCTGCAAGGCGGAACGGGTGACCTTGGTCGGGTCCATGATGCCCTTTTCGTACATCATGCCGTACTCGTCGTTGCGCGCGTCGTAGCCGTAGCCGGGCTTGCCGGCCTTCTTGATGT
>CAZNAL010000178.1:0-2465 GCA_964571055.1 uncultured Oscillospiraceae bacterium | reverse complement strand
AGGAAACGGCGCTGATGACCTCCATCGAGGGGCATCGCGGCGAGCCCCGTCCCCGTCCGCCTTTCCCGGCGCTCAAGGGTCTTTGGCAGAAGCCGACCATCCTCAATAACGTCGAGACCTTCGCAAACGTACCCCAGATCATCCTCAACGGCGCCGAATGGTTTGCCAACATGGGCACCGAAAAGAGCAAGGGTACCAAGGTCTTTGCGCTCGGCGGCAAGATCAACAACGTGGGTCTTGTGGAGGTTCCCATGGGTACGACCTTGCGCGAGATCATCGAGGAGATCGGCGGCGGCATCCCCCATGGCAAGCAGTTCAAGGCCGCGCAGACCGGCGGCCCCTCCGGCGGCTGCATCTCCGCGCAGAATCTGGACGTTCCCATCGATTACGACAACCTCATTTCCATCGGATCCATGATGGGTTCCGGCGGTTTGATCGTCATGGATGAGGACACCTGCATGGTGGACATCGCGAAGTTCTTCCTGCAATTCACCGTGGATGAATCCTGCGGCAAGTGCACGCCCTGCCGCCTGGGCACCCGCAAGCTCTTGGAAATGCTCAAGAAGATCACCGATGGCCGCGGCGAAGAGGGCGACATCGAAAAGCTCGAGGAGCTGTGCAACTATATCAAGACCAATTCGCTGTGCGCGCTGGGGCAGACGGCCCCCAATCCCGTGCTTTCCACCCTGAAGTATTTCCGCAGCGAATATGAGGCGCATATCAATGAGAAGAAGTGCCCCGCCGGCGTATGCAAGAACCTGCTGCACTTCGAGATCGATCCCGCCAAGTGCAAGGGCTGCACGCTTTGCGCGCGCAACTGCCCGGCGGGTGCGATCAGCGGCACGGTCAAGGAGCCGCATGTGATCGACCAGAGCAAGTGCCTCAAGTGCGGCGTTTGCATGGCGAACTGCAAGTTCGGCGCAATCAGCAAAAAGTAAGAAAGGACGGGATTACAACCATGGCTGATACTGTGAAACTCACCATCAACGGCATCCCCGTTGAAGCGGATAAGGACTCTACCATACTGGACGCCGCCGTAAAGGCGGGCGTACGCATCCCGACGCTGTGCTTCCTCAAGGACGTCAACGCCATCGGCGCCTGCCGCATGTGCTTGGTGGAGGTCAAGGGCGCGCGCGGCTTGATGGCGTCCTGCGTGACCCCCGTAGCGGAGGGTATGGAGGTGCAGACCAACACGCCCAAACTCCGCGAATCGCGCAAAAAGACGCTGGAGCTGACGCTTAGCAACCACCGTATGGACTGCCTGAGCTGCACGCGCAGCACCAACTGCGAGCTCCAAGCGCTGGCGCAGGAATACGGCGTGGACACCAAGGCCTTTGAAAACGCCATAACAGAGCCGGATATCGACGATTCCGCCGTGCATCTGATTCGCGACAACAGCAAGTGCATCCTCTGCCGCCGCTGCGTAGCCGTCTGCGAAAAGGTACAGCACGTCGGCGTGATCGGCCCCATCCAGCGCGCTTCCAAACGCACATCGGCTCTCCCTTCGATATGCCGCTGTCCGATACTTCCTGCGTGCACTGCGGCCAGTGTATCCGCGTGTGCCCCACCGGCGCTTTGACCGAGCGGGACGATACCCCCAAGGTTTGGGCGGCGCTTGCCGATCCCGAAAAGCATGTCATCGTTGCGCCCGCGCCCAGCGTTCGCGCGCAGCTTGGCGAGTGCTTCGGCCTGCCCATGGGCACCAACGTCGAGGGCAAGCTCGCGGCGGCGCTGCACCGCTTGGGCTTTGACGGCGTGTTCGACGTGGACACCGCCGCCGACGTTACCATCATGGAGGAAGGCACGGAGCTTCTCGATCGCCTTGCAAACGGCGGCAAGCTCCCGTTGATCACCTCCTGCTCGCCGGGCTGGATCAAGTTCTGCGAATACTATTATCCCGAGTTTGTGGAGAACATCAGCTCCTGCAAATCGCCCCAGCAGATGTTTGGCGCCCTGACCAAGACCTACTACGCCGAAAAGATGGGGATCGATCCCAAGGACATCTATGTTGTCAGCATCATGCCCTGCACGGCGAAGAAGTTTGAGGTTGGCCGTCAGGATCAAAGCGCGTCGGGCTATCCCGATGTGGACGTTTCCCTCACCACCCGCGAGCTTGCCTCCATGATCAAGGTGGCGGGCATCGTGTTTGAGGATCTGCCGGATGAGGAATTCGATCCCATCTTTGGCGTTGCTTCGGGTGCCGCGCACATCTTTGGCGCGACGGGCGGCGTGATGGAAGCGGCGCTGCGCACCGTGGCGGAGATCGTCACCGGCAAGCCGCTTGAAAAGCTCGAGTTCAACGACGTGCGCGGCACGGCGGGCGTCAAGGAAGCGGAATACGACCTTGCGGGCACCAAGGTGCGCGTGGCGGTCGCGTCCGGGCTTGAAAACGCGTCCAAGCTCTTGGATCGCATCAAGAGCGGCGAGGCAAACTATCACTTCGTCGAGATCATGGCCTGCCCCGG
>CAZNAL010000177.1:0-2490 GCA_964571055.1 uncultured Oscillospiraceae bacterium | reverse complement strand
TGAGGAACCTCGCGCCTTCGGCCCCGTCGACGACGCGGTGATCGAACGACAGGCTCAGGGTCATGACCTGACGCAGCGCGATCTCCCCACGGAACTCCCACGGCATCCGGCGCACGGCACCCAGCGCCAGAATCCCCGACTGCCCGGGCGGCAGGATCGGTGTTCCGGCGTCGACGCCGAATACGCCGATGTTCGTGATCGAGAAGGTGCCCCCGGCGAGCTCTGCCGGCGAGGTGCGGCCGGCTCGTGCGGTTTCGGTGAGCGCGGCGACCGCGTCCGCGAGTTCGGGCACTGTCATCCGATCCGCATCGCGGATGACGGGAACGATCAGACCGCGCGCGGTCGCTGCCGCGATGCCGAGGTCGACATAGTGCGCCTGAACGATGTCGCCGGCTTCGTCATCCCAGCGCGAGTTGAGTTCGGGAGTGCGGCGCAGCGCGAGGCACACCGCCTTGGCCGCGATCACGAGTGGGCCGATACGGTGCTCGGTCAAGGCGCGGTCTGCGCGCAGGCGCGAGATGAGCTCCATGGTCGCCGTCACATGGAAGGGCGTATAGCCGCCCGTACCGTTCGTCACGCGGAAATCGCAGGCAAAGCTGCGGTGCTGGCGGATACAGGCGGCGATCTCCAGCGCCAAAACGGGTCTGTCCTCCGGATGGACGGCCCCCAACACATCCGCGTCCGTATAATCCGTCGGCTCGCGGCCCACGAGCTGCCAATAGCTCTTGTTGATATGGATGACCGAAACGCGCTCGCCGTCGACCTCATACAGGGCAACGCCGCAGGCGAGGTTGTCCATGAGGTTTGCACACAGCTCCTCCGCCCGCTTCTGCGCCGTGATCTCGGTAAAATAGACGTTGAGATACGTGTCGCCCGCGTCGTCGTTCACAAAGCGCCCATACGCCATGACCCATACGCACGCGCCGTCCTTCCGGCGCACGCGGCACTTGGCGGAATACTGCTTCTCGCCCCGCCGCGCGTCGCGCGCCTTCATCAAGGACGCCTTCACGTCCTCCATGACGAAGCACCCGTACATATCATCGCCGTACGCGTCGCGGATCTCCTGCTCGGTCATGCCGAGCAGCCGGCAGAAGCCGTCGTTGAGCGTGACAAGCTTGGGGCTTTCGCCCGAATGAATCGCCATGCGGCAGAAACCGCCCGGCGTATCGCGCAGAAGCTGTGCGATATTCGTATTGCTCCGTTCGATCTCCCGATTCAGGTCGCGGCGGCTAAGCAGCAGCGTGAGATAATCGCTGGGCGCGGTCAAGCGCTCCACGTCCTCGAGCATGGCGGCGGGATTGTCCACGCCCGCGAAGCCGATCAGACGGCCGTTTCGCCAAAGCGGCGCAAGCACGATGGAGCGGATGCCCTGCGCGCGAAGCAGCGCTTGCAGCGCCGTATCCTCCAGCGCGTCCACATCCTCCACCAGAAGGAAATTGCGCTGCGTCAGGGTCGCGTACCAGAAATCGGATTCGCTAAACGGCAGGTTTTGCAGCAGCGCCTTTTCGCTGGGCACGCCGTCAGCGCAGACCTCGTAGGTGTTGGTCGATATGCCGCGCTGATGGTCAAGCTCCACGATATAGCCCCTGTCCGCCTTGAAGTAGGTCATCAGGCTGTAGAGCGTATTGCGGATCGCTTGGTCGTTATCCGCTTCCGAGAGGATCGCGCGCGCGAGTTCGTTTACAAAGCGCAGCCGCTCGTCCGCCCGCTTGCGCGCCGTAATGTCCGTGAAGCAGGAAAGCTGCACGGGCGCGTCAATGCCGTTGAGCGCGATCACGGCAATATCGTCGCGCAGCCAAACCCATCGCCCGTCGCGCCGTTTCGCCCGGAACTCGAACGTCCCGCTCTGCCCGACGGTATCCATCCCGAGGATTTTGCTCTCGTACTCCTTGTAATCGTCGGGATGCATGAGCGCCAGCCCGGGCAGCCCCTCCTCCTCGTACTGCTGCCGCGTGTACCCCACCAGATTGTAATACCGGTCGTTCACCAGCAGGAAGTCCGCCGTCCCGTCCTTGCGCAGCACCACGGCAGTGATCCCGCAGGTGGCGTTGTCCATGATGGCGGCGATCCTTTCGGCGGCTTCGCGCTCGCCGCGCTCGGCGACGCGCTGCGAGGTGATGTCGGAAGCGACGCAATAGAACAGGCTGCGCGCCCCCGCCTGCGCGATCTGGCGCACCGTCATGCGCAGGTACAGCGTTCCGCTTTCAACGGCGTACCGGCACTCGAACGCCGATTCCTTTTTCGTGCGGACGGCGTTTTCGATGTTCTCGCGGAACGCCGCGGCATTTTCGGCGTCCATATCGCGGAACAGATCGCGATGCACGGTCAGGTAGCCGCGCCCGAAATAATTGCCGAAAATTTCTCCGAATCCCTCGTTGTACCGCAGAATTTCCGCGCTGCCGTCCAGATATTCGAATATGCACGCCCCGCCCACGTAGCTGTTGAAGATCAGCGTTTCCATGGATTCGGGATTCCAGAAGGCGTTGTTGT
>CAZNAL010000176.1:588-2539 GCA_964571055.1 uncultured Oscillospiraceae bacterium | reverse complement strand
CGCCAGAACTCCGTAATGGATTTGGCAATGTAGGGATAGTTGAAGTTCTCATCAAAGCGGAAGCCGAACATAAGCCCAAGCCCGATGGCCATATCCGAGTAGGCGGAAAAATCGAAATAGATTTGCAGCGAATAGGAGATGGAACCAAGCCACGCCATCAGGATGGGCACCTCGTAGAACTCCTGCCCGATCATGCTCCAGTTGAAGATGTTGTCGGCAAGGATGGCAAAGTTGTTGGAGAGGAGTATCTTTTTCCCCAGCCCCGCCGTAAAGCGGCAAAGCCCAACGGAAAACATGCGCATCGTGATCCTGCGCTCGCGTATCTGCTGCGCGACGGTGTTATACTGCACGATGGGTCCCGCGATCAGCTGCGGGAAAAACGCGATATACAGACCCACGTAGAACAGGCTTTTTTCGTACTTCGTCTTGTTCATCTGCACATCCAGCACATAGGAGAGCGCCTGAAAGGTGAAAAACGAAATGCCGATGGGCAGCGCAATCTTGGGCGCGGTCAGCGCGGAGCCGGTCATGCGGTAGATATTGGAAAGCGTAAAGGGAAGGTATTTAAAAACGAACAGCAGCCCGATATTGATGATGCACGCGACGACGACCCAGCGCCTTGTGGGCTTGTCCTTCTCCTTACTTTTTCCGATGATAAGACCCAGAAAGTAGTTTGCGAAAATGGAGGCCAGCATCAAAAACACATAGACGGGCTCGCCCCACGCGTAGAAGAAAAGGCTCGCGATCAAAAGCCACAGGTTTTGCAGCGTACGCGAAAAGCCAAGCAGGTAGTTAACCACCAGCACCACGGGCAGAAAATAAAACAGAAATACGATACTGGAAAAAAGCAAAGGCAGTCCCTCCCGCTATTTGCGCTTCTGACGATGCAGCAGCCACACGCACACCGCAAGCGAAAAAAGCAAGCCCGCAAGCAGCGCGCCGCGCACCGCCCACATGATGAACGACGTCGCGTAATCCCGCAGAAAATACTGCGGGGGCGGCAGCGAATCCGGTATTTTGAAAAACATGCAGCCTCCCTCAGCCGATCCGGCGTATCCACAGCAGCGGCAGCCCGAAGGCGAGCGCGCAGAGCATCAGCAGCACGCCCGGATGCCCAGAAATGTCCGTACGCTCCGCCGTCAGCTCGTGCAGCTCCATGAGCTTGCTGGGAATGATGTAGCCATGCCTTCTTAGCACCACGCGCATGCGGTAAAGCTCCTGCTCGTAGGCGTCCGTGCGGCGGTGCGCCGTCACCTCGCCCGTGAGCGGATCGACGGTATCCTGCAAATCGAACATGGTGCCCTCCTCATACTGCGCGCGCCAGCGCATCCATTCGCGCGCCCGCGCGGGGCCTATATAGTCGCGTATCTGCTCGATCAGCGCAAGCACACGCGTTTCGCTCATCTCGTTGCGGCGAAGCGCCGCGTAGCGCGCCTGCAGCTTATCGATAAAGGTGTCGTCCGTGCAGAGGCGTTCAAACCACGGCTTGACCTGAAAGGCGAGCACCGAAGGATCCATCGCCGCCACCGTGTAGTTGTCAAGATCGCCGTCAAAATCCCACACCGGCCCTATGTGCAGCTTTTCTCCCTCGTCCTTGTAGAGATAGGTGGAATTGTTGCCCGCGTCGTAGTTGCCGAAGAACTCGTTGCACAAAAAGTAATCCACAAAGGAATCCACGTCGATGTAGTCGGCGTAGCGGGCGAACTCCTGCGGGTCGTTTGAATAGAGCACATGCTCCACGCGGCTGATGTCCTGCTCCACATACCCGATCATCTTGGATTCTACGCGCGCCTTGGGCGGATACTTGAGCGCAAGGCTGCCGTAGCAGAGCCCCTCGCGCGTAGCCCACGTATCCAGCGTCACCGCGTCCGCGTCATACCGGTCTCGGCGCACAAGATAGCCGTTAAAATCGTCGTTAGGATTGTAGCCGCCGATGTCCACGCGGCTATCC
>CAZNAL010000176.1:0-578 GCA_964571055.1 uncultured Oscillospiraceae bacterium | reverse complement strand
GGTGCGCATGTGCTCCATGCTCTCGCGCGAAAGGGCGGGAAAATCGCTTGCCTCGTGCGCGCGAAAGACAATGCGGAAGCGAACGAACGGCTCCATGCCGCTCTCAAGTACTATTTTCCCGATGAAGCGGACGCTCTCGCCGAAAAGGTACAGCCCTTGATAGCTATAAACCTCGCCCTTCTTTAGCAGCACCTCGCAGTAGACGTTTTCCGGCGTAAAGGGCATAATGTCGTCGATCACGCGATAGGCAAGGTAGTTGCGCATCATGCTCTTATCGCTCATGCTGCCGTTCAACACCCATTCCTCGTCCGCGCCCATGCCGAATATGTCCAGCGGCGCGTCCAGCCCGTCCTCCCCCACCAGCTTGATAAGGTACTGCGCCTTGTCGTACACCATGGAGGAATTGCCCCTGCGCTTGATGTTGATGCGCGACGTAAGGGCGGGCGCGTCCGTCACGCGGTTTCGTTCCCCCTCGATGATGGAGAGCGTGCCCTGCACATACGGCTCCAGCCCCTCAATGGGAAGATAGGCGGCTTGCGCCGTGTCCAGCACCGCGTCGGGCGCGTTGCGGTCCATCA
>CAZNAL010000175.1:0-2548 GCA_964571055.1 uncultured Oscillospiraceae bacterium | reverse complement strand
TTTGCGGCGTGCGGATGAAAAACCCCGTGGTCGCCGCGAGCGGCGCCTTCGGCTTTGGCGACGCGTACGCGGCGTACTTCGACCCGTCGCTGCTTGGCGGGATCGCGGGTAAGGGCCTTACGCTGCGCCCAAGCGGCGGTAACGGCGGCGTGCGCGTGTGGGAAACGCCGGCGGGGATGCTCAACAGCATCGGTCTTGAAAACCCCGGCGTAGAAGCCTTTGTAAAGACCGAAGCGCCCCGCATGCGCGCGCTGGGTACGGCGGTGCTCTGCAACCTCGGCGGGCATTGCGAAAACGACTATATCGAGGGCGCTCGGCTTTTGAACGACGCGGACATCGATCTTCTGGAGCTCAACATATCCTGCCCCAACCTCAAAGCGGGCGGCATGGCCTTTGGGATGGAGGCGCAGACGGCGGCCGACATTACAGAAAAGGTCAAGGCCGTGTCGCGCTTCCCGCTCGTCGTCAAGCTTACGCCCAACGCTCTCGAGCTTGTGGGCGTGGCGAAGGCGTGCGAGGAAGCGGGGGCGGACGGGTTAAGCCTTGTCAACACCTTCCTTGGTATGGCGGTCGATACGAAAAAGCGCAAAGCCGTGTTCGACAACGTCTACGCGGGGCTTTCCGGACCGTGCGTGCAGCCCGTCGCGCTTAGAATGGTACATCAGGTGTGCAAAGCGGTCTCGATCCCCGTGCTGGGGATGGGCGGGATATGCGATTGGCAGAGCGCGCTTGCGTTTCTTATGGCGGGCGCGACGGCGGTGCAGGTAGGGGCGTCCACGTTTGCCGACCCCATGACCATGCCGCGCATCATCGAAGGGTTGCAAGCGTACTGCGAAGAAGAGGGGCTTCAAAACATAAGCGAAATACGCGGCTGTGTCTAGACGCAGCGGCGAACAACGGGAGGAAAGGCATGACACAACAGGAGATCATTACAATTTTGAAGGACTGCGAGGCGTTTTTGGAGGGGCATTTTCTGCTCTCCTCCGGCCTTCACAGCGGCGGCTACTGCCAATGCGCCAAGCTTTTACGGTACCCGGATAAGGCGGCGGCGGTGCTTGGCGCGGTCGCGGCGCAGGTAAAGGATCTAGGGATTACCAAGGTATGCGGCCCCGCGATGGGCGGCGTCATCGTTAGCTACGAGCTGGCGCGCCAGCTTGGTGTGGAGAGCATCTTTACCGAGCGCAAGGACGGCGTGATGCAGCTGCGCCGCGGCTTTTCCGTGGGGGAAGGCGACAAGGTTCTCATCAGCGAGGATGTGGTGACGACGGGAAAATCCACGATGGAAACGGTGGACGCGCTCACGGCCATGGGCGCGAGCGTGATCGGCGTTGCGTGCATCGCGGATCGCACCAAGGGCGAAAGCGCGCTGCCCATGCCCAGCTACAGCGCCGTCAAGCTGGATTTCCCCACCTACGGGGCGGACGCGTGCCCGCTTTGCACAAAAGGCTTGCCGCTTGTGAAACCCGGCAGCCGCGCGGAGCTAAAGGGGTAGGGGGAAGGATCGCCGGAAGCGGGAGCATAGAAAGAGGGGTGCGCGATAGCGACGCGGCTTTTCGTGCTGTTGGGGTGTATTCTTGCGTATGGACGCGCTGCAAATGTGAACAAATTAAGAAAACACACAAAACCGTAACAAAATTGTAATAAAACCCGTTGACAATCGTAATATGCTTTGCTATGATGAGCGTGTGCTAAACGGGAGTTCACCTATTCGACGATTCATTACCACGTCGGGGGATCCCGACAACACTTGCATTTTATCCTTTGAAAGGGGAAAAACGAAACTATGAAGAAGATTTTTGCAATCGCTCTTGCCCTCGTAATGGTTCTGGGCATCGCGACCTCCGCTCTGGCTGTCAGCTGGGGCGCTCCCACCGTTACCAGCTCCTCCTCTCCCTTTGCGGCTGAGGTCATCAAGCTGGGCGCCAACTCCGGCGTTACCGGTGCAGAGTATTACACGGTATTGAGCGATGCTGCTGCCTATGACTACAGCAACATTTTCTATGCCATCAAGCTGAGCATCCCCTCCGCTTCCCAGGCGAACGCCGCTTATGCCGGCGCGAACTACAAGGTAGGCCAGGAGATCAAGGTCACCATTACCTATACCAATGTTTCCGGCAAGACCTCTGACACCAAGTATGTCAAGATCGGTTCCTCCGCGAAGACCCTTTGGTACAATGGTAAGACCAACACCTTCGAAGAGTCTTGGATTCCCTCCGTTACCAACGCTTGCGGCTGCGGCGATCAGCATGTGATCAAGGCCACCGCGACCGGTAACAAGGAAGTCAAGATCAAGGTCTGCTTCGCCGCGAAGGGCAAGCTCTCCGACATCAAGATCGCTGGCTGCTACAATGTAGAGAAGAAGACCTTCTGCGGCATTAAGCCCTGCCCGAACTGCTCCGTCACCGATGTGAGCGGCTTCAAGTTCTCCGGCGACTGCGCGAAGTTCGACGTATTCTTCTCCACCAACTCCGCCGGCAAGGTGCTGGGCGCTTATGTGATCGATCGCTGCTCCGAGTACACGCAGGACACCTACGGCTCCATGAAGCTG
>CAZNAL010000174.1:0-2596 GCA_964571055.1 uncultured Oscillospiraceae bacterium | reverse complement strand
CGGCACCATGGAGCCCGTGCGGGCGATGGTCTTCATGCCGATAAAGTTGCTCTTGGTCGTTTTCGGCTCCAAATTGCCTATATCCACATCCGCGTACCATTCCCGCTCGCCCGGCTCCTCCTTGCACAGCATACACCGCGGCGAAGTAAACAGCGCGCTTACGCCTTCCTCGGGCATGAGCGACATCGTCACGTCCAAAGCGCGCTGCATACGCTCCGCCTCTTCCTTGTTCATGGCGGCGGCCATGCAGGATTCGCAGTCGCGCATGTTCAAAAGCGCGCAGTATTTCGTGCCGTAGAAGCAGCAATCGGTTTTGGTACGCTCGTTTGCCATGGTTTCTCCTCTCAGCCGATGATGTCATCCATAAAGATGGAGGACGAGCCGTCCTGCACCTTTTCGGAAACCTCCACGCCGCGGTAGCGCCGCAGGCCCATGCCCGCGGGGATCAGCTTGCCTATGATGACGTTTTCCTTCAAGCCCACCAACGGGTCGACCTTACCCTTGATGGCGGCTTCGGTCAACACACGTGTCGTCTCCTGGAAGGAGGCGGCGGAAAGGAAGGAATCGGTAGCCAGCGCGGCCTTGGTGATACCCAAGAGCTTGCGCTTCGCGACGGCGGGACGGCCGCCCTGTGCGAGCACGGTCTCGTTTTCCGCCTCGAAGCGGAAGATATCGATCAGCTCGCCGGGCAGAAGGTTCGTATCGCCCGCGTCCTCGATCTGTACCTTGCGAAGCATCTGGCGGATGATGACCTCCACATGCTTATCGGCGATCTCCACGCCCTGCAAACGGTATACGCTCTGCACTTCCTTGAGCATATACGCCTGCACACCCTTGACGCCCTTAATTTTGAGGATGTCGTTGGGGTTGATGGAGCCGTCGGTCAGCTCGTCGCCGGGCTCCACGACGTCGCCTTCCTTGACGCGCAGCTTGGAGCCGAAGGGAATGAGGTATTTCGCGCTCTCGCCGTCCTCGTTGGTGATGGTGGCCTCGCGCTTCTTGCCTTCGCTCAAGCTCACGCGGCCGCCGATCTCCGTAATGACCGCAAGGCCCTTAGGCTTGCGCGCCTCGAAAATTTCAACGACACGCGGCAGACCCTGTGTAATATCGTCCGCGCTCGCGACGCCGCCGGTATGGAAGGTACGCATGGTAAGCTGCGTGCCCGGTTCGCCGATCGCCTGTGCTGCGATGATGCCCACGGCCTCGCCGATGTCCACATCCTGCCCCGTCGCGAGGTTTGCGCCGTAGCACTTTGCGCATACGCCGTGCTCACAGCGGCAGGTGAAGACGCTGCGGCACATGACGGTAGTGATGCCCGCCGCCACGATGCGGTCGCGAATATCAAAGCTGATCATCACGTTGCAGGGCGCGATGAGTTCGTTGGTGTTGGGATCGTACACGTCCTCGGCGGTATAACGGCCAAGGATACGGTCGCCCATGGGCTCCACGACCTTGTTGCCCTCGACGATGTCCGAAATGGGCATGCCCTTGGGCTTCTCGCCGCGGGATTCGTAGCAGTCCGTCTCGCGGATGATGACCTCCTGCGAAACGTCCACCAAGCGGCGGGTAAGATAGCCCGAGTCGGCGGTACGAAGCGCGGTATCGGCCAAGCCCTTTCTCGCGCCGTGCGAGGAGATGAAGAACTCCAGAACCGTAAGGCCTTCGCGGAAGTTGGAACGGATCGGCACCTCGATGATCTGACCGGAGGGGTCGGCCATCAGGCCGCGCATGCCCGCCAGCTGACGGATCTGGTTGGTGGAACCACGCGCGCCGGAATCCGCCATCATGAAGATGGGGTTGTATTTGTCTAAGCCCGACATCAGCGCCTGTGTCACATCGTCGGTCGCCTTCTCCCAAATCTTGATGACGTTGCTGCGCTTTTCGCCGCTCGTCAATAAGCCCATGCGGAAGAGGTTGTCGATGCTTTCGACTTCCTTCTCTGCGCCCGCGAGGATGGCGGGTTTTTCGGACGGAACGGTAATATCCTGGAAACCTACGGTCAAGCCGCCGCGCGTAGAATACTTATAGCCCAGCGCCTTGATGCGGTCGAGCATTTCCGCGGTCTCCGTCGCGCCGTAGCGGCGGTAGCAGTGATCGACGATCTTGCCTATATCCTTTTTGACGACCATCTTGTCGATCTCCAGCACGAAGAGGTTCTCCTCCTTGGTGCGGTCAACATAGCCGATGTTCTGCGGTATCGCGTCGTTGAAGATCAAGCGGCCAACGCTGGTCTCTATGACCTTGCGGCGTTTTTCGCCCTTCCACATGCGCTCCACGCGCACCTTGATGACGGCTTGCAGGGAAATCTGCCCCATCTGATACGCCATGACCGCCTCATCCTGATTGGCGAACGCGCGTCCCTCGCCCTTTTCGCCCGGACGCTGCATGGTCAGGTAATAGCAGCCCAGTACCATGTCCTGCGTGGGGCATACGACGGGCTTGCCGTCCTGCGGCTTCAAAATGTTGTTGGATGCGAGCATGAGGAAGCGGGCTTCCGCCTGCGCCTCTACGGAAAGCGGTACGTGCACGGCCATCTGGTCGCCGTCGAAGTCCGCGTTGTAGGCGGTACATACCAGCGGATGCAGCTTGATGGCGC
>CAZNAL010000173.1:2155-2597 GCA_964571055.1 uncultured Oscillospiraceae bacterium | reverse complement strand
GCGGAAAGAACCTGTACGGCGCGCAGCTTCTTTGCAAGCTTGATCGTCGCGCTTAGCGTCAGCGCCGTATCCGTAAGCAACGTGGCGTACGCCGCGCACAAAAGCGCAATGCCCAGCCGCGCGGGAATGGATCGGATGCCCTCCATAACCAGCGGATGCAAAATCCGCATAACAAACACGCACGCCAAGCCCCAAAGCAGCGAAAACCGCAAACAGACGTAGCCTTTGATGTTAAACGGCTCCTTGGTGTAATCCCACCATTTATCATGGAACAGCGTTTCTAAGATAAAGCCGGTCAGAAACTCCAGGGAGGATGTGAGAAGAACCGAACCCAAAAAGAGAAGCGGCAGGTTGTCCTTGAGCGGCGTCAGCAAAACCGCCACCACCAGCATACCAAAGCCGTAGATGGGGCAGACGGGGCCGTTTAAAAATCCTCGATTGA
>CAZNAL010000173.1:0-2145 GCA_964571055.1 uncultured Oscillospiraceae bacterium | reverse complement strand
TTTGCCGTGCAGACACGCCTCAAAGACCACCTCTGTGCACCAGCCCAAGAAGGCGTAGGATAGAAAAACCCAAAGCGTATCGGTAAGCGAAAACGGATGCGGCATTCCACGATCTCCAATAAGCACGACAGATATATGGTAAGTATAGCATATATTTTGTCGGCTTGCTACCATTATCGCGCAAAAAAGAACAAACATGAAGGAAACCGCACGAAAACCGCCCCGCAAAAGCGGCGGCAAAGAAAAGCCTTGCCTTGCTGTGCGCGCGCAAGTAGAATGAAGGTGAATCCGAACGCTATGAAACGAGGTGAAAACGCGATGAGGAAGCTTATTATTGTATATTTGGCGGCGTGTATGCTTTGCGCGGGATGCGCCGCCCCCCTTGCGCCCGCGCCCACGCAGACGCCCGATGCACAGGCGAGCGAACAGCCGGCTGCGCCGACCCCCGCGCCCACGCCCACACAAGCGCCCGCGCCGTTTGTAACGATCACGGAGCCGATACGCATAGAGGCGGGAGAAACGAAGTCCGCCGACCTCAACGGCGACGGCGAAGAGGAGAAGGTTTCCATCCTCGTCGTCGAAAACGATCCGGGTGCTGAAGCGGACGAGACGGTCTACTATTTTGTGGTGACGGACGGCGCGGGCAAGGAAACGCTGCGCCACTGCTCCGAGCTCTACACCTACGCTTGCTACGCCTATGTGGCGGATATGGACGCGGACGGCCGCGCGGAGCTATTCTTTAGCCAAACCTACATGTCCGACGACCTCATCACCAAATGCTGGCGGCAGGAGGGCGAGACGTTTCGCGGGCTGTGCTTCTTGGAGCGGGATTGCGAAACCTGCGTTTCGGATTGCTACGGCTTGGTCGAAGGCTTTTGCGACAACGGCATTCGCGTAAGCGCGTATGTGAACCTGCTGGGTACGCGCGTAGGCCAGCGCGATTATCTCCTCTCCGGCGACGTCTTTGTGCCCGCGCCGGATTCCGTTTGGGATTTCCGGCAGACACTCCCCCCGGACGACGCCGACACATGGACGTACTACGCGCTCAAAACCGCCAAACCCCTGCCCGTCGTCATCGACGGCAAACAGGAGACGCTGCCCGCGCGCACAAAGCTTGTGCTTACCGGCACGGACGCGAAGGAAAGCGCTTCCTTTATCACCGAGGAGGGCGTGGAGGGTATAATCCAGCTCACGCCGGACGATGTGAACGGCTGGGGCTGGGCGATTGCGGGCGAACCCGAACAGGATTGGTTCGCCCAGACGCTTCCCTACGCGGGATAACGGCGCGATAAGGCTTTATCACAGAAACGGCGGAAGGCGCGCAAACGGGCAGCCTTCCGTTTTTGTTTGCGCGGAAAAGCAACGCGCGCTTACGCGCATGAATTATCGGATAACGTTTTTCGCTATATATGTCGTATATATCTGTCAATTTCGAACTATTCATGGTAATAATTGCATAATATATTTCAATAATTCAAGGCAAAGTGACCTTGTGCGTAACTCTATGGGTATTATACTAGCCGTAGAAAAATGAAAATATGAAAAGTCTTCATTTTAATACACACTTTGGGCAGGAAAGAGGTAACGGATATGAAAAACAGCGGAAAGCGGCATGGTGGAAGGGCTTCGCGCAGGAACGTGCGCGCGTTGAGCTTTGTGGCGGCGTTTTTATTCTTTACTACCTACGCGGAAACCTATTATTTAGAGAACGGCAGCGTTTCCGTAAGCGAAGGCGCTACGGATGATACCGGCAGCTATCAGGTTGTGGATCAAGGCGGATCGTCCAATAACGATTACACCGACGTTGTCATTACGCAAAATGATACAAGCACGCCCACGGATAGCACCATTACGCTTGACGATAACACCGAGGTTACCATCGTGAACGTCAACATTGTAGCGAGCGAAGGCGACGCGGGCATCACGGTAGACGGCGAAAACGTCGTTATCAATGTGGAGGGCGACAATACCGTCACCGGCGGCAACGCTGTCATGAATGAGGAAAGCGGCGGCGCGGGCATCGAGGTTGGCGAAGGCGATTCCGTGACGATCCAAAATAATAACGAAGACATCAGCTCCGTGAAGCATACTGACGATAATGACGACAGCCCCGAAAAGGTTGAAATCAAAAACAAAGACACGGAC
>CAZNAL010000172.1:0-2610 GCA_964571055.1 uncultured Oscillospiraceae bacterium | reverse complement strand
TTGGCGCTTTTCACGCCCATGTGGAAAAAGGAGATTTGGCTAAGCGCCCTTGCAAGCCTTTTGGGTACCTGCGCGGGCGGCGCGGCGCTTTACGGCGTCAGCCGCATACCCTTTGGGAGCGAAGCTTGGCAGCTCGCCGTACAGGGTGTTCAACAAAACCCCTTCGTCAGTACCAACGCGCTGATCATGGTGTTCGCCTGCATCATCGTCGCGGCCGCTATCACCTATATCCTCACGCTGTGGCTCGCTTTGCGAAAAACCGACATGACGCTCAAGGAAAAGCGAACCTTTTCCTTGGCCTTCGCCCTCTTTACGGCGCCTTACGCCTTTGTGCTTCCCGCCGCTTGGTTCCTTCATTAAGCGGTGATAACAAAAAAGAGCCGCGCGGCTCTTTTTTGTTTTTTCGTTCAGGCTACCTGGCTGTCTACCACGTGCACGAGATCGCGCACGCATTGGAGTTTATCCTCGTTTTCCACAAGGATGTCGAACTCATCCTCGATGCACATGACGACCTCGCACAGATCTAAGGAATCCATCTCCAACTGTGCAGCCGTCGTCTCCGCCGTGATCAATTCGCTGGGAACGCCGGTAACATCGTGCACGATGTCGCGCACCCGTTCAAAGCTTTGCATGGCCTTGCCCCTCCAACAATACAAGATAATAAAGAATAATGACGCATCGGCAAGAAAAATGCCAACGCGCCATTATAACCTTTATGAACCTGTTCTGTCAATATCAGGCAGCGGGCTCCTCCAAGAGGGTTTCGCCGCTCGCCTTATCCAGCGCGCAGTAGTCGCAGGGATCGGAGCGCTTGGCTTCAAACGCTTCCTCGATCGTGCCGTAATACACGTTCTTGGAGTTGGCGATGGTGTGGCAGTCCGGATCGCAATGATAGGATTTGCCAAACTGCGTCCAGTACACGGTGCCGTCCGTGGTGATCTCCGACACATCCTGCTTGGCTTCGGCAAGCTGCTCCTGCGACACGGGGTTGAAGTCGATGGAGCACACGGAAGCGAGCACCAGCGCCGCCGCCGCCACGATGGAGGCGATCTTCTTCATTTTAGGATCGAGATCCTTGTTTCTAAGCAAAAGGATGACGATGGGCAGGAACGCGATAATGCTCATCACCACGCCAAGGTTGTTGTGCAGGATGAACTTCGCCTTGTTCTTTTCGGAAGCGGGATCGATGTGGTTTGCCTTTTTCCAGCACTGGGAGGCGATGATCACCGCCACCAAGTCGATCGCAAGCGCGCCAAAGAAGAAGAGCGTAAACTTATCCGCCGGCACATACATCGTCTTGTTGAGCATGAGAATGGCGAGCACTTCAAAGCCGATGCCCACGATCCAAAGGATCCACGCCGCAACGCGGAAGCCCATGGCACGCTCCGGACGGGTCTTGCCGCTGCCGCTATGATCTACTTCGACAAAATTCTGCTCCTTTTTCTTGCGGGGCTTTTCTTCTTCCTCGTCGTCCGCGGCTCTTGCAACCGTTTCCTCCGCCTCGCGCGTCGGCGCGTCCTTCTTAGGCGCTCTTTTGGGCGCTTCTTCCTTCGCATCGCTCGCCTTGACGAACTTGCGCTCCACGGGTTCCTTTTTCTCAGCCATGAAACTATACATCCTTTCGAAATAATAATTGCATCGCAGCCCTGCGGCGCACGGCCGCCGTCTGCAAAACAGGCCGTATTTACCGTATCCTGTCATATTTTCAAGTATACTGTCAAGACGCTGGCAAGTCAATTACACGTTTCAAAATATTGCTTCTTACTGGCGCCCTTCTTATCATTATAGTACAATGCCAATAAGAGAAAGAACCATCCACCAATCGACGGAGGAACGCCTGCTCATGAAACGAAAAGCCAACATCGGCGACCTGTTGCTTTTGGTAGGCCTCTTGCTTTCTTTCGCCCTGCTGCTCTACGCCGTGTACGGAAAGCCGTCCAAGCAGCAAGCCGCCGCGCCTTCCGCCTCCCCCGCGTCCGCCTCGGAACCAAACATCGTTTCTCCCGAAGGCGCGCTGCAAATCCATATATTGGACGTTGGGCAGGGGAATTGCGCGCTGCTGCAAAGCCCAAACGGCAAAAGCATGCTTATTGACACGGGCGAAGCCGAAAACGCCGCCGCTGTCGCGCGGTTTTTGCATACGCACGGCGTGGAAAGGCTGGATATCGCCGTAGCGACCCATCCGCATCAGGATCACATAGGCGGCATGGCGACGCTGCTTCGAATATTCCAGCCCGCTGTGCTCCTTTTACCCGACGTTTCCGCCGATACGCCCGAATATACCGCCATGCTCAAAGCGGCGGACGACGTGGGCACGCAGCTTATGCGTCCCGGCACGGAGCAAGTCGCCACTTGGGACGAGGATGTTCTCGTTACGGTATTCGCGCCCTTTGCGGGGCTTCCGCAGCTCAAGCTCGATGTGAACGAGCAAAGCCTGCTGCTGCACATACGTTACGGCGACACCGCCATCCTCTTTACAGGGGACGCAGGCGCCGCCGCGGAGGAAACGCTCCTCAAACTTCTTCGCAAATCCATGCTCCGTTCCGACGTGCTGATGGTGGGGCATCACGGCTCCTCCGACGCGACGACGCCCCGCTTCCTTCACGCCGT
>CAZNAL010000171.1:0-2655 GCA_964571055.1 uncultured Oscillospiraceae bacterium | reverse complement strand
TTAGTACAGACAGAAACACATTCGGCAATGACAGCGCCAGCTTTTTTATGACGTGGTATCTTTCCGCGCCCTTTCTCAACAAGCTGCTTCTTATCGGAAGCTACAGCGAGCAATGCGCGCTGATGCGCATGACGGAATCCTTCTCTTACGGCTCCTGCTTTGGCATGTCCGCTACCATGGTACTCAACCGCTTAACACAACAAGGAAAGCTTGCGGACGCAGATAAGCTGTATATCAGCGAGTATGCGCCGGCGGCGCGGCAGTATGTGGATCTGCCTTTGCCAAAGAGGAATCTTCCGGTGCAGGATATGATCAATTACTATCAGGTCGGGCAAATGCTAAGCAGTACCGTTACGCCCAACACCATTTCAGCGAGCAACGAAACCGGCGCGTTCGATCGCGGAACGCTTGCTAGGATCGTCAATAGCTTCAAGGCGGATATTGACACGGAAACGCCCTGCCTGTTCAGCCTATATATCAACACACCGGGCGCATCCGGCGCACACGCGGTCGTGGGCGTGGACTATTATGAATATAGCGAGAGCGGCAAGGATTACATCATTCTTAAGCTTTATGACGAGAATTGCGTCGTTACAAACGGCGCGTCGCCCGCGTGCTGGTTTTCGTGGATACGGCTGGAAAAGATGAGCGATGCGGCATACGCGCCCGTGTTAGAGGAGCAAGCAGGCGCCACGGAGCGCATACTATACCATCGATACGACGGGAACACACAGATGTTGTCGATCATCCGTTACAGGGATATTGTACAGATGAATCAAACGTTCAATATCCATCATCCTCAAAGCAAGCTCTTTACGCCGACCAACGCATTTTTGAGCGTCAAGGATATCAACAATACATACGCGCGCTATGCGATCAAGCCCGTCAAAGCGCTTACAAACGGCTTTTTCGGGGACGCCGTGTATACACAGTCCCATGGCGTGTTTTTTGTGCAATCGGACGGCGACCTGCCAAGACCCATGGACGCATCGGATATGTCCCGCGTATTCCCGCATATGCAGACTGACGAGCTGCAATATGAGGCCGTATCGGGCGCGAACGCAAGGCCGCCCTTTACGCCGACCGATGTGCGCGTGAGCCTGCTGCCCTCTGGCGAGGGCGCGGATTTTGCGGTGTTTGACGTGGTGTGCTCCAGCGGCAGGATGAACGTGAGCATGAGCAAAACGGCGGACGCGAGCGGCGCGGGGCAATACGCCGACGTTGCGGGCGACGCGCTGCAGCTTGCGCGCTTCCAGCCCGACGGTACGCTTCGGTATCTGAAGGCGGCGGAGGGACAGGAAGCCACGGACGTTTCGCTCTACTTTGGCGCAAAGGATATGAGCGGTACGCTCGACATGCTCAAGCTCAATATGGCGCGCCTTGGTTTTCTCAAGCTCTACAGCGGCGCGGACAGCCCCGCCTATAACGGAAGCGTCGTGCTGCACGCAAACAGCTTGACAAACGCCATGGATTTTACCTTTTATAAGGGCGTACGCATTTCGGATACCATACCCTTCCATGCGGCAACGGCGGACGAAACGTGGATCAAGATCATGGCGCAGCCCGCGGGCGATAAGGTCAACGTTACCGTCTGGACAGACAGCGATCCCACAAGCGGCGGCGTGCCGTTGCCCGACGGCACCAACGGCGCGCCGTTTTCCAAACCGCCCGTGTTCACGACCGTGCTGCACGAGCGCACGGGCAATCCTTCCGGCATTTTCGATCCCGACGCGTATAACAACCAATCCCGCTACAGCCTGAACGACGGCGCGGAAACGCTGCCCTACAACGGCGGCGACCTTCAAATCAAAACCAACGGGGCGTCCGAAAGGTTTGTAAGCGTCTCCATCGACGGCGTGATGGTGGAGCGCGGCTTTGTCACGGTAGGTGCGGACGGCAGCATTACCATCGCCGAGGCGTTTATGCAAACGCTTTCGGATGGAACGCATCGGCTGCGCGTACAGTATACTGACGGGTATCTAGAAACGACCCTCGTAAAGAACGCGCACGGCGCGCTGCAGCCCGTTGCGGCGGTACCCGCTACGGGCGGGTCGGCGTCGGCGCCGATCGCGCTGCTCGCCGCGGCTGTGGCGCTGTTTCTCGCGGTGCTGATCCTTAAAAGAAGAAAATAAACGAATCGAAAGGAAGTGTTTTATATGAAGGTATTGCTTTTTAACGGAAGCGCGAATGAAAAGGGCTGCACCTATACGGCGCTCAAAGAGGTGGCGGACGCGTTGGAGAAGGAAGGCGTGGATACCGAGATCGTTCACATCGGCAGGGAGCGCTTCCACACCTGCACAGGCTGCGACTATTGCTACGATAAGGGGCACGGGCGGTGTGTGTTTACGGACGATCCTGTAAACGATCTGCTCGCAAAGGCCGAAGAGGCGGACGCGTATGTATTTGGTTCGCCCGTGCATTTTGCGGCGGCAAGCGGCGCGATCACCACGTTTTTATCCCGCTTTTTCTACGCGGGCGGCAAGATGCATTGTTATAAGCCGGGCGCTGTGGTGCTAAGCTGCCGCCGGGGCGGCGCTACCGCCGCGTGGGAGCAGCTCAACAAGTATTTCGGTATCCGCAGCATGCCCATCGTTTCCTCGCAGTATTGGAACATGGTGCACGGCAACACGCCGGACGAAGTCAGGCAGGATCTTG
>CAZNAL010000170.1:0-2676 GCA_964571055.1 uncultured Oscillospiraceae bacterium | reverse complement strand
GCGCGTGGCGCGGCGTATATTACATTTCCAAATTGCCGGTGGTGCGGGGGAAGGGCAGTACGTCGCGGATATTCTGCATGCCGGTGACATACATGACCATGCGTTCGAACCCCAAGCCGTAGCCCGCGTGCTTCACGCCGCCGAATCTGCGAAGGTCGAGATACCAATCGTAGCTTGTGCAGTCCATGCCGGTCTCCTCGATGCGCGCCTTAAGCACATCGAAGCGCTCCTCGCGCTGGCTGCCGCCGATGATCTCGCCCACGCCCGGCACCAAGAGATCCGCCGCCGCGACGGTCTTGTTGTCGTCGTTGAGGCGCATGTAAAAGGCCTTGATCTCCTTGGGATAATCCGTAACGAACACGGGACGCTTGTAGATCTGCTCCGTCAAATACCGCTCGTGCTCGGTTTGCAGATCGCATCCCCAATACACGGGATACTTGAATTCCGCGCCGCTCTTTTGTAAAAGCTCCACGGCTTCCGTATAGGTGATGCGGGCGAAATCCGAATCCACGACATTGTGGAGCCTGTCAAGCAAGCCCTTGTCGATGAAATTGTTGAAGAATGCCATCTCGTCGGGGCAGCGAGTAAGCACCGTGCGGATGATGTGCTTGACCATGGCTTCCGCCACGTCCAAATAGCCCGTGAGGTCGCAGAAGGCCATCTCCGGCTCGATCATCCAGAATTCCGCCGCGTGGCGGCCCGTATAGGACTTTTCCGCCCGGAAGGTGGGGCCGAAGGTATAGATGTCGCGGAACGCGAGCGCGAAGGCTTCGCCGTAAAGCTGGCCGCTTACCGTAAGGTTCGCGCTGCTCCCGAAGAAGTCCTGCGCGTAATCCACAGCGCCGTCCTCGGTGCGCGGCGGGTCGTTGAGATCGAGCGTCGTGACCTGAAACATCTCGCCCGCGCCCTCGCAGTCGCTGGCGGTGATGAGCGGGGTATGCACATACAAGAAGCCGCGCTCGTCAAAGAAGCGGTGGATCGCCTGCGCGACGACGCTGCGCACGCGGAAGGCCGCCTGAAAGGTGTTGGTGCGGGGGCGAAGATGCTGGATGGTGCGCAGGTATTCGAGTGTATGGCGCTTCTTTTGCAGCGGATAGTCGCTGTCGCACGCGCCCACGATCTCTATACTTTGCGCCTTGATTTCAAAGGGCTGCTTCGCGTCCGGCGTAAGCTCCACAACGCCCGTAACGCTTACGGCGCAGCCGGTATTGAACTGTTTTTTTACATCGTTGGGTATATCGTTTTGTTCGTAGACCACCTGTACCGTCTGAAAGCAGCTCCCGTCGGACAGCTCGATAAAGCCTATGGTTTTACTGTCCCGCGCTGTTTTGATCCATCCCGCGACCTCCACGCCGTCCACATAACGCGATGGCGTCTCGATCAGTTCGCAAAGCCGTACCATTCCCAAAGCCTCCCAAATCACTAGAATCAACAATTATTAGGATTATATCGCATGGCGGTTTTATTTGCAAATCCTTCTTCATACACTGAAAATGCAGACAAGCAGCAAGCGCATGCGCAGCGGTCTGTCGATACGCAAGAAGGAGGTGCTTATGTACGCTTCTCCGGTTCCGCTTATGATCATCCGTGCGGATACGGATGCGCTGATCACGGTCAACGGACAGGTTCTGGGCGAGTGCGGCAGGGACGATTATGTAGCGATGCCTGTCTCGGATACGGGCGATTATTATGTGTGTGTAACGCCGCTCACGGCGGGGCATCGAACGCTTACCCGCAAGCTTTGCTTCGCGGAGGGAAGGCTGCAAACCGTGAACGTGCCGGATGTAACCGTCTGCCTTTGGCCGGGCGGCGTGGCGGAATGCGCCATAGAGACCCGTTCGGATACGGCGTGGCGGGAAAAGCCGCTTGTGTTCGCGCAGACGGTTTTCGGTTCCTACTCCCTTACGCTGTACCGGGAAACGGAGGTGCGGCTTTGCGCGGAGCAGCAGGGGAGGCCGCTCTACGCCTATATGCTAGGCGCGGGGGAGGACGGCTCCTTTTTGCCCTACGGCGAATACTTGGGCGTGCTGGTGCGGGGTGAGCGGGAGCGGTTGGTGCTGTTCAATTCCGCTATGCAGGATGTGCTGGACATACAGGGCGACGCGGTGTTTTTAGAGGAAGAGCCCACCGTGATCGAGCGCGTGGGGACGATTCTCGGGCATGAGCGGCGTACGCGTTATCGCTTGAGCGCGTCGGGCTTTTTGCCGCGCAGGCCGGAGACGGGCTTTTTCACGCGCGACTACGCGCCGCCGCAAGATGAGGCGGCGTTGGCTGTCGCCTTCTTTGAGGCGGTGCGCGAGGGATTTGAAGCGGAGGCCATGGGGTATTTGACGGCGTCGTTGCGCCAAAGCTTCAGCTTTGCGGACATATGCGCGTTCTTGGGGGAATACGGCGAGGTGCGCCTGCCCGTGTCCTGCCGCAGCGGGCGCGTTGTGGGGCTGCTGTGTGATATGGAGGGCGTTGCGCGGGCGAAGCTCTACCGCTTGGCGTTTGAGCAGGGTAAAATCGACAATTTGGAAGAAATCTGATCTTGATATTGAACGCGCACCCCGTTCATGGCATAATAAAGGAACATTTGTGAGGGGGTGCGATCCATGCAGCTTCGCCGTCTCGCGTTGGGGATACGCTTTGATTTTGTGAATATCGCGCCGGACGCGCATGTGCAGCGTCTGGTAT
>CAZNAL010000169.1:0-2680 GCA_964571055.1 uncultured Oscillospiraceae bacterium | reverse complement strand
GCGACACCACGATGTGGCTGTGGCAGCCAATATAGATGATGCCCGCCACTTGCTTGCTGAGCATATCGTTGACCGTGGCGTGCACAAGGGCTGCGGATTCCACGTCGTCGCGTATGCCGTTGCCGTAGCGCTTGTTGAGCCGCAGATTTCCCAGTATATAGTGATATTCCTTCTCGTCGCAGGTAGCCGCGATGCCGTCCACGATCTCCGGCGCGTTGAATACCGTCAGATCCTCCGTGATGATGCCCAGCGTCCTGCTGCTGCCCACCTTGAGGTTGCGCGCGTTGAGGTTGGGGCGGTAGTGAAGCTCGTCGGCGATGCGCAAAACGTGGCTTGCGGTTTCGCTGTTTACGCCGGGCTTTCCGTTAAGCACCTTGGAAACGGTGGCGATGGACACGTTGGCGCGGTCGGATATTTCCTTGATGGTGGACATGGGATCACCTCGTCTTTTCTTGATGGAGGAGTACTGTCTGTGTTTATCTTATCATATAATAAACGTTTAACAACAGAATTGCAAGGACAAACATATCAGGTTCATAATGAAATGCAGAAATACAAATAATTTTCTTAAAATTTAAAAAAGTACTTTACAAACATCCGGCGTTGGTATATAGTACCGTTATCGAAAACGTTTAACACTCAAATCAGCAAAGCAGCGCGGAAAAATCGATAAACACAGCACAAAATCAGGTAGTTTTATAGAAAAATCGCGTGCAAATGTATTAAACGTTTACCACTTTCGACAGGATGAATAACATGACGAGTAAAATGCGCAACCCCAACATCGGCAGCATCCGCATCACGGACCCGCTTTTCGGGCGTTATGTTCGCTTAGTCGCCGAACATATCATTCCTTACCAGTGGGAGATCCTCAATGATCGTGTTGAAGGTGCGAAGAAATCCTGCTGTATCGAGAATTTCCGCATTGCAGCCGGAGAGAAGCAGGGCGTCCATCAAGGCGTGGTATTCTGTGATACGGATGCGTATAAATGGCTGGAAGCCGTAAGCTACTGCCTTGCAGCCGGCGCGGCGCGCGAATTCGAGCAAACGGCGGACGCGCTGATCGATCTGATCGGCAGGGCGCAGCAGCCGGACGGGTATCTCAACACCTACTATACCATTGCGCATCCGGAGGAACGCTGGCAGAATCTTTGCGAGGGTCACGAGCTCTACAGCGGCGGCCATATGATCGAGGCGGCGGTCGCTTACTATTACGCGACGGGCAAGGCCCCGTTTCTCAATATAGCAAAACGCTTTGCGGATCTGATCTGCCGCGTGTTCGGCCCCGGCGAAGCGCAATGCAAGGGCTATCCCGGCCATCAGGAGATTGAGCTTGCGCTCGTCAAGCTCTATCGCGCGACGGGCGAAGAACGGTACCTTGCGCTCGCGCGCTATTTTATCGAGGAACGCGGAAAAGCGCCCAACTATCTTTTGCAGGAGCGAAGCGCCTGCGGGGAGCACGGTATTTTCAGCGAGTTTGCAAGCTACGATGAGGTTTACGCGCAGACGTACGCGCCGCCCGCGGAACAAAAATCCGCGGAAGGGCACGCGGTACGCGCCATGTATATGTACTGCGCCATGGCGGATATCGCGCAGGAATGCGGCGACGAAGCGCTGAAGAACGCCTGTATCCGGCTTTGGGAAAGCGTTACGAAGCGGCGCATGTACATTACGGGCGGGATCGGCTCTTCAGGCTTCTGGGAGCGCTTCACCACAGACTACGATCTGCCTAACGACTCGAGCTACTGCGAATCCTGTGCGTCTGTGGGGCTGATGATGTTTGGTTCCCGTATGGCGATGCTCATGCGCGACGCTTCCTATTATGACACGGTGGAACGGGCGCTTTGCAACAATGTGCTTGCGGGCATGGCCGTTTCCGGCGACCGCTATTTCTACGTCAATCCCTTGGAGGTGTGGCCGGATAACTGCCTAGAGAACACCTCCCTAGCACACATAAAGTCCGTGCGGCAGGGCTGGTTCCCCGTCGCCTGCTGCCCCACAAATCTCGCGCGTACCTTCGCTTCCTTGGGACGCTATATCTATGCCGAGGATGACAAATCCATCTACATCCACCAGTTCATCTCCTCCGCGCTGCAAACGCGCATACAGGAAACGGACGTCAGCGTGGAGCTGCGGCAGAGCTACATGCAGGACGGCTGTGTGCGCATCACGGTCTCCGCCGCCGAAGCGAAAGCCTTTACGCTGCGCGTGCGTATCCCCGCCTATGCCGAAAACCCGTCCTTTGCGCTGGACGGCAAGCGCATCGCGCCCGTGGTGGAAAACGGGTACGCGGTGCTGGCAGTCTCCCGCAGCGGCAAACAGGAATTCGCGCTGCATTTTGACGCGCCGCCGCGCTTTGTAACGGCCAACCAACAGGTACGCGCCGATCTTGGCAAGGTAGCCGTATGCAAAGGGCCCTTCGTGTACTGCCTTGAGCAGGCGGATAACGGCGAAAACCTTGCGTCAGTACGCGTTTCGCCCCAAGCAGCCGTACACGAAAGAGCGCCGCTTTCCGGCTTGCCGGGGGCGCTTCCCACACTTTGCTATACGGGGCGCCGTATTACCAAGACCGTATCCGACCCCGACGCGCTTTACGGTGCGCCCGCTTTCGCGCAAGCGCCAGCGGAGCTTACGGCCATACCCTATTTCCTTTGGTGCAACCGCATGCCCGGCGAAATGC
>CAZNAL010000168.1:0-2722 GCA_964571055.1 uncultured Oscillospiraceae bacterium | reverse complement strand
CAGCCTGTACAATGCTGTCCAATCCGGCTAAGGATCGAACAACGCGCGCGAATGACACATCTACGCCCGCCTCAATAAGCGTCGTGCTGATGCAGATGATTTTCAGCTTGCTCTCCTTGTCTAAAAGGCGCTCCCGCATCTCATCGATAACAGCGCTGCGATGTGCGGGGCACATGTTGGTGGAGAGATGAAAAATCCTGTATTGGTTCTCGTCGCCGGTTCTCGCCCGTAGTCGCATCGCGATCTTTCTTGCGGCAGCTTTCGTATTCACAATAGCGAGCAGCGACCTTACATCACGCGATTTCTCCAGTATATAATCAGCGGTCTCATCGGCTAAGAAGCCGTTCCCGCCCGTATCGTCCTCGATTTCAATCCGCTTAAACGGCGTGTCATACCTGCCTGCAGCCGTTATCAAATCTATGGGGTTAGTTATCCTATAGCTGTTCAGTTTATCCAAGATCGGCTGTGTTGCGGAGCAGAGCAGCACGGACGTATCGCAAAAATGAGAAAGGAAATTGATCCCCGCGTTGAAAAGCTTAAGCACCTTGATTGGCAGCGCTTGTATTTCATCAATGATAATCACAGATTCGCCAAGCGCCTGCATACGCCGAACCGCCGACGTTTTTGAGGAAAACAACGTATTCAGAAATTGAACGGCCGAAGTTGCGATAATCAAAGGCTGCGCCCAGTTTTCGGTAAGGAGCTTGTACCTTTTTTCCTGCTCGCCATCATCTTCGTCAAATACGATGTTAGAGTGATGCCGCAGCACGGCGCCGGCGTCTCCGATGTATTTTTCGATTTCGCTTGCGTTTTGCTCAAGAATGGAGTTGTATGGCGCAATATAGAAAATGCGACGTTTGCCGTATCGTTTCGCCGTTTGCAGGGCATAGCGTAAGGCGGACAACGTTTTCCCCGCGCCACAGGGAACCACAAGCCGAAAGATGCCGCTGGAACCGCCGTCGAACTCCGCGCAGGTCTGCGAGATTTCCGAACGATACACATCCAGCGGCGACGGTTCCTTCGCAGCTTGCAGCTCCGCGATTTTCTCTTCGCAGAAAGCCCAGTATCGGTTCCACGCACGTATCCGTTCATCATATAATAACGGTTTAGGCGGTTCGGTATCGTCCATAAAACAAGCGGTGTCCGTCCGATCAGCATCGATGAGTATCGATGTTAACAGCCTTTCGTACAACGCTAAGTAGATGTATGCAGAGCCTAAATCGTTTTCCTTGGGATGCAACGCGCGAATACGTTGCTGTATGCCCTCAGCGTCCTCGCACGCGCGCGCAAACGCCGCCATGGATTCGTTTTCCCCATAGTTGTCGCACACAATACGCGCAACATCTTCATATGTATCCTGAATGCGTTGCGCAGCCTGAGAATATGTGATTGTTCCATCCTTTGAAACGGCGTCCCGCAAGCCGTGATGACTCATAATTGACATGCGGATCATTTCCACAGTCAGTTTCGAGGCGAAGTCCGCATTTCGCTGCAGGCGACTTACAAAGCAAGCGCCGTATGACGAATGAATAACCGATCCCCGCACCACCTTTTCTCCCGCCGCCGCCGCGGTAATGTATGCAAGGTATTCCGCCGTGTTCTTCCCGTCGTCATGGTGGCGTCCTGTAAAAGAGGCCAGCCCTTTTATGTGATAAATCGCGCCTGCTATTCCCGCCAAATTCGCCACATTGTCGTTGTGTTCTCTTACCGTTTGCTCCCGCCTAGGCGTCTCTTTGATATGCGCGATAAAATTTTGTTCTTCATTAGGCATACTTTCATCGTCCCCCGCAATTATAGCCGTCCTATTAGTAACAACACTCATGTTCGTACAAATGAAAAAATTTACGCATACCGCCATCCTCTTTTGAATAAATAACCGACGGCAATTTTTAAAGTACTATGTGTGGCATGGCGTGCACGATTCATGATCCATGCTGCGCTTATAGTATATCATAGTCTATCATGATACATATCATGTTTTCCCTTTTTTCTACATTTTTTGACAGTTTATGCGTTTTCTATTGGTAAGAAGCTCTGTCTAAACCGCACCCCCGAAAACGCCTGTTTCCGGGGGTGCGTCACATATCTATCACACAACAAACGTTTTGCGCAGCCTTGCAAAGCTGTCCGGGCGCGCTACGCCAGCTCGTCCGCGCGCGAAAGCTGCTCTAGCGTTTCCTCGCGCGTGGGCATTGCGGGGATCGCGCCACGCTTGCCTACGCAAAGGCTCGCGGCGGCGTTTGCAAAGCGCACATAGCGGCATGCGCTTTTTTCGTTGAGGCCCGCGAGCAGGCCGCCTTGCAGGACGCAGCTTAGAAAGGCCGCCCAGAAGGCGTCCCCTGCGCCCGTGGTATCGACGGCCGTCACCGGGGGCGCGACAGGAACGTGCGCGCGAAGCGCGTCATAGCCAAGCATCGCGCCGTCCTTGCCCAGCGTCACCACCGCGCATTTGGCGCCCTGCGCAAGCAGCCGGTCCAGCGCCGCCGCGGGGTCTTGTTCGTCCGTCAGAAGCGCTGTCTCCTCGTCCGAAAGCTTGATAAGATCGGCATAGGGCAAAAGCGCGCGCATCTGGCGCTTCGCTTCCTCTATGTCCTTCCACAGCGGCGCGCGGTAGTTGGGGTCGTAGGAGATGAGCGCGCCCGCCGCCTTCGCACGCTGCACGACGTAAAGGGTGGCGCTGCGCGCGGGCTCGTCCGTCATGGATAAAGACCCCACATGCAGG
>CAZNAL010000167.1:0-2729 GCA_964571055.1 uncultured Oscillospiraceae bacterium | reverse complement strand
CTACCGACTGAGCTAACGGGTCACAATGGCTGGGGTGGCGGGATTTGAACCTGCGCATACCAGAGTCAAAGTCTGGTGCCTTAACCGCTTGGCTACACCCCAACGGTTCACACTTTGTTGAGGTGCGGACCCGGGCTCTCGCCCAGGCCCCCTCTTTTTCGCTTTGGGGTGGGTGGTGGGATTCGAACCCACGACCTCCAGAGCCACAATCTGGCGCTCTAACCAAACTGAACTACACCCACCATGTTGTACGGCGTTCGCGCTTCGAATCCCTTCCGATTTCATGACCACTTGCAAAATCGCCGCAAAGCGGCGGCTTTGCAAGTGGCACGCCCGCAGGGATTCGAACCCTGGACCTACGGCTTAGAAGGCCGTTGCTCTATCCTGCTGAGCTACAGGCGCCCGGCCGATCTTCGCGCGCGCGGCGCAAAATATTGCCCGAAACCCGCGCTTGAGTATTGTAACAGATACGATTACGCATGTCAATATTTCTTTGCGCGCCTGCACACACTATCCGCAGATTAACGATTTTACGGAGGGCGCATGCTGATTCTCTTTGTCCGGGTCATCATACTCTATCTTCTGGTGTTCGTCATCATACGCTTCACGGGCAAGCGGCAGATCAGCGACCTGCAGCCCTTCGACCTCATCATGACGCTGCTGATCGCGGACCTTGCAAGCGAGCCCGCGTCGGATATGAGCATTCCGCTTCTCTACGGCGTGGTTCCCATACTATCCCTTTTTCTTATGCAGCGTTTGATCGCCTTCCTCGCGCTTAAAAGCCTGCGCCTTCGCACGCTGATCTGCGGCACGCCGCTCATCCTCATCAAGGACGGTATCGTGCAGACGCGCGCCCTTTTTGCCGCGCGCTATACGCTCTTTGATCTCTTGGAGCAGCTTCGCGGCAAGGACATCTTTGAGATCAGCGATGTGTCGTACGCGATATTGGAAACCAACGGGGCGCTCTCCATCCTGCTCAAGGGGGATAAGCAGCCGCCAAACTTCGGCGCGCTCTCGCTCCCGCTTCCGTCGGAAACGCCACCCTACATCCTCGTTTTGGAAGGACAGGTGCAGCACGCGACGCTTCGGCAGGTAGGCTATGACGGCAATTGGCTGCAAAAACGGCTCGCGGAGCTGGGGAACGCCAACGCGCAGGATTACCTGTACACCATGCTCTCCGGCGATACCCTCTACGCCCAGACGCGCGGGGAGAACGCGTGCATACGAAAATGCAAGATCGGAGGAAAATCAGCGTGAACAACGACCCCATGCCCCATGTGCGCGCCACGCGCATCGCAACGATTCTGACAATCCTTTTTTTACTGTTACTGTTTATCCTGCCCTCTATTCAGGTGCACATGCTGGAATCGACGATACTCCCCCACGCGCAAAGCGCCACGTACCGCGTGATCTCCGAGGATTGGGAGGGCGCGCGCAAGGAAACGCGGCGCATGTACCATCTTTACGTCCCCTACGATCATACGCTGCGGCTCTATCTCGACCATGAGGATGTGGATATGCTGCGCACGCGCCTTTTATCCTGTCTGCACCTTGCGGAGGCGGAGGACGATCAGATCATCGTCGATTTGGAGGAGGCAAAAAATAAGCTGAACTATCTCAAAAGCGTAGAGACGTTCAGCTTATGGAACCTGTTCTAGCGAAGCCTTACAGCCCCATTTCCGCCTTGACCTCCTTGAAGCACTTGACCGCGAAATCAAGATCCTCCTTGGTGTGTCCGGCGCTGATCTGCGTGCGGATGCGATCGCGCCCCTTGGGTACCACGGGATAGCAGAAGCCCACTACATACACGCCCTTATCCAGCATGCGGCGCGCGAACTCGTTGGCGATCTTAGGATCGTAGAGCATCACGGGCACGATGGGATGTTCGCCGGGCAAAAGGTCAAAGCCGCACTTTTCCATCTCCTGCCTAAAATAGCGCGCGTTCTCATGCACCTTATCGCGAAGCGCCGTGGATTCGTTTAGCATATCGATGGTCTTGATGGCCGCCGCGCAGATAGCCGGCGCCAAAGTATTGGAGAACAGATACGGACGCGACCGCTGCCGCAAAAGATCGACGATCTCCTGCCGCGCGGCGGTATAACCGCCGGACGCGCCGCCCAAGGCCTTGCCAAGCGTCCCTGTGATAATATCCACGCGTCCCATCACGCCGCAGTATTCCGGCGTGCCCTTGCCGTGCGCGCCCATAAAGCCCACGGCGTGAGAATCGTCCACCATCACCAGCGCGTCGTACTCGTCCGCGAGATCGCAGATGCCCTTGAGATTTGCGATGTAGCCGTCCATGGAGAACACGCCGTCTGTGGCGATGAGCTTGATCTTGCAGCCGGAGGCTTTCGCGTCCTCAAGCTGTGCGCGCAGATCGTCCATATTGTTGTTCTTATAGCGATAGCGCTTGGCCTTGCAAAGGCGCACGCCGTCGATGATGGAAGCGTGGTTGAGCTCGTCCGAGATCACCGCGTCCTCGGCGCCCAAGAGCGTTTCAAACAGGCCGCCGTTGGCGTCAAAGCAGGAGGAATACAGGATGCAGTCGTCCGTGCCTAAAAAGTCGGAGAGCTTCTTTTCCAGCTCCTTGTGCTGCCCCTGCGTGCCGCAGATAAAGCGCACGGAGGACATGCCGTAGCCCCATGTGTCATAGCTTTCCTTGGCGGCCTTGATAAGCTCAGGGTTATCCGAAAGTCCAAGGTAGTTGTTAGCGCACATGTTGAGCACGC
>CAZNAL010000166.1:0-2755 GCA_964571055.1 uncultured Oscillospiraceae bacterium | reverse complement strand
CGCAGCAATCCCGCGACGTATACGGGGCTGTTCGATCTCATTCGCGGTGTGTTCGCCATCACCCCGGACGCCAAGATGCGCGGCTACAACAGCAGCCGCTTCAGCTTCAACGTCAAGGGCGGGCGGTGCGAATCCTGCAAGGGCGACGGCATCATCAAGATCGAGATGCACTTTCTGCCCGACGTGTACGTTCCCTGCGAGGTCTGCAAGGGCAAGCGCTACAACCGCGAAACGCTGGAGGTGCGCTACAAGGGCAAAAGCATCGCGGATGTGCTGGATATGACGGTGGAGGAGGCGCTCGCGTTCTTTAAGCCGCTCCCGCGCCTTGCCAACAAGCTCCAAACCCTCTACGACGTGGGTTTGGGCTATATCCGCTTGGGGCAGCCCTCCACCACGCTTTCGGGCGGCGAAGCGCAGCGCGTCAAGCTTGCGACGGAGCTTTCCCGGCGCGATACCGGCAGGACCCTCTATGTGCTGGACGAGCCGACGACGGGGCTTCACATGGCGGATGTGGAGCGGCTGATTGCCATTTTGCAGCGCCTGTGCGAAACGGGCAGCAGCGTGCTGGTGATCGAGCACAATCTCGACGTTATCAAAACGGCGGACTACATTATCGACCTTGGCCCCGAGGGGGGCGATCGCGGCGGCGAGGTGATCGCTGCCGGCACGCCGGAGCAGGTGGCGAAGGTGAAGAAAAGCTATACGGGCGCGTATATCAAAAAGACGCTTGCGAAAGCGCGGGGGGAGGACGTATGAGCTATACGATGGAGCGGTGGTATTCGGCGACGGGGCAGCGCTTTTCCATGCGCAAGTATGCCGTCGCGCCGGAAAGCGCGGACTTGGAGGCGCTTTCGCAAACGGCGCGGATGCTCTCAGGGGAGGATGTGCGCTTATCCTTGGGCGAGGACGCGCGCGTGTTCAAATCCATATTCTTGGGCGGCGGCAAGGTAAAGGGTACGCCCTGCTTTGCGGCGCTGATCTATAAGGGCGACGACCTGCTCCGCTGCGGCTATATCGGCGAGAGCTTTATCTTGGAGTGCACCGCGCTGGGGCTGGGCTCCTGCTGGCTGGGCGCGTCCTATAAAAAAAGTGCGGCGGCGGCGCAGATGAAGCTTGCGCGCGAAGAGAAGCTCGCCGCGGTGATCGCGTTTGGCAAACCCGGCGAACCCTATGTGGGCAGGCCGCGAAAGACCCTCGCGGCGCTTACCGGCATGACGCAGGAGCAGCTGATCGCCCTGCCGGAATGGCAGCAGCTCGCGCTTTCCTGTGCGCGGCTCGCGCCCTCTGCCGTCAACGGCCAGCCGTGGGAGTTTGGCGTGGACGCGGACAGCGTAAGCGTGACGCGCACTAATGGCAACTTCGGCTTTGGAAGGCTGGATCAGGGCATCGCCATGCTGCACGCGGAGCTGGGCGCCGCGCACAGCGGCGTGTCGGGAAGCTGGGCTGTACGGGGGGATACGGCGACGTTTGCGCCGCAGGCGTAAATTGCTTATCGGCAAAGGTCATGCGACCTTTTTTATTTCCGTTTTCTTGCGGCTGCAAAGTATCTATAGTATAAAAAGTATCTATAGTATAATATCATATCATAACTATAGAAATTCGCGCATAGCGCAAGGAGAACGATATGAAAAACCGTATGACCGCGCTGCTGCTTGCGACGGCGCTGCTATGTACCCTTCTTCCCGCGCCGGTGCTGGCGCAAAGCGCGGGCACGGCGGACGAAGCCCTTGGCGCGGCGTTTGACGCAAACGCCTACGATTGGCTTGCCGATCCGCTTGCGGACGAAACGCTGCGGCAAACGCTCCCGCTGACTTCACAGCTTGCGTATAGGGAGGCGAAGGCCGCCCGCGCGTCCTTGCCGCGTGACGACGCGCGGGGCGCTGCGGTCTCCGCGTTTTCTGTGCGCCCGCAGTCCAGCGGCGCGACAAGCAGCGACGCGTTTCTGATCTCCACAGCCGCGCAGCTTGCGGAGCTGGCGGAGCTTGTGAACGCGGGCAACGCGGCCTTCAACGCCGCGCACTATAAGCTGACGGCGGATATCGACCTTTCGGCCTATGCGCCAAACACGCCCCTTGGCGGCAGCGATGGCTGGATACCCATCGGCAATAGCGCAAACCCCTTCAAAGGCGTGTTTGACGGGCAAAACAAAATCGTTACCGGGCTTAGTATCAACAGAGCGGCGGATTATCAGGGTCTCTTCGGCTGTGTGCAGGGTGCAGACAGCAGCCAAAAGGCGCAGGTGAAAAATGTGGTCGTCAAGGACGCCTCCGTGCGGGGCGGTTCCTACGTCGGCGCGGTGGCAGGCTGCTTTGGCTCTTTCACCGAGCGCCTTACCGGCTGCGTCATGGAGGGCGGCAGCGTCGGCGGCGAAAGCTTCGTCGGCGGCGTGGTGGGGTACGTGTTGAGTGGTCTCGTCGAACGCTGCTACGCAACGGGCGGCGTCACAGCTACGGGTGATTGCGTTGGCGGTGTGGTGGGCAAAGCGGTAAGTGTTTTATGCTGCTACGCAACAGGCGGCGTCAGCGGCACGAGAGATTATGTCGGCGGCGTGGTGGGTCAAGCGAATGGTGTAGTTTCGAATTGCTACGCAACGGGCAGCGTCAGTGGCGCCGACTATGTCGGCGGTGTGGCGGGCGAGGCAACGAACGAACGTGTCACAGACTGCGCGGCGCTGGGGCGTGCGGTGAACAGTACAAGCACACTGAGGCATTCTCGAAAAAGTGGACAAAAATATGCTTAGAAAAACTAAGTGAAT
>CAZNAL010000165.1:1008-2850 GCA_964571055.1 uncultured Oscillospiraceae bacterium | reverse complement strand
AAACGGCAAAATTGAAGGGCGTATAACAGATAGAACCGGAAAGAGGTGTAATGATTTTGAAAAACTCCCTTCGCGGCTTTGCCGTACTGCTCCTTGTTTTTATATTTATGTGCATGAGCCCAAGCGCGTTTGCCGCCGTAAGCGGCTATCCCGTAGGAACCTATGGGGGAAACGTGGAGATAAGCCATAAAACGCTTGAAGATTATCCACGCGATTCCGAACGTTACCCTTCGCAGTACACCGAAATTTCATTTGAATGTGACAGCCTTGTATTGGGCGTTTATTCGGACGCGGGCGTATCGCTTACCGGCGAGGTAACGGGAAAAACAGTTGCATCGCCTTTGTTCGGCAGTGTACACACCTTGGAATACACTTTCCCGATAGACGCAAGCGGCTTTATCTTTACGAAAAGAGAAGCGGGGCAAGTGCAAATGCTGACAGTTCCCTGTAATGCCCTATGCACAAGTACCTTCGCTAACGACAGCAAGACAGAATCAAAGACAGAAACGCATGAGGGCAGCATTACCGTAACGCTGACGAGTACAGTGCGCGGCTTTGAGGGGTATGCGACATTCGAAAGACTTGATTGGTCCGATGATTATCACGCACTGCGGCTGGACTTTGCCTTTGATCTTGGCATTGCCGGAGCTGACGACCGCCAAGCGGAGAATGCAGATTCCGACCCCTTTGCACAAGGCGGTATCCCCGTGGGCTACGGTGACGGCAGTGGCAGCCCCGCCTATGATACCGAAGGGATAGAGGGCATTGAGGACATTTCCGAGGAGTCGTCCGATTGGGGCGACGAGTCGTATGACGATACGGACAGCTATGACGATTATACAGATGATGACGAAGGCCTTCCGCCTGTTGTAATCGGCGGCATAGCCGCAGGCGGATTGGCTGCTGTGGCGGGTATGATAACTGCGATAGTCAAAACGGCGGCGGCAAAAACGGCGGCAAAAGCTGCGGCAGAAGCGGCTTCGCGAGCCGCCATGCCGGATACGCTACCCTACCAGCCGGAGGTCTATGACTGGCGGGGGAATCGCATAGACGAACAGGCGCGGATACGACAGGAGGAGCAAGCATGGATGCAGGCAAACCAAGAGACGCAAGCGCGGCTTGATCGAGAACGAGCGCGGGAAAGCGCCGCCCGCGCCGCGCAGGAACGCAGCCAGGATGAAATGCTTGATAAGCTTATCCACATGACCGAACGGCTCAACACAAGCACCAAAGATGTGGCTTGGGACATGAGCAAAATCATGCAAAAGCAAATCGAAGCCGTGAATAACGATGAAACCAGCGACCCCGAAAAGTTTGAAAGGATGAAAGAAGGTTTTCGCGACATTTCCTCGGGTAAAATCATCGGCGCGGACGAGGTTTATAAAGCCCCAACGAACACCCAGCTTTACATTCGGGCATATGAGGACGCTTTCGAGGAGGTGTGCCGCAACGAGACTGCTGCGGGCGCTGCCGCGCGCAGTGCCGCGTTTGCTCTGTCCGGCGGCGCGTCGGAGTACGTTTTTCAGGTGGGCAAGGGTCTGTACCGCGTGAAGGATTACGTTGACGCTGGCGGAGACAGCATTACGGAGGGAGCTTCCCATGCCATGTGGGGCGCGGCAAAGGATTATGCAGTGAGCAAGATCGCCGACAAGGTCATGACGGGCGCCGCGAAAAAGTACATCACCCCGAAGGTCGTAAAGGCAAAAGCAAATCTTACGCAAAAAGCCATTCATATTCGGAGTAAAACGCTTTCCTCCCATACCGAAAGCGGACGTTACTTTGAAAAAACATGGAACGCTGGAATGGGACGGCTGGATAAACTCACCGAAAAGCCGCGGGCAC
>CAZNAL010000165.1:0-998 GCA_964571055.1 uncultured Oscillospiraceae bacterium | reverse complement strand
CAGATCAAGCGCTATGTCAAGAAACCCATTAACGGCGTTGTCAATAAAGTGTTTTAGGAGGAATGTACCATGACGAAATGTAATCTGTCCGACGCTAAGCTCTCCGCGTTCGCGCAGGTCGCGGGGATCAAGCGAAATGTTTTAAGCCCTTTGAAAAGCGAAAAATCCGACATGGGGTCTGTGCCCGAACTGGACGACGCGCAAAAGAAAGCCGTTGAGGTCGCGCTCCAACCCAAATGTGTGAGCAAGCTGCATACGCTTTTCTATAACGACGCACTGGAGATATTGCTCTGCGCCGGACGGGGAGAAATGTGTGTGCTCGTTGGACGGGAAAACGAAGATAACTTCCTTTCCACGATAAAAAAGGAAGACATCGCCGCCACCGTTCTTGCGGGACTTGCGGAGACGGACACAGAGCAGCGTGACGAATCAGCCGCGAAAATGAGTACCGATTCCTTTTTGCTGCTGCTGGCACTTACGGACGCGTACCGGCGCAGATACATGGAAGGTCTTTTGTCCCACAAGCTGCCCGACGCTTCCATCGACCCGCAGATGCTTTACACGATCATGGAGGAAGCCTATACTTCTCCCGATACTCGCTGGCTGCTCCCCTTTGTGCTGATGGCGATGGAGTTTCCCGAAATTACGGATATACGTGCCGCTATGGACGGACTTTGCACCTGCGGCATCATGGACGAAGCTTCCTTCTCCCTCACAGGCGACGGGGAACGGTTTGCGAACGAGCTGATGTATCGCCTGACGGCGACGCATTTGGTATCCCTGCGGGTACGAGGAGCAACGCTGATGCAGGAAGAAGTGCTGTTGCTGCGTACACGGGATTCCCTTTGGTGCGCTTCCCTTGGCGACGATGTGACGCAGTTTACGCTTTCATCAGCCGAAGCTTACAAGCTTATTCGGGATATGTTGGAAGAAATGGACGAGCCGTAAGCGTAAAACATAGTGACGGGTAGACCCCTGTGAGATAATGATAGTAACGG
>CAZNAL010000164.1:1652-2854 GCA_964571055.1 uncultured Oscillospiraceae bacterium | reverse complement strand
CAGCGGCAGGCGTATGTGCCCCGGCTGCGGCGCGACGTTCCATGTTTCCACCTATGATAAGGAAACCTGCGACAAGTGCGGCGCCGCCCTCTACATCCGCGACGACGATAAGCCCGAGACGGTGAAGAACCGGATCGACGTATACAATGCGAATACGCAGCCGCTTATCGCGTACTATGAAAACAAGGGGATCCTCAAGCGCGTGGACGGCGATCAAAAGCCGGAAGCGGTGCTCGAAGCGATCCAAGCCCTCACGGAGACGCTCTGATGCTTACGATCAAAAGCGCGGCAGAGATCGAAAAGATGCGCGCCGCGGGACGTATCGTAGGGGAAACGCTCAAGCTGATGCGCGATATGGCGAAGCCCGGCGTTACGACGGCGGAGCTGGATAAGGCCGCAGAGGCGTTTATCCGCTCCCAGCACGCCGTACCCTCCTTCCTGCATTATAACGGCTATCCCAAGAGCATTTGTACCAGCGTCAACGCGCAGGTGGTGCACGGCATACCGGGCAAATACGCCCTCAAGGACGGCGACATCATCAGCGTTGACGTGGGGGCGGAGCTCAACGGCTACCACGGCGACGCCGCACGAACCTTTTTCGTAGGCGAAGTCGCGCCTAGGGTGCGGGAGCTTGTGAAGGTAACGCGGGAATGCTTCTACGAGGGCATGAAGTTTGCCCGGCCGGGGTATCGCATTTCCGACATCGGGCAGGCGATACAGAACCACGCCGAAAGTCACGGATACGGCGTTGTGCGCGAGCTGATCGGTCACGGCATCGGCACCCACATGCACGAGCCGCCGGACGTCCCCAACTATTACGACCACAGAACCGGACGCGGCATCCGCCTGACCAAGGGCATGACCATCGCGGTAGAGCCCATGATCAATCTAGGCGGCAAAGAGGTTTTCGTCTACGACGACGGTTGGACGGTGGAAACGAAGGATTCGCTTCCCAGCGCCCACTATGAAAACACGGTCGTCATCACAGATGACGCGCCGCAGCTTTTAACGCTGATGGGTGTAGACGATGATTGATCTTAGCGGCATGGTCGTAGAGTCCACGGCCGGACGGGACAAGGGCAGGTATTTCGTGATCGTGGACGCGTGCGACGAAGCGCACGTTTACATCATGGACGGCATCACGCATAAGGCGTGCAGGCCAAAGAAGAAAAAGCTCAAGCATCTGCGCTTTCGCACCGAGC
>CAZNAL010000164.1:0-1642 GCA_964571055.1 uncultured Oscillospiraceae bacterium | reverse complement strand
CCGAGCGGATAGACATGAACAGGAAGCTTGAGGGGGGCGCCGGTACGCTGGATGCCTATGTGAGAAAAGAGCTCGCTGCGATCCTGCGGCAGAGCGCGATCTAAGGAGGGATAGCTTGTCAAAGTCGGACGTTATTGAAGTGGAAGGCGTTGTGACCGATTCGTTCCCGAACGCCATGTTCGAGGTACAGCTGGAAAACGGACACAAAATACTCGCACATATTTCCGGCAAGCTGCGGATGAACTTTATCCGCATACTGCCGGGCGACAAGGTGACAGTGGAACTGTCCCCCTACGACTTAACGCGCGGCCGCATTGTGTGGCGTGCAAAGAACTAACAGGAGGAGAATACGATGAAAGTCAGACCTTCGGTAAAACCCATGTGTGAAAAGTGCAAGATCATCAAGCGCAAAGGCCGCGTCATGGTCATCTGCGAGAACCCCAAGCATAAGCAGAAGCAAGGCTGAGCGGGAAGAAAACCCGACGGGGCGGCTGGCGCCGGAAGGCGCTTCCTGTCGGATCAGATACAAACTAGTGAAATTTGTTACGGAGGTAAAGAAACCATATGGCACGTATTGCTGGCGTAGACCTTCCGCGGGATAAGCGGGTCGAGATCGGCCTGACCTATATCTTCGGCATCGGTCTGTCAACCGCTCAAAGCATCCTTGCCGCAACGGGCGTCAACCCTGACATCCGTGTGCGCGACCTGGATGAGAGCGATGTCAACAAACTCAGGGAGTACATCGACCACAACATCAAGGTCGAAGGTGATTTGAGACGGGAAACGTCCATGAACATCAAGCGGCTGATTGAAAACGGCTGCTATCGCGGCGTGCGGCATCGTAAGGGCCTGCCCGTTCGCGGACAGAGCACCAAGCAGAACGCGCGTACCCGCAAGGGCCCGAAGCGTTCGCAGGGCGGCAAGAGAAAGTAAGGAGGAAGAGATATGGCAACGAAAGTCAAAAAGACTGCAACGCGCAAACGCCGTGAGAGAAAGAATATCGATCGCGGTCAGGCGCACATCCGTTCCTCCTTCAACAACACGCTGGTGACGATCACCGACCTGCAGGGCAACGCCATTGCATGGTCGAGCGCAGGCTCGCTGAGCTTCCGCGGTTCGCGCAAATCCACGCCGTTCGCGGCGCAGATGGCGTCCGAGACGGCGGCGCGTGCGGCGATGGAGCATGGGCTCAAGACCGTTGAAGTGTACATCAAAGGCCCGGGTTCCGGTCGTGAGGCCGCCATCCGCGCGCTGCAGACGGCAGGACTGGAGGTCGTGTCCATCAAGGACGTGACGCCCATCCCGCATAACGGCTGCCGCCCGCCGAAGCGCAGAAGAGTCTAAGGAGGACAATCGTTATGGCAAGATATACTGGTTCCGTTTGCAGACAGTGCCGCAGAGAAGGCACCAAGCTGTTTTTGAAGGGCGACCGCTGCTACACCGAAAAGTGTGCGCTGACGCTGCGCCATACGCCTCCGGGTATGCATGGACAGGGCAGAAAGAAGCAGTCCGAGTACGGTCTGCAGCTGCGTGAAAAGCAGAAGGTTCGCCGTGCCTATGGCATTCTGGAGAGCCAATTCCATATGTACTATGAGAAGGCCGCCAACATGCGCGGCGTCACGGGCGAGAACATGCTCTCCCT
>CAZNAL010000163.1:0-2855 GCA_964571055.1 uncultured Oscillospiraceae bacterium | reverse complement strand
GACGGCATCACCGAGCTCAACTAATTCCGACACGAGAAGCTGTGAGAGAAGCGGTTCATCCGCTTCTCTCATTTCGAACAGGAAACGCATTCGCATTCTTTTTTCATGTCAAGGATCGTACAGCGCTTGCTCCATCACAGGACGCGCGCATCCATATCGGCAATCCTGCCTTGCGGGGACAAGTCGGTTCCGCAAAGAATCTGAACATAGAAAGGATATCACGCTTTGGAAACGAAGAACGCGGTCCAGATGGTGGACATCACCAAAACCTTTGGCTCTGTAATAGCCAACAACAAGGTTTCCCTTACCATCGATAAAGGCGAGATCCTTTCGCTGCTGGGCGAAAACGGCAGCGGAAAGACGACGCTTATGAATATGCTATCGGGCATCTATCTGCCTGACAGCGGGCAGATCTACGTCAACGGCGAAAAGGTGACCATCGCCTCGCCGCGCGACGCGTTCGCGCTGCATATCGGCATGATCCATCAGCATTTTAAGCTGGTGGACGTATTGACAGCCGCGGAAAATATAGTGCTGGGCCTCAACGAGACTCCCTTGGTAGACCTCAAAAACGTGCGCGCCGCCGTAAAGGACATATGCGACCGCTACGGCTTTGTGGTCGAACCGGATAAAAAGGTATACGACATGTCCGTGTCGGAGAAGCAGACCCTTGAGATCGTCAAGGTGCTCTATCGCGGGGCGGACATTTTGATATTGGACGAACCGACCGCCGTTTTGACGCCGCAGGAGACGGATAAGCTCTTCGCCGTTATGCGCAACATGCAATCGGACGGCAAGGCGATCGTCATCATCACGCATAAGCTGCACGAGGTCATGGCGATTTCCGACCGCGTGGCGGTTTTGCGCAAAGGCGAATACATAGGCGACGTACCCACAAGCGAAACCAACCCGCAGAAGCTCACCGACATGATGGTGGGCAAGGCGACAACGCTCAACATCGACCGTCCCGCGCCCGAAAACATCACGGAGCGCCTTGTTGTCAAGGACCTTACCGTCGTGGATTCGGACGGCGTAAAGCGCTTGGACCGCGTAAGCTTCACAGCCTACGGCGGCGAGATACTGGGCGTTGCGGGCATATCCGGCAGCGGACAGAAAGAGCTGTTGGAAGCCATCGCGGGCTTGCAGCGCATCGAGGAGGGCGGCAGCATCGTGTACACGCCGCGCGAAGAAAACGCCGCGGGCGAGGAACTTGTGGGCAAATCCCCCTTGGATATTAAAAAGATGGGCGTCCGCTTGGCCTTCGTGCCGGAGGATCGCCTTGGCATGGGCTTGGTCGGCAACATGAACATACCGGACAACATGATGCTCAAGTCCTACGACGCGGGCAAATCCGTCTTTACGGACCGCAAGACCCCGCGCGATCTGGGCGCGAGCATCATCGAGCAGCTCGAGGTCGTGACTCCCGGGCTTAGCACGCCCGTGCGCCGCCTTTCCGGCGGCAACGTGCAAAAGGTGCTGGTCGGCCGCGAGATCGCGGCGCATCCGGCGCTTCTTATGACGGCGTACGCCGTGCGCGGTTTGGATATCAACACGTCCTATACGATCTACCGGCTGCTCAACGAGCAGAAGAAGCTCGGGACCGCCGTGATCTATGTAGGCGAGGATCTGGACGTTCTGCTTGAGCTGTGCGACCGCATACTCGTGCTTTGCGCGGGCAAGGTCAGCGGCATCGTGGACGGTCGTACGATCAGGAAGGAAGAGGTTGGTTTGCTGATGACCCACCTCGGACAGGAGGCGCAGGCATGAAGACCCAACAGAAAAAAGAAAGCAGAGAACCCTTTCTCCGCATCTCCAAGCGCGACTATATGCCCGCTTGGCAGGCGCTCGGCGTACGACTGATCGGCCTTGCGATCGCGTTGGTCATTTGCGCCATCATCATCTACGCCATCGTCAAGATGAACCCGCTGAAGGTTTACGGTGCGATGTTTGAGGGCGCGTTTGGCACCTCCAAGCGCATGTGGGTCACCATACGCGATACGATGATGCTGCTTTGTATCGCGGTCGGCCTTGCGCCCGCTTTCAAGATGAAATTCTGGAACATAGGCGCCGAGGGGCAGATCCTCATGGGCGGCGTTGTGGCGGCGGGCTGCATGATCAATTTGGATACCGTGCTTCCCACGCTTCCGCTGCTGCTTGTGATGTTCGCCGGCAGCGCGCTCGCGGGCGCTGTGTGGGGCTTCGCACCCGGCTTCTTCAAGGCGAAGTGGAACACCAACGAAACGCTCTTTACGCTGATGATGAACTATATCGCCATCCAGCTCACCTCCTATTTCGTGGCGCTTTGGGAAAATCCCTTCGGTTCAAGCTCCGTGGGCGTGATCAACCCCCAGACGCGCATAGGCTGGTTCCCGTCCTTGTTCGGCCAGATGTATACGCTCAATGTCATCATCGTGGTCGTCCTGGTCGTCGCCATGTACATCTACCTCAACTACAGCAAGCACGGCTTTGAGATCGCCGTGGTGGGCGACAGCGAGAACACCGCGCGCTATGCCGCCATCGACGTCAAAAAGGTCATCGTGCGCACCATGGTGCTCTCCGGCGCGGTCTGCGGCGTTGCGGGCTTCCTCGCCGTGGCGGGCGCAAGCCACACCATCTCCACAAGCACCGCGGGCGGGCAGGGCTTCACGGCAATCATCGTCGCGTGGCTCGCGAAGTTCAACACCTTCGCTATGGTACCGATTTCCGCCTTGCTCGTGTTCTTGAGCAAGGGCTCCATGGAGATCGCGTCGCGCTACAACCTTTCCGACTACGTTTCCAGCATGATCACGGGTATCATCCTGTTTTTCATTCTCGGCAGCGAGTTCTTTATCCGCTTTAACCTGAAGTTCCGCAGC
>CAZNAL010000162.1:0-2881 GCA_964571055.1 uncultured Oscillospiraceae bacterium | reverse complement strand
ATAATATAAAATCCAATCATTTCTTGAGGGTTCGGGGCGCGTCGTCGTCAATTCGCGAGCGGCGACATGCGCGCCATTCCGGAGGCTTATTCGTGAGCGGCGACATGCGCGCCGCGAGCGGAGGCCTTGCGTAGCAAGGGTTTCTCTGCAAGCTGCAACGACCGTGCGTAAAGCGCGCAGCGCGTACAAAAAGTTGCAGCTTGAAAAATCGTGCAAGGTCGTTTGACCTTGCACGAAAGCGAAGCGCCTATCGCATCGGGCTGTGCTTGGGTACCACCGGCGAATCCCAATAGAGCAGCGTGCCGTCAAAATTCTGTGCAAGATAGATAGCGCTCGTGGTCAGCGCGTCCACATCCGGCTTGTTGAGCGTGCAGATGCGGATGATGGCGACGCCGTAGGCGCGCTCCTGCTCCGGATAGAAGTGCGTTTCGGAAAGCGCGAAGCCCGATTGGCGCGCTTGCTCGGCAAACATGGCGCGAAGCGGCTCGGAGGGAAAAAACATGTGAAGACGCACGCGCCTGGACGCGGGCGTATAGTCGCCGGCCTTTGCCATGCGCGCGATCATCTCGCGGTTCTGTTCGGTTTGATACTTCGCGGCGTCGGGGCAAAGGTGCTCGCCGTAGAAGCTCCACGAGGGATCCTCCTGCACATCGGCGCGGCAGGATAAAAGCTTTTCCTTGGCGTAGGCGTATTCGATGGAGGAAAGCGAAACCTTGGCCTTGCCGTAAAAATAGAATTGGATGCAGCTTGGCGTTTCCACGCGCCCCGCGAAAAGAAAGCCCTCCTTTTCGCATTTGGAAAGCAGCGCGTTCGCGTGACGGCGGCAGCGCTCGTTGATCTCATGGGGCGATTTGCAGTACAGGCGGAAAACGAAGGGATATTCCTCCGCCTTCCCCTGCTCGCCCAGCGCGAGATCCACCGCGTAGTGCGCGCGCTCGCCCTGTTCCTGCCAATCGTATGTAAACCAGTTCGACAACGCTTATTCCAATACGGCCTTGATGCGGCGCACGCCCGCGCTGCTGGCCTCCTCCTTTTTGATCTTGAAAGTACCCAAATCGCCCGTGTTGCCCGCGTGCGGCCCGCCGCAGATCTCCTTGGAGAAGGTTCCCATGGTGTAGACCTTGACGCGCTCGCCGTACTTGTCGCCAAATAACCCGATGGCGCCCTGTGCGCGCGCCTCGTCCGGCGTCATTTCTTCGCACACGATGGGCGCGGCGGCGGCGATGGCGTTGTTGACGAACGCCTCCACCTCCTTGAGCTCCTCCGGCGTTACCTTGCGGCCAAAGCTGAAGTCGAAGCGCAGGCGCTCCGCCGTGATGTTGGAGCCGCGCTGGCTGATGGTGTCGTCGCACAATACCTTGCGAAGGCCCGCCTGTAAAAGATGCGTCGCGGTGTGCAGCTTGGCTGTCTGTTCGCTGGTGTCGGCAAGGCCGCCCTTAAAGCGCTGCTCCGCGCCTGCCTGCGATTTCTTCTGGTGGTTTTCAAAGGCTGCCGCAAAGCCGTCCACGTCCACCGTCAGGCCGTTTTCGCGTGCCATCTCCTCGGTGAACTCGATGGGGAAGCCGAAGGTGTCGTAAAGGCGGAACGCACTTGCGCCGTCGATACGCCCGTCCGCGAAGCCGCTCTTGATACGCTCGAATTCGCGCATGCCGTTTTTGAGCGTTTTCTGAAAGCGAAGCTCTTCGCGGTCAAGCTCGTCGTAGATGTGCTGCGCGTTGTCGTTGAGCTCGCTGTAGAATTTGCCGTACTGCGCGACTACCGCCTCGGCGACCTTGGAGAGACTGGATTCGGGCATCTCAAGCTGCATCGCAAAGCGAAGCGCGCGGCGGATCAGGCGGCGGAGTATGTAGCCCTGATCGACGTTGGAGGGCGTTACGCCGCGCGGATCGCCCAGCATGAACGTCGCGCAGCGGATATGGTCGGCGACGATGCGGAAGGCCTTGACCGTATCCGCGCTGTCCTTGTAATGTTTGCCTGAAAGCTCGCTGATGCGCGCGATGATGCCCTCGAACGCGTCTGTGTCGTAGACGCTTTCCACGCCCTGCAGCGTTGCGATGGTGCGGTCGAGTCCCATGCCCGTATCAACATTTTGCTGCGTGAGCGGGGAGAAGCGGCCTTCTGCGTCCTTGTTGTATTCCATAAAGACGTTGTTCCAAATCTCCAAATACTTGCCGCAGGAGCAGGAGGGATTGCAGTCGGGGGAGCACTTGGGCTTTCCCGTGTCGTAGAAGATCTCCGTATCCGGGCCGCAGGGACCCGTGGTGCCCGCGGGACCCCACCAGTTGTGCTTCTTTTCAAGGTAGAAGATATGGCTGGGGTCTACGCCCATCTCGACCCACCGGTCATGCGAGTAGGTATCCTGCGGGGCGTTCTCGTCGCCCTTGAAGCAGGTGAAATAGAGCTTATCCTTGGGGATGTCCAAATAGTCCGGCGAGGTCAGAAACTCCCACGAATAGGCGATGGATTCCTTCTTGAAATAATCGCCCAGCGACCAGTTGCCCAGCATCTCAAAGAACGTGCAGTGGCTTGCGTCGCCCACCTCGTCGATGTCGCCCGTGCGGACGCACTTCTGGCAGTCCACAAGCCGCACGCCCGCGGGATGCTTTTCGCCCATCAGGTAGGGCACGAGCGGATGCATGCCGGCGGTCGTAAAGAGCACGGTGGGGTCGTTCTCGGGGATGAGCGAAGCGGAGGGGATGACGGCATGCCCCTTCTTACGGAAAAAGTCCAGATATAATTCGCGAAGCTCGTAGGATTTCAATAAACGCATAGTAGTATCCTTTCCTATCAGAATGTGCGGCGTATACTGCACAAAATATACCGACTACATTATATAGAAAGCCGCTTTTCTTGTCAACGAACGCGTTGACGGGTATAATAA
>CAZNAL010000161.1:0-2909 GCA_964571055.1 uncultured Oscillospiraceae bacterium | reverse complement strand
GGACGGCTTGGCGTAGCGCGCCCTTGCGCAGAAGGGCAAGGCTGCGCAAAACGCTTCTTGCGTGATAGATGTGTGACGCACCCCCGGAAACAGGCGTTTTCGGGGGTGTGGTTATACAGAGCCTGTTGCCGATAGAAAAACGCATAGACTGACAAAAAATGTAGAAAAATGGCAAAACGTGCTACGCGTCATGATAGACTATGATATACTATAAGCGCAGTATGGATCATGAATCGGGTATGCCATGTCACACATGGTTTTTGCAGACCGCCGCCGGTTGTTTATCTGAAAGAGGATGACGGAATGCGTAAATCCTTCCATACGAAACACACGTTGTGCTGGTACTGTTAAGACGGTTGTATTTGCGCAATCTGCACATCCGATTTTGGTACTGTAGCCGTTGTTTGACAATTAAAAGACGACGCGATCTTAGCGCCGGAATAGGTCTCACCGGTGAGACGCACCGTGAAGTCCAGCGTTTCTCCGTCGGTGAACATAGCTTGATTTGATTCATTCACAGCCGGAAAGCGTAACACCGGGGATAGATAAATATAGCCGCTTTGCTTGTGATCCGCCCAGGTGTACACCAGCTTTGTCGGGTCGCTGTCGTCTACCGAGTAACCCGATGTTGTATATGCCAAGGCGTATCCGTTCAACGTGGTTTCGCCAAACACCGATTCCCCGAGGTATTTTGCGTAATTGCCATCCGTATCATGCGGCAAAATATATTCCATTGTCAGCGTACGCCAATAGGTGTCCGCATTTCTGACGCTCGAATAGCTCATACAAACTCTGCCGTCGCCGATCGGTACCTTTTTGGGCCAATAGTTGCTATAGATATTCGGGCCGGTCCCGACGGACGAAAGCACCTTGGACAGCGTTTTTGTGCTGGACGCGCCGGTTGTAGGCGTCATGGTGACGGTAATAGGGGCTTTGTCGCCGGAAAGGTTGGCAAGGCCAGCGCTTTTATCCCAAACGAACCTGTCAAAGGTCACGGGGATGATCAGCGTCTCATTTGTGGTTGCCGTAGAAAAGGTATAGGTCAGCGTGCCTGTATTGGGATTGCTGTAGGTTCCTGTGCCCTGATTTGCGAGCGTGACGAATTCCACGTCGGTTATATTGGAAGGCGCGCCCGGTTTCGTATAGTTGTTGTCGTAGAGCGCCATGCCGGTGGGTAGCGCAACGGAGATTGTACCGCCGTTGCAGTTGGTGAAGTTGACGTCTATGACAAGATAGCGGGTGGGGTTCGCCTCGTGATTCCATCCGATGCCTAGCGCGCCGCCCTCGGTAAGTTCGGTGTATTCGGAGGTGGCGTAATTGGAGTTGCTATACAGCTTAGCCGTAAACGGTGCGGCAGCGTTTGACCACTGTGCGTAATACGTCGTGTTCTGATCGATGCTGTTGACGCTTGCCCCCGCTGCGGCGGCTATGCCGCCGCCGTCGCTTTGCGGATTCCAGGCCGTGAAGTGATAGCCCGCTGCGGGCGCGAGGCCGATATCGGCGGGCCATGCCAGCGTGACGCTCTGCCCCGCGGCGATGGTTACGGTATGGGGTTCGCCCGTGCCGCCGTTGGCGTCATAGGTGAGCGTGATGCTCCGCGCCGTTTCTATGGTCACGGTTTGGCTGCCCGTAGCCGACGTTACGTTGGAGACGGTATAGATGCCGCCCGCGTCGGGTCCGTAGAGGTTGGCGTCGGCGGCCGCGCCCGCCGCCTTGGTTACGCTTACGCCGGTAACGATATGATCCGTTGCGGGTAGGATCTTGAATTTGAAGATCGCGCCCTCGACGCTTGCCTGTATGCCCTCCGTCCCCGCGTCGGCGTCGATGATCGCCGCGTTGTCCGCGTGGGTCAGGGTGTAATCGCCCGCCGGGAAGGTAAGCGTGTAGGTGGTGTTGACGGTGATGATGTAGAGCGAAAAGCTGTCGGCGGTAAACGCGACGGCGGTATCGCTCACCGCGTCAAGCTCCACCACCTCTACGACCTCCACTGCCGCCGAGGGCGTGTCGGCTGCCGCGTCCTCCGTAACGTGGAGCAGCGCGAGGCTTTCGTTTTCGGCTGTGGCGGCGTCGATGCCGGTGATGCTGACCGAAACGCTTTCGCCGTATTCGGCGGGCTGGTATTTTACGCCGTCCACCAGTATCGTAATATCCAGCGCCGTAACGATGTCGGCGGCGTCTTGGATATGCGCGCCCGCGCGCGCGGCGGCGTCGGTAAAGCTGACGGGCTCGGCGCTGACCGTCGCGCCGTCGGGCAGGTTGCCGGAGATGGTCACGCGCTGGTCTCCCACGTCCGCGTAGATCGTCTGCTCGCGCAGCGTGCGCCCCGTGACGGTGAAGACCGCCGTGAAGCTCGTCGCCGCGCCGGTATAGAAGCTGTGCGCCGGGTAGACGCCGCCCGCTTCGGCGGCGGGCTGCGCTTCCGCGTCGGTGGCGATCCGCCAGCCCGTAAAAGCGTAAGTACAATGCGATTCGTCCGGCCAGCATAACGCCGTCTCCGCGTAGTCGGGGAGGAACGCGCCGTAGTCGGTCACGGGAACGGAAAGCGTCGCGTCCGCGCCGCTCTCATCGAGGAAGGTCAGCTTCGCACGGCTTATCAGCAGCGCGTAGCCGGCGTCGCTTGCTTCTGTAAAGAAGCTCGCGTTATCGTCGGACGCAAGCTCGACCACGCCGTTCTGCCCGGGATGGAAGATCTCTTCGCCAAGCGTCTGTTCGATGATATGTACAACGGTATAGACGGGCTTTTCGTCCTTTTGCTCTACCGCGCCGTCAGAGGCGGCGGGTTCGGCCTCCGCCGCAGGTTGGGCAAGCGGCTCCGCGACGGGTTCGGCAAGGGGCTCCGCAGCAGGCTCAACAACGGGCTCCGTGACGGGCTCCGTGATGGGCTCCGCGATGGGCTCCGTGATGGGTTC
>CAZNAL010000160.1:0-2917 GCA_964571055.1 uncultured Oscillospiraceae bacterium | reverse complement strand
TTGCTCGTTCTTGGAGAGGAACGTTAAAAACTACTACTCTTATATAATACGAGGATAAAACAATGAAAAGAAAGATCGCGATTTTGCTTGCGCTTCTATTGCTGCTAAGCGTTTTTGCGGGGTGCGCGCAAGCGCCGAAAACGCCGCTTCGCGTCGCCACCCTCAAGGGGCCTACGGGCATGGGCATGACGCAAATGATGCAGGACGACAAGAACTATGCGTTCACCCTTTCCTCCGCGCCCGATGAGGTCACGGCCATGGTGATCTCCGGGGAAGCGGATATTGCGGCCGTCCCTGTGAACCTAGCATCTGTCCTCTACAATAAGCTGAACGGCGATGTGCGCATCCTTGCCGCGTCCACGCTAGGCGTCCTGTATGTGCTGGAGAACGGCGCGACGGTGCACAGCGTTGCGGACCTTGCGGGCAAGACGCTCTACGCTACGGGGCAGGCCTCCACGCCCGAATACATACTGCAATATTTGCTCTTGCAAAACGGCGTTGCGGATAAGGTAACGGTCGAATATAAGGCGGAGCACAGCGAGCTTGCGGCGCTGATGGCTTCCGGCGAAGCGGCGCTTGGCATGCTGCCCGAACCCAACGTGACGGCGGCCATGGCAAAGAATCCCGAGCTTCGTATCGCGCTTGATTTGACCGAGGAATGGAACAAGGTCACGAACGCGTCCATGGTGCAGAGCGCCATTATCTGCCGCGCTTCCTACTATGACGCGCATAAGGCGGCGGTGGACGCGTTTTTGAAGGATTACGCGGCCTCCGTGGACTATGTGAATCAAAACGCGCCGGAGGCGGCTGCCGCGATGGAGCGGCTTGGCGTTGTGCCCGCGGCGGCGATCGGCGAAAAGGCCATCCCCAACTGCCATATCGTGTGCCTGACGGGGGCGGAGATGAAGACCGCCGTTTCCGCCATGCTGGACGTACTCTGCACCGCGAATCCCAAGAGCGTGGGCGGCGCGCTGCCCGGCGAGGATTTCTATGTGGGCTAGGCTCAATAAACCGCTCAAAGCAGGGATCGTAGGCATACTTTGGATTGCGCTTTGGCAGCTTGTATCGGCGCGCGTAGGCAGCGCGCTGCTGCTGCCGGGGCCTTGGGATACGCTTGTGACGCTGCTTACCTTGGCGGGAACCGCCGTGTTTTGGAAAACCGTCGCCATGACCTTTTTGCGCATCAGCGCGGGGTATGTGCTGGGCGCGGCCGCCGGTACCGCCTTGGGCGTACTGACCGCCGCCTCCCCCTTTTTGCGCGACCTGCTTTCCCCGCTTCGCACCATCGCTAAGGCGACGCCTGTCACGTCCTTTATCATATTGGTACTGCTGTGGCTGCGCGCCACGGTAACGCCTGTGCTGATTTCGTTTCTCATGGTGACGCCTATGTTTTGGGCGACGGTCTATCAGGGCGTTCTATCCGCCGACGCGCAGCTCTTGGAGATGGCGGCGGTATTTCATTTGGGGCGCGCTAAGACCCTGCGGCACGTATATCTGCCGCATATTCTGCCGCAATATGTAGCAACTAGCACGACGGCGCTGGGCTTCGCGTGGAAATCCGGCGTGGCGGCGGAGGTGATTGCCGCGCCCGCCTTTTCCATCGGCCGCAGCATCTATGAAAGCAAGCTGTATGTGGAAACGCCCGCGCTTTTTGCGTGGACGCTGGCCGTGATTTTGCTGTCCGTGCTGCTGGAAAGGCTGATCGTCACCCTGCTGCGGAGGACAAAGGCATGATAGAGCTTCATGATGTGTGCTTTTCGTATGGCGGCAAGCCGGTGCTGCAAAAGTTAAGCTTCTCCTTCCCGGAAACGGGCTGCGTGGGCGTGCTCGGCGCGTCCGGCGCTGGAAAAAGCACGCTTTTTAAGCTGCTGCTTGGGCGTATCGCGCCGCAGCGCGGCACGGTGACCGGTCTTGCGGGCGCGCGCGTTTCCATCGTGTTTCAGGAGGATCGGCTGCTTCCACATTTGAGCGCGCTTGCAAACGTGGCGCTCGTCAACGAAAAGAAAGACGCAATGGCGCTGCTTCGCGCCATGGAATTGCAGGATGTTGCGAACGACCCCATAACCGCGCTTTCAGGCGGTATGCAGCGCCGCGTCGCCATCGCCCGCGCGCTGCATTACGGCGGCGATGTGCTGCTGTTGGACGAGCCCTTCAAGGGGCTGGACGAAGCGCTTCGCGAAAGGATACGCCCCGTTGTGAAGGCCGCCTTTCCGCTTGTGCTCATAGCGCTGCACGATCAGGAGGAGGCGGAAGCCTTCGGCTGCGACGATGTGCTGCTGCTTTGATGCCGCCGCGCAAGCGTTCCGTGAGAAGCTTACAGAACAATCTCCATACCGTCGTAGGCAAACGTTATGTTGTCCAAGCGCTTTTCCAATTCCGTATAGTAGGCGTAGGATTTCCCCCAAATTTCGTCGATGTGCGTGACGACCACGCGCTTGATCCTGTATGCGCGCTGAAGCGAAACGACCTCCTCCAGCGTGAACACCTCATCCCTAAAGGGCGCGTTGGCAAGCTTGGCGCCGCCTTTGAGGACGCCGTCGTCGGAAACGACCCCGAGAATCAGCACGTCCGCGTCAAAATACAGGTCATTGGGCGCGAAGGGCTTTGCGTCACAGCAGGCGTAAACGGCCTTTTTATCCCCTTGTGTCAGCACATAGAACGTCATGTTGGCGCCTTGCGTCCTGTTGTTGACGAGGCGTATTTCTATGTCCCCGATCTTCACGCGATCCGTCTTGTTGATGGAAATGCATTGAAGCACATCCTGATAATAGTATAGGCCGTCGCCGTTCCAGGCGTTGACGTCATCTATCACCTCGGGCAGGGCGATCACAGGCAGCGGCGTCCCCTTTCCGGCGATAAAGTCGCAGCCCAACGCCTCCACGATGCGCATGCCGCGCGTGTGATCCGGGTCTCTGTG
>CAZNAL010000159.1:845-2984 GCA_964571055.1 uncultured Oscillospiraceae bacterium | reverse complement strand
ATGCAGTTTGGCGGCGTGGTCGCCGTCAACGATCTGACGATGGACGTCAACGAGCATGAGATCGTCGCCCTCATCGGCCCCAACGGCGCGGGCAAGACCACGGCCTTCAACGTCATCACGGGCGTTTACGAGCCGACCAACGGCTGCGTCAGCTTCTACGGGGAACCCATCGTGGAGAATTTCCCGCAGGGCAAGATGAAGAAGCTGTACGCCGGCACCAACAACGGCAAGTTCACCAAGTCCATCAGCCCCACGCCGGATAAGATCACGAAGCTGGGCATCGCCCGTACCTTCCAAAATATCCGGCTGTTCAAGAGCCTTACGGTGTTTGAAAACGTGCTGGTCGCCAAGCACATGCGCGCGGAGCAGAACGTGTTCACCGCCACCTTCCGCCTCAACCACAAGGAAGAAAAGCGCATGCGGGAGGAGACCATGGCGCTTCTTGAGGAGCAGAATCTCGCGCACCTCAAGGATGAGATTTCGGGCAGCCTTCCCTACGGCCTGCAACGGCGGCTCGAGATCGCGCGCGCGCTCGCTACAAACCCCAAGCTTTTGCTGCTTGACGAGCCCGCGGCGGGCATGAACCCGCAGGAGACCAAGGAGCTCGCGAAATTCATCATGCAGATACGCGACAAGTACGGCATCGCGATCCTTGTTATCGAGCACCACATGGATCTGGTGATGGAGATCTCCGAACGCCTGTACGTGCTGGACTTCGGCAAGCAGATCGCCGTAGGCAGCGCCGCGGAAGTGCAGAACAATCCCGACGTTATTACCGCTTATCTGGGGGTGGATGAAGAATGAGCATGTTGGAAATCAAAGACCTCAAGGTCAATTACGGCGGTATCGAGGCGCTCAAGGGCATCGGCTTCGAGGTGGAGGCGGGCGAGATCGTGACGCTCATCGGCGCAAACGGCGCGGGCAAATCCACGACGCTGCGCTCCATCATGAGCGTTGTCAAGCCCTCCGGCGGCTCCATCTTCTTCGAGGGCGAGGACATCACCACCATGAACACGCAGAAGATCGTGGAGCGCGGCATCGTGCTGGTACCGGAAGGCCGCCGCGTGTTCCCCAACCTTACGGTGCTGGAGAACCTGCGCATCGGCGCGTACCTTCGAAACGACAAGGCGGAGATCGAAAAGGACGTGGAGCATGTCTACTCCCTCTTCCCCCGTCTGCAGGAGCGCCATTGGCAGGAAGCGGGCACGCTTTCCGGCGGTGAGCAGCAGATGCTGGCCGTTGGCCGGGCGCTGATGGCAAAGCCGCGCCTGATCATGATGGACGAGCCTTCTTTGGGCTTAGCGCCCTTGGTCGTTAAGGACATCTTTTCCATCATCCGCCGCATCAACGACGACGGTACGACGGTGCTCTTGATCGAGCAGAACGCCAACGCCGCCCTGAAGATCGCCAACCGTGGCTACGTGATGGAAACCGGACGCGTCACCATGACGGGCACGGGCAAGGAGCTTCTTGAGGACGAAGCCGTAAAGCAAGCCTATTTGGGCAAGAGCAAAGAATAAACGATACGACAAAGGCGGCTGTCCGGTATGCGGACAGCCGCCTTTCTGTTGCATTTAATAGGCAGCCTTAGCCAAGATATCCGCCAGCGCCATCTTGATCGCCTCCGATGTGACCGTCGCGCCGGAAACCACGTCCGCGTCGCCAAACGGCGCTTCCAATAGCCTGTCGCGCATGCGTTCGATCGCCACGCTGCCAACGCCCTTCGTCTCCTCCGCCCCCTCGATCTGTATATCCACGATCTTATCGTCCGCAATGGTGGCGGTGACGACGACGTCCCCCGCGTAACCCCGCCGGCCGGACGTATAGACGCCATCCTTGTATTTCCCCTCCTGTGCGGCGGGTTTTTCGGTCGGCGCGACCTCGATCTCGGCGGGCGGCTCCGCCGGCGCTTCCTTTGGCGCACAGCCGCAAAGCGCCGCGGCGCACGCGAGCGTTGCGCTCAAGCGTATCATCTGCTTCCACATAGGCTTTGTGCTTCCTCTCGTGATCTGCGCAATCGCAGCTTCCGTATTTCATATTAGTATAGCGTCGGCAGGCGCACGCGTCAATCCGAAGCGCCTCATTGGATTCTTTTGTGTTTTTTTCAATAAGAATATATCGATTTATGCATGCCGCCCC
>CAZNAL010000159.1:0-835 GCA_964571055.1 uncultured Oscillospiraceae bacterium | reverse complement strand
ACTGCATAGTAAACGTAGGGATCCAATCTAAAAAATCATAACTGCGCGAACATCATATTCATAAGGAGGAGCAGGCATGCAAAACAACGAGATCGTCGTAAAAACCATGCTGAACGATACGGTGTGCCGTATGGATATCTATGCGCCGCACATCGCCGCGAAAGCATTGCCGGGGCAGTTCATCATTCTGCGCACGGACGCGGAGGGCGAGCGCATCCCGCTGACCGTGGCGGATTATGACCGCGAAAAGGGTCTGATCGCCATCATTTTCCAGATCGTGGGCGCAACGACCATGAAGCTTGCGCACATGGAGCAGGGCGCGTGCCTTTCCGATTTCGTGGGGCCGCTTGGCAAGCCCACCCATACCGAGGGCTTTAAGAAGGTCGCCGTGGTCGGCGGCGGCGTAGGCTGCGCCATCGCCTTCCCCGTAGCCAAGGCCATGCACGAGGCGGGCGCGGAGGTGCACTCCATCGTCGGCTTCCGCACCAAGGATCTGGTGATACTGGAAAAGGAATTTCGCGCGGTCAGTGACAAGTACGTTTTGATGAGCGACGACGGCACAGTGGGCGAAAAGGGCCTTGTGACGGACGCCTTGAAAAAGCTCATCGAAAGCGGCGAAAATTACGACGAGGTCATCGCCATCGGGCCCTTGATCATGATGAAATTCGTCTGCAAGACCACTAAGGAATACGGCGTGAAGACCGTTGTGAGCATGAACCCCATTATGATCGACGGCACGGGCATGTGCGGCGGCTGCCGGCTTACCGTGGGCGGCAAGATGAAGTTCGCCTGCGTGGACGGCCCCGAGTTCGACGGCCACGAGGTCGATTTCGAC
>CAZNAL010000158.1:0-3001 GCA_964571055.1 uncultured Oscillospiraceae bacterium | reverse complement strand
GCAAGATCATCAAGCGCAAAGGCCGCGTCATGGTCATCTGCGAGAACCCCAAGCACAAGCAGAAGCAAGGCTAAGAAACAAAATTCTTCGCGCCCTGCCGAAACGGCAAGGCGCGAGTTTTCTGCTTTCGCCCGAAAAAAGGATTTTTCCTTGGTTACAGCCAATAAAAGTGTTGACAAACAACATATTGGATTGGTAAAATATCTAGGTTAGCGTGGTATCGGGGAAGGATGCCCTTTTATTGCGTTGCGAATCCCAAAAAAGCAAGGCCATCTTGAGCTTTTTTGCAAATTTCTCGTCCGGTGCGGCTGTCGGGCGCAAGCCCGAAATCCAGACGAGCGTATATAGATGGCGGGTGAACATCACCCCTACAGACGGTGCAAGCCGACTGTACGCGCCCTTTCAAGCGGGCGTGAAACCATTAAAAAACGGAGGAAAACCAAATGGCACGTATTTCTGGTGTTGACTTACCCAGAGACAAGCGCATTGAGATCGGTTTGACGTATATTTACGGCATCGGTCGCAAGACTGCGCAGGACATCCTCACGGCCACCGGCATTGACCCCGACATTCGCGTACGCGATCTGTCCGAGGCCGATACCAGTAAGCTTAGAGACTTTATCGACCACAACGTGAAGGTAGAGGGCGATCTTAGACGCGAGAATTCCATGAATATCAAGCGCCTCATCGAGATCGGCTGCTATCGCGGCGTACGTCATCGCAAGGGTCTGCCCGTTCGCGGCCAGAGCACCAAGCAGAACGCCCGCACCCGCAAGGGACCCAAACGTTCCGTGGGCGGAAGAAAGAAATAAGGGAGGAGAGAGAAAATGGCAAAGGCTAATACTAGCAAAGCTAAGAAGACGACCCGCAAACGCCGTGAGAAAAAGAACATCGAGCGTGGCGCGGCGCATATCCGCTCCTCTTTCAACAACACGATGGTTACCATCACCGACGTGCAGGGCAACGCGATTTCTTGGTCCTCCGCAGGCGGCCTCGGCTTCCGCGGTTCCAAGAAGAGCACGCCGTTTGCTGCGCAGATGGCTTCCGAAACCGCTGCCAAGGCGGCGCAGGAGCATGGTCTTCGCAGCGTAGAGGTGTATGTAAAGGGCCCCGGCTCCGGCCGTGAAGCAGCGATCCGCGCCTTGCAGACCGCCGGTCTCGACGTAACCATGATCAAGGACGTGACGCCCATCCCGCATAACGGCTGCCGTCCGCCCAAGCGCAGAAGAGTGTAAGGAGAGCGACAATGGCTAGATATACAGATTCTGTTTGCAGGCAATGCCGCCGCGAAGGCGAGAAATTGTTTTTGAAGGGCGATCGCTGCTACAGCGCCAAGTGCGCCGTCATCAAGCGTCACACCCCTCCGGGACAGCATGGCCAGGCAAGACAAAGAAAGCAGTCCGAGTACGGCATCCAGCTTCGCGAAAAGCAGAAGTGCCGCCGTGCCTACGGTGTATTGGAATCCCAATTTAGGAAATACTATGAAATGGCTGCCAATATGCGCGGCGCCACGGGCGAGAATCTTCTTTCCCTGTGCGAGCGCAGGTTGGATAACGTTGTGTATCGTCTGGGCTTTGCGGACAGCCGTCCCATGGCGCGCCAGATGGTCAATCACAGCCATATCCTCGTGGATGGCAAAAAGGTCAATATCCCTTCCTACCTGGTAAAGGCCGGTCAGGTGATCACTGTCCGTGAAGGCAGCCGCGATATGGAAAACCTCAAGGAGCTCAAGGAGCAGGGCGCAGCGAAGCCCGTGCCCAAGTGGCTGGATATGGACGCTGCAAACCTCACCGGGAAGATCGCGGCCATGCCGCAGCGCGATGACATCGATCTGACCATCGAAGAGCACCTCATCGTTGAGTACTACTCGAGGTAATCGCATCGCCTGAACCCCAAGAACCACGAAAACCGTAGAGAGGGGACGTAAAGAATGATAGAAATTGAAAGACCCAAAATCGAGTGTGTGGACATCGTAAACGACTACGGTAAGTTCGTTGTAGAGCCTTTGGAGCGCGGATTCGGCATCACGCTGGGCAATTCCCTTCGCCGGATACTTCTTTCCTCGCTTCCGGGCGTTGCGGTTTCCTCCGTCAAGATCGACGGGGTACTGCATGAGTTTTCCACCATCGAAGGCGTCCGTGAAGACGTTACGGAGATCATTCTGAACCTCAAAGAGCTCTGCCTCATCATGCACAACGACGGTCCCACCAAGGTGTTGATCGACGCCAAAGGCCCCTGTGTGGTGCATGCGGGCGATTTGATCGCGGACAGCGACATCGAGGTCATCAACCCCGATCATCACATTGCCGAGATCAGCGAGGGCGGCAGGCTCTATATGGAGATCATGCTCGAGCATGGCAGAGGGTATGTTTCGGCGGATCGCAACAAGAAGCCGGATATGCCTATCCGCCAAATCGCCGTGGACTCCATCTTCACCCCCATTCGCAAGGTCAATTTCCGCGTGGAGGATACGCGCGTAGGCCAGATCACGGACTACGACAAGCTCACGCTGGAAGTATGGACGAATGGCACGATACAGCCCGATGAGGCGGTCAGCTTGGCCGCGAAGATCCTCACCGAGCATCTGATGCTCTTCATCAACCTCACGGAGCACGTGCAGGGCGTGGAGATCATGGTGGAGAAAGAGGAAGACAAGAAGGAAAAGATCCTGGAAATGACCATAGAGGAGCTCGATCTTTCCGTGCGTTCCTACAACTGCCTCAAGCGTGCGGGCATCAACACCGTAGAGGAGCTGGTGCAGCGCAACGAGGAGGAAATGATGAAGGTTCGAAACCTCGGGCGCAAGTCGCTTGAGGAAGTACAGCAAAAGCTGACGGGTCTCGGCCTGTCGCTTCGCAACAACGAAGACTAACCCGCAAATAGTGCAAGGAGGAAGCGCAAATGCCTAACCGTAAGCTCAATATGGCTGGCGATCATCGCGCCGCAACGCTGCGGAGCCTCACCACCGTATCCAGGTCCCGGCGGTCCACCACCGGCAGCG
>CAZNAL010000157.1:0-3012 GCA_964571055.1 uncultured Oscillospiraceae bacterium | reverse complement strand
AGAAACAATGCGATGAGTTTCTTCATGATGTTTTCTTCCTCCGTTTAAATTTGCAAGCATAACGCATGCATTTTATTTTATTTCTGGAAGGGTCTCCCCCTCCAAATTGAAATCAAAGCTGTTTGACGGTCTCGCCTTCCCAAAGCTGGCCGGGCACCATGATCTGCACGGGCAGGCTCGTCAAGGGGTGTTCGATGATGTCCACGATGCTTTCCGCCGCCTTCACGCCCATCGTGACGGCGTCCTGCCTATAGGTCGCAAGGCGCGGGCGGAGCACTTGGGAAAGCAAAATCCCGTCATAGCCCACGGCGCTAATATCGTTCGGGATGGAAAGCCCCTGCTGCTCGATCTCGTTCATGCCGCCGATGAAGGAAAAATCATCGGGGTAGAGTATGCAGGTGGGACGGTCGTTAAGCGCAAGCAGCTCTCGGGTCGCAAGGCCGCTGGAACGGGGGTCATGGAAAATCGCGCTCTTTACATAGTCGTCCGGCACGTTCACGCCCAAGCGCGCACAGGTGCTGCGAAAGCTTGCCAAACGCTTCTGCGTAACCGAGGTATCCTCGCCATGGATAAAGGCGATCTTGCGGTGTCCTTTCCTATATACATATTCCACGATCTCCACCATGCCCGAAACGTTGTCCGACATGATGGCGGTACGGCTGTCAAACACATAATCCATCGTCACCGTAGGAAGGTTGCTTTCCACCAGCTGGATCACGTCGGGATGCTTGAAATCCACCGATGCGATCACGACGCCGTCGCAGTTGCGGTACTTGGCGTGCTCGTAATAAGTCATGGACATATTGCCAAGGTTCCGGCTGATAAAGGTGATGTCATACCCCAGCCGTTCCGCTTCGGTCTTGATGCACTGGAGTATTTCCGAAAAGTATTCGTGGCGCAGGCCGCTGCTGGTCTTATCCTCAAACAATACGCCGATGTTGTGCGAACGGTTGGTCTTGAGCGCTCTCGCGGCCGCGTTCGGCAGATACCCCATGGCCTTCGCCGTATCCCGGATATGCTGCGCGGTATCCTCGCCGATATCCGTTTGACCGCTGAGCGCCTTGCTCACCGTAGCGAGCGAAACGCCGCAGGCGATGGAAATATCTTTCTGTGTGATCATGGGTTATTTACCTCGGCAGATGAACGTTAGAGTATCGGGCAGCCACGGAAAGGCTAAAACAGGCGGATTTTTTGCTTGCGGACAACTTAATCGTTTTCGTGTATTCATTATAGCGGGCGTTTCGCGGGAAGTCAACCCCGATTTTACGAAAATTTTCGTGCACTAAGGCACGGTTTTCCTATAGAATTCTATTAAAATTATTTTTAAGTCTATAAAAAAATTCACCGCCGCACAAAATAGTATTTGCATTGTACATATAAATCTAGTATGATGTCCATATCACGAAATCGATTAAGCAGCGCTTTACCCTTTCTTTCTCATTATTTTTTAAGGAGAAATACCATGAAATTTGGCTATTTTGACGATGTAGCGAAGGAATACGTCATTACCACCCCGAAAACGCCGCTGCCTTGGATCAATTATTTAGGCAACGACGGCTTTTACGGCTTGGTTTCCAACACCTGCGGCGGCTATGATTTTTACCGCGACGCCAAGCTGCGGCGCATCACGCGCTACCGCTACAACAACGTCCCCACGGACGCGGGCGGCCGTTATTACTATATTAAAGACGGGGATACCGTATGGAATCCGGGTTTTATGCCCACGAAAACGTCTTTGGACGCGTATATCTGCCGTCACGGTATGGGCTATAGCGTTTTCGAAAGCAAAAAAGACGGCGTTTCCGCCGTTTTGGACTGCTTTGTGCCGTTGGGCGAAAACTGCGAGATCAACGCGCTCACCCTGAAAAACGATACGAAATCGCATAAGTCCCTTCAGCTCTACAGCGCCTTTGAATGGTGTTTATGGAACGCCGTGGACGATTCCACCAACTTCCAGCGCAATTTCAACATCGGCGAGGTGGAGATCGACAAGAGCACGATCTATCACAAAACGGAATACCGCGAACGCCGCAACCACTACGCGTTTTTGCACGTTAACGCCCCCATCGACGGCTTTGATACGGATCGGGACGCCTTCCTCGGCGCTTTCGGCGACTGGAGCGCGCCGGAAACGGTTTGCAACGGCATAAGCAAAAGCAGCGTCGCTTCGGGCTGGGCGCCCATCGCAAGCCACCGCATGGACGTTTCCCTGCGCCCGGGCGAAGAAAAGAGCTTCATATTCCTGTTGGGCTACGTTGAAAACCCGCAAAACGAGAAATTCACCGCGCCCAACGTCATCAACAAGACCCGCGCACAAACGATGATCGGCAAGTTTTCCACCATGGCGCAGGTCAAGGCGGCAAAGGCGGCGCTCGCCGCGTATTGGGACGCGCTTCTTTCCCGCTTCATCGTCAAATCCAACGATGAAAAGGTGGATCGCATGGTGAACATCTGGAACCAATACCAGTGCATGGTCACCTTCAATATGTCGCGCAGCGCAAGCTATTACGAAAGCGGCACCGGCCGCGGCATGGGCTTCCGCGACAGCTGTCAGGATCTTTTGGGCTTCATGCACCTGATCCCGGAGCGCGCGCGGGAACGCATACTCGACATCGCCGCCATCCAGTTTGAGGACGGCAGCACCTATCACCAATACCAGCCGCTGACCAAGCGCGGCAACGCGGACGCGGGCGCGGGGTTCAACGACGATCCCCTTTGGCTGGTAGCCTGCGTTTCCGCTTATATCCGCGAGACGGGCGACGCGACGATTCTTGACGAGCCGGTTCCGTTCAACAATGTCGAAGGCAGCGAAAAGCCGCTCTTTGAGCACCTGCGCCGCTGCGTACGCTACGCTGTGGAGCACAAAGGCCCGCACGGGCTGCCCTTGATCGGCCGCGCGGACTGGAACGACTGCCTCAACCTCAACTGCTTTTCCGAAACGCCGGGCGAGAGCTTCCAAACCTGCTCCAATTTTGAAAGCGGCAAGGCGGAAAGCGTGTTTATCGCGGGTAT
>CAZNAL010000156.1:0-3026 GCA_964571055.1 uncultured Oscillospiraceae bacterium | reverse complement strand
GCCGTCGCTCGCCTGCGCGGTCACGACGGACAAGCCCTTTCGCACGCGCGCAAGCTTGGGTTCTTGATCGATATGCACGCACACCGCCGCGTCCTGCCCGTGAACGCAGTCGCCCACCCTTTCGCAGCGGGAATAGTCCTTGTAATCCCGCGGCGCAAAATAAAGGAGGTCATAAAAAGAAGCAAGGCCCAGCTTGCCGAGCAATTCCGCCCGGCGCGGGCCTATGCCTTTGATGCTTGTAAGCTCTATTAACTGCATTACTCCACTGCGAAATAGTAATAGTAGAGCGGCTGTCCGCCGGACTGCACGGCAAACTCCGCGTCGGGATAGTCCGCCTGCACGGACGCCGCCATGGCGTTTGCGTCCTCTTCCTTCACGTCCTCGCCGTAGAACACCGTCACAACGGGTTCCTCTATCTTTTGTGCGAGCATGCGCTTGAGCAGCGCCGCGCCGACGCTTGACACATCGCCGTCCACCTCCACGATCTCGCCGTTCATCATGCCGATCACGTCGCCTTCGCTGATATGCTTGCCGTTTACGGAGGTATCGCGCACCGCATAGGTGATGGAGCCGGTGACGACGTTTTGCAGCGCCTTTTGCATATTGGCGGTGTTGTCCTTAACGGCGGTGTCCTCCATAAAGGCCATGGCCGCCGAAATGCCCTGCATGATGGATTTTGTGGGTAGCACGATCACGTTGCAGGAAACGAGCTCCGCCGCCTGCTGCGCGGCAAGGATGATATTGCTGTTGTTAGGCAGCACGAACACGTTGCGCGCGTTGGCCTTTTTGATCGCCTTGGAAATGGTGTCGATGCTCGGGTTCATGGTTTGGCCGCCGGATATGACGCCGGCGACGCCAAGCTCCTTAAGCACGCTGTCGATCCCCGCACCCATGCTCACAGCGATCATGGCGTTTTCCTTCTCGTTCTTCTTTAGCTCCGCCTTGATCTGCCTGTTCTGTTCGCGCATGTTTTCGATCTTGACCTTGTTGAGCTCGCCCAGCCGCAGCGCAAGCTGCAAGGCTTTGCCCGGCGCGTTGGTGTGCACATGGATTTTGATAAAGTCCGCGTCGTGCGCCACCACCACGCTGTCGCCCATGCGCATGAGCTTTTCCTTAAAATGCGTAAGATCGGCTTCGCAGAAGGAAGGATCGAGATGCTCCACGAAGAACTCCGTGCAGTAGCCAAACTTGATGTCCTCCACATCCTCCAAGCTTAGATCCGCGTCCTGCGATAGCGACGGCGCTTCCTGTGCCGCCACATCCACATAGTCGTCAAGCTCCTCGCCGTCAAGCGCCATCTTGAAGCCCTTGAAGATGGTAAGCAGCCCCTTGCCGCCCGAATCCACCACGCCCGCTTCCTTCAATACCGGAAGCAGATCCGGCGTCATTTTCAGCGCCTCTTCGCCGCGGGTGATCATCAGATCCAGCAGCTTATAAACGTTTGCGCCATCCTCCCAAAGCTCCGTCGCGCGTTCCGCCATCATGCGGGCGACGGTGAGCATGGTGCCCTCCTTGGGCTTCATGACCGCCTTATACGCCGCCTCCGTACCGGTGCTCACCGCCATGGCAAGCATGCCGGCGTCCATTTCGTCGTGATTGGCGAGAGATTTGGCAAAGCCGCGGAATATCTGCGAGAGTATGACGCCGGAATTGCCGCGCGCCCCCTTGAGAGCGCCCAAAGCCGCCGCGTCCGCCACATCGCATACCCGTTCGCCCTCGCAGGACTTGACCTCGCGCACAGCGCTCTGCATGGTCATGGACATGTTGGTGCCCGTGTCGCCGTCAGGCACAGGAAACACATTGAGCGAATCGATCACGCTCTTATTCTTCTCCAGCAGCGCTGCGCCCATATTGAACATATCGCGGAGCAGCGCGCCGTTGATCTGTAAATTTTCCAATTTGTTATCCTCCAGACAGCGCCCGCTTAATCTTCGGGCACGCGGATGCTTTCAACGTGGATATTCACGTTGCGCACCTCCACGCCGGTCATCTCATTCACACGGTAACGCACATTGCTGATGGTATTCTGCGCGACCGTCGGCAGCGTTACGCCGTAAACCAGCGTAACGTACAGATCGATATCCACGGCTTTTCCATCCTCCAGCGGTGTGACACGCACGCCGCGCTTTTGATTTTCGCCGCCCACGATCTGCAAAAACGTATCGCTGGCCTTCTTAGCGTTCATGCCGGCAATGCCGTAATTCTCGCCCGCCGCAAGACCCGCGATCTTCGCGATAAGTTCGTCCGCGTATGTAATGGTACCGAGTTCTGTATTGATAATTCCAGCCATAAACTTCAACGCCTCCTTATACATTTTTACATGTATAGTATAATTGCATGGTGTTAGTATAACCCAAATCGCCGCATATGGCAACTTAAACCGCCGCGCGCGGCGGCGTGTTCGACGCATTTTGCGAAAATTTCCGCTTTGCAACGCTGAAAATTCACATTCATGCCTTGGGAAATTCCTTCCATCCGCATTGCGGCGCGCGCCGTTTTGTTTTATCATGGTTACAGAGAAAACGAGGTGCATGCTATGCGGCAGGACGGCACACAGCGCGGATATTTGCACGAGGACTTTCGTCTTTTCCATATCCGCGACCAGCGGGAGCTGGATATCGAGTACCATTACCACGCCTTTGACAAGGTGGTGGTGTTCCTTGGCGGACGCGTCAACTACATCATGGAAGGAAAATCCTATTATTTGCAGCCGTGGGACATACTGCTGGTGGGCAACAACCAGATACACCGGCCGGTGATCGACGCGCAGGAGCCTTACGAGCGCGTGATCCTTTGGATGAACACGGCGTATTTGGCCGCGCACAGCACGGGGGACGACGCGCTGCTTTCCTGCTTCACGCTTGCAAAAAAAAGGAAATTTGCGCTGATCCGCCCCAGCGCGCGGGAACGGCACAGCATCATGGACATTCTTCGCAACACCGAGGACGCGCTGAACACCAAGGATTTCGGCCACGATCTGCTTTCCCGCACCTACTTTCTACAATTTATGATACTTCTCAACCGAA
>CAZNAL010000155.1:0-3048 GCA_964571055.1 uncultured Oscillospiraceae bacterium | reverse complement strand
GACGAGGCGGGGAGCCAGGCAGCCAAAGGACGCGCCGACCTTGTGGCAGCCGGTCGGGAACCATTTGCCGCAGAGGATGATGATGCGCGCGTCCACGCCGGTGAGGCTTTTGGGCATTTCGATGTAGTTGACGCCGCCGAAGCCGCCGCCCTGCATGGTGGGCTCGTTGTGCCAGGAAATACGGAACAGGTTCAGCGGGTTGATGTCCCAAAGTCCTACGTCCTTAAGCTTGTCCTTGATCTTCTGCGGGATCAGATCGGGATTGCGCATCTGGGCAAACGTCGGGATCACGATCTTGTTCTCTTTTGCACGCTGTATCGCATGCGCCAACTTGTCTTGATGTACGGTCAAATCGATCATGGTAATACCCCTTTGCTTCTATTTTATTTACGGTCGTATGCTCATCGTCTTTATCGGCGCGCAAAGAAGCGCTGCGCCGTCTGCTATGCACTCATTCTATTCTATTTGCGCCGCGTTGTAAAGGGAAAAACAAAAAGATTTTTCACAAAACTAAAAAATTTTTAGCGGCAGGGATTCCAAAAAAATATTTTCCCGAACCACTGTACAAATCAGGATTTGTATAGTATCATACACCTATCATACAAAATGTTTTTGCACGCCTAACTTTTTTTAAGAAATCTTGTCTGAGGTGGAAATTAAGTGAAGAACGTTCTGGGATATAAGTGCACGATCTGCGGCGCGGAGCTCCCCTATGACGAGAGCATGACCTGCCCGCATTGTGGTGAAAAGGGCATTTTGGACATCGTGTTCGATTATGCATATATCAAAAAGGGCTTCAACCGCGAAAGTCTCGCCGAGGATCGCACCAACAGCATGTGGCGCTACAGCGCGCTGATGCCGCTCGCGCCCCGCGATTTCTCGCCCTTCCTTCGCGTCGGCTGGACGCCGCTGTATCCCTCCAACAGCTTGGGGCGGGAATTGGGCGTCAAGCTCTTTATCAAGGACGACGGCTTGAACCCCACGGCGTCTCTTAAGGACCGCGCAAGCGGCGTGGCGGTCGCAAAGGCCATCGAGCTGGGTTATGACACCATCGCCTGTTCGTCCACGGGCAACGCGGCGTCCTCCTGCGCCGGCAACGCCGCGCGCATGGGCGTCAAAACCGTGATCTTCGTACCGCAGCGCGCGCCCGAGGGCAAGGTCGCGCAGCTGATGATCTTCGGCGCGAAGGTGGTCTCCGTTATGGGCGATTACAAGGCGACCTTTGATCTTTCCAAGGCAGCCATTGAAAAATACGGCTGGTACAACCGCAACGCGGGCATCAACCCCATCCTCACAGAGGGTAAAAAGACCGTCGCGCTCGAGATTGCCGAGCAGCTTCAATGGAACGTCACCGATTGGGTGGCCTGCTCCGTGGGCGACGGCTGCACCATCGGCGGCGTATACAACGGCTTCCACGATCTCTACGAGCTGGGTATGATCGAACGCATCCCGCGCATCTTGGGCGTGCAGTCCACGGGATGCTGTCCGTTTGTGGTGGCGGCGGAGGAGAACGCGCCGCTCAAGCCCATGGAAGAAAATACGCTGGCGGATTCCATCGCCGTGGGCGTACCTAGAAATCCCGTCAAGGCGCTGCGCGCGGTAAGCGCGTCGGGCGGCAGGTGGATCGCCGTGACCGACGACGACATTTTGGATACCATGCGCGTGCTTGGCCGCACCGAGGGCGTGTTTGGGGAGCCGGCGGGCGTGACCGCCACGGCGGGCGTACGTGCGGCCGTCAAGGCGGGTATCATCAAAAGCGGCGAAAGCGTCGTCACGATCTCCACGGGCAGCGGCCTGAAGGACGTGAAAAACGCGCTGCGCGCAGCGGGTAAGCCGACGCTTTGCGAACCTACGCTCGCGGCGCTGGACAACAGCGGCATACTTTCAGCGTTATAAGAAGGGGCAATAACGAAAAACTATACATCACCCCGAATTGTGTGGTATAATTCCATACAGAAATGGTCACTCGCGCGGGGGGCGACCCCGGCGCAGGACATAAACAACTACTTTAGGAGGAAAATAAGAATGAAGAAGACCTTTGCGATCGTGATCGCGTTGGTACTGGTTCTCGCGATGGTCGGCTGCACCGCCGAACAGGCCGCGCAGGTTCAGCAGGCTGCCGAGCAGGTCGCCAATGATCCCGCCGTGCAGGAAGCCGTAAACGAGGCTGCCGCCGCGGTGGAAGCCGCCGTTGAACCCGCTCCCGCCGCTGCCGCTTTCAAAGTGGGCGTTATTCTCGTCCATGATGAGAACTCCGGCTACGATCTGGCGCACATCGACGGCGTTAAGGCTGCGCAGGCTGCCTTGGGCCTCACCGACGATCAGATCATCTACAAGTACAACATTCCCGAAGACGAGACCTGCTACGATACCGCCGTGGACCTTGCAGAGCAGGGCTGCAGCATCATCTTCTCCGACTCCTTCAGCCATCAGTCCTACATGATGCAGGCTGCCGCTGAATATCCCGACGTGTTCTTCGTAGCCTGCACCGGCGACACCGCCGCTCTGCAGCCTGTCAAGAACGTCGCCAACATGTTCCCCTACACCTTCCAGTCCCGTTACGTCTCCGGCGTGGTCGCGGGCATGAAGCTCAAGGAGCTCATGGATGCTGGCACCGTCAAGGATCCTTATGTCGGCTATGTCGGCGCTTACCCCTATGCTGAGGTGGTTTCCGGCTACACTGCCTTCTTCCTTGGCATCCGTTCCATCGTTCCCGAAGCGCACATGGACGTGCAGTATACCAACTCTTGGTATGATCCCACCGCCGAGGCCGAAGCCGCGAACGCTTTGATCTCCAAGGGCTGCGTCATCATCGGTCAGCACGCTGACTCCACCGGCGCTCCCTCCGCCGTGCAGGCCGCGCAGGACGCCGGTAAGGTCGTCTACAGCGTTGGCTACAACGTAAGCATGCTGGCGGTTGCCCCCAAGGCCGCTTTGACCAGCGCGCAGAACAACTGGGGCGCTCTCTACACCCCCGTGATCGACATGCGCATGAAGGGTGAAGCGATCCCCACCGACATGGCCAAGGGCTATGCTGATGACGGCGTT
>CAZNAL010000154.1:0-3080 GCA_964571055.1 uncultured Oscillospiraceae bacterium | reverse complement strand
ATCTTCGGGTTCCAGCGGCGGGTCTGATGGCCGAAATGTACGCCGGCCTCGAGCAACTGTTTCATGGAAATAACTGACATGTTTGGTTCCTCCTTACGTTTTATTCCTCCCCGTTCTTCCTCTGCGCCGGAAAACCCATGTCAAGGCACGAATCCGGGCATCCAAACGGGTGTGTCGTCATGCGTTCCATCCGCATGCTCATACGCTTGGCATTTTATCACAGCGCACCGCGCCGCGCAAGCCTTTTTATTGAAAAAAGCCGCAAAAAAGGCCGCGTTTTGCCGCAGCCCGCGCTACTTTTCCCGCACGAACGCCGCTACGCGTCCTCCTCCTGCTCCTCGATGAGGGAAAGAAACTCCTCAAACACCTCGCCTTGGAGTATCTCGTTGTCGATGGACTCGTATACGTCCTCGCCGTTCTCCTGCACGATGTGGAAGAGCATCACTTCCGCTTCCTCTTCGTTTTCCACATCCGTATCCTCTGTCACGGGCTCCATCGCGACATAGCGCTCGCCCTCGTATACGAAGGTCAAGATGTGCGCGAAATGCGCTTCCTCTCCTGTGTCGTCTACCAGCACGATGTCGTCAAGGCTTACGTTCTCTTCCATAAAAGGCTCTCCTTCAATTATAATGTCGGATTTGTGGAAAGATACCCCTGCAAAATGACCACAGCCGCCAGCTTATCGATCACCTTGCGGCGCTTTCTCCAATCCAGCTCCGCTTCCATGAGCACCTTTTCGGCCTGCACCGTGGTAAGGCGTTCGTCAAAAAACACATGCTCGCCCTCCCAGCCCGAGAGCACCGCGTCCGCAAAGGCGCGCACCTTCTCGCTCTGAAAGCCGTAGGTGCCGTCCATGTTGCGGGGCATGCCGAACAAAAGCCGCACAGGCGCGTACTTCGCGGCCATGTCGCGGATGTATTGGGCGTCCTTTTCCTCGTCCCCCGTGCGGGTATAGGTTTCCAAGCCCTGCGCCGTAATGCCCAGCGCGTCGCTCACGGCGATGCCGATCCGCCTATCCCCAACATCCAATGCCAATATGCGAAGCATAGCTCTCCTTCCGTAAAAAAGGGTACGCCAAGGCTGTACCCGTATCCCTAGTAAGGCTTATCTCGTCGCCGCGTCCGCTTCCTCGTAGGGGGGAAGCGTGGTATCGTTCTGCGCCATATAGAAGCGCACCAACTCCTCCAGAAGCTCGTCGCGCTCCAGCATGCGGATCAGATACCGCGCGTTATTGTAGCTGGTGATATAGGTGGGATCGCCCGAAATGAGATACCCCACGAGTTGGTTGACCGGGTCGTAACCCTTTTCCTTCATGGATGCGTATACGCGGGTCAAGACTTCATTCGCCTTGCTTTTTTCGTTTTGTATGCTGAAACGCGCCGTTTCGCCGACGTTCCCATCCATATGCGCAGCCTCCTGTTTTTTTCCAGTATATCCTATTATACCCGTAATTTCAATTCACACAGCGATAAAATTTGGGGCTGCGCCGGAAACGTGCCCCGAACAGCCCCGCCGCCTTTTAAAGCATGTGCTGCACGGCGCGCATGCCGCAGCGGCACATCTTTTTTCCGTCCCGCATCATACGGCGCGGCACGTCGGGATACATGGAGGTGACCGCCGCCGCTGTGAGCGTGATCCCCGCCGCTACCCCGATCATAAAGGGTAAGGTCTTCATGAAAATCCACTCCTTTCGCGCCTAGTTTGCGCGAAAGGAGCGGATGCAATCATAGGCAAAATATGTTATTTTGCAGCCTTTTCCGCCTGTTTTTTGCGGTAATCCTCCAAGGCGGCGTGCACGGCTTCCTCCGCAAGCACGGAGCAGTGTATCTTCTGCGGCGGCAGACCCTCCAGCGCCTCCACCACGGCAGCGTTAGAAAGCTTTTCCGCCTCCTCGATGCTCTTGCCCTTGATAAGCTCCGTCGCCATGGAGCTTGTCGCCACCGCCGCGCCGCAGCCGAAGGTCTTAAACTTGCAGTCCTCGATGATCCCCTCGTCGTTGATCTTTAAAAACATCTGCATGATGTCGCCGCACTTGGCGTTGCCGACCATGCCCACGCCGCTCGCGTTCTCTATTTCACCCACATTGCGGGGATGCTCAAAATGATCCAATACCTTTTGCGTATACATTGCGTTTTCCCTCCGATCCTTTATTTCGCGTGATAGAGCGGCGACATGGCGCGCAGCTTTTCCACGATGCCCGGCAGCTTTTGAAGCACATAGTCGATCTCTTCGTCCGTGGTGAGGTCGCTTAACGACATGCGTACGGAGCCGTGGGCGATCTCATGGGTAAGGCCGATGGCAAGCAGCACATGCGAAGGATCCAGCGACCCCGACGTGCAGGCGGAGCCGGAGGACGCGGCGATGCCCGCCATATCCAGCATCAAAAGGATGGATTCGCCCTCGATATAGCGAATGCTGTAATTGACGTTGTTGGGCAAACGCTCTGTGCGGTGCCCGTTGAGCCTGACCTCGGGAATGCTCTGTTCGATGCCCGCCATCAGCTTGTCCCGAAGGCGGCTGACGTTTTGCATCTTTTCGGGAAGGTTCGTGACCGCAAGCTCGATCGCCTCCCCCAAGCCCACGATGCCCGCCACGTTCTCCGTGCCCGCGCGGCGCTTGCTCTCCTGCGCGCCGCCCATGATGAAGCTGGGAAGGCGTAGGCCCTTTTTGCAGTAAAGCACGCCCACACCCTTGGGGCCGTGGAATTTGTGCGCGGAAAGGCTCAGAAAATCGATGTCCATGGCATGCACGTCGATGGGCACGTGCCCTACGGCCTGCACGGCGTCGGTATGAAAGAGCACGCCCTTTTCGTGACAGACCTTCGCGATCTCCTCGATGGGCTCGATGGTGCCGATCTCATTGTTGGCAAACATGACGGAAACGAGGATGGTGGTATCCTTGATGGCCGCCGCTACCTGTTCCGCCGTGACGCGCCCGAATTCGTCCACGGGCAGATACGTGACCTCGCAGCCGTGCTTTTCCAAGTATTCGCAGGTATGCAGTATCGCATGGTGCTCGATGGCGGTGGTGATGATATGGTTGCCTTTGCTCTTATACTTTTCCGCCACCCCCAAGAGCAC
>CAZNAL010000153.1:0-3136 GCA_964571055.1 uncultured Oscillospiraceae bacterium | reverse complement strand
CCAATATGCCCACCACGAACGAAGCGCTGTTCTATCTGATGGGCAAGGGTCTCATCGTAGCGCCCTCCAAGGCGGTTAACGCCGGCGGCGTGTCCGTATCCGGCCTTGAGATGAGCCAGAACTCCGAGCGCTTGACTTGGAAGCCCGCCGAGGTTGACGAGATGCTGCACAACATCATGATCAACATCCATGCCGCTTCCGAAAAGGCGGCAGAGGAAGCCGGCCTTGGCTACAATCTGGTAGCCGGCGCGAACCTCGCAGGCTTCAAGAAGGTCGCCGACGCCATGATGGCGCAGGGCATCGTCTGATAAGCCGGCGCTTGATGCGCAAAACCGAATTCGCAAAGGGCTCCGATTCCAAATCGGAGCCCTTCTTTTCGTTGTTTTGTCCCCGCGATGCGTTTATACTATGAAGATAGAGAACAAGGAGGTTTCGCCATGACGGATCACGCCTGTATGCGACTTGCGCTGGAACACGCAAAGCTTGCCGCCGCGCAAAACGAGGTGCCCGTGGGCGCCGTTTTGATACGCAGCGGCGAAATCGTGGCGCAAGCGCACAACCTTGTGGAGGCGCGGCGGGACGCGAGCGCGCACGCGGAGCTTCTTTGTTTGCGCGCGGGGATGGAAAAGCTGCAAAGCAAATGGCTCTCCGACTGCACGCTGTATGTTACGCTGGAACCCTGCGCCATGTGCGCGGGCGCGATGGTGAACGCCCGCCTCGGACGGCTCGTATTCGGCGCTTTCGACGAACGCTGCGGCTGCTGCGGTTCTGCGCTCGATCTGGTGACGGACGCGTTCTACCACACCGTCCCTACCATAGGGGGCATGCTGGAGGAGGAATGCGCGGCGCTCCTTACGGATTTCTTTGCAAAAAAGCGCGGCTAGGACGCGCGCCAAAATAGCCGACGCCGACCTTTCACCCAAGGCCGGCGTCTTGTTGTTTGGAGGTTTTTCGGAAAAAATCAGGAAGGAATAAACACTTGAGCTCACGCTCTTCTCTCATCTCGCAGGCTTAGTATAGCAAAGGAATGTGGCGAAAACATGTGCATGATTTGAAGGATTCGCAAGCAAAGTATGAATAAAAATCACGCGGTTGCGTGTACCGCTATCCGGGGTATACGGGCACGCCGTCCAGATACACCGTTCGTATGCCGTCCGTCGTCAAATTGGCGTCTTGATAGGTCGCGCGATCATGCAGCGAAGCATAGTCCATGAGCACAAGATCGGCCTTGCGCCCCTCCCGCACCAAGCCCCTGTCGCGAAGGCCAAGGCGTTCGGCGGGGAGCCCCGTCATGCGATGGATCATCTCAGCAAGCGTGAATATCCCCTTTTCCTTCACATAATAACAGATCGCGCGCGGAAAGGTCCCAAACGCGCGCGGATGGCCGTTTTCGCCCGGTTTGCCAAGCAGCCCGTCCGTGCCGATGACGCTGTGCGGATAGCGCGCGACGGTCAAAAGGTCCTCCTCGCACATGTTAAACGCCCAGCCCCAAGCCCTCGTTGCAGCGGAGTATGTCGATATAGGCGTCAAAGGGGTCCTGCCCCGTCTTGTTTGCGTAGGCCGCGATGGTCATACCCTCCGCGTCCTTGAAAAGCGGGCAAGCCGCCACCATCACGCCGTCAAAGCCGCCGCAGTTGTAAACGTAGTTGTCATAATCGCTCTGTACGGCCATTTCCTCGCGGATAGCACGCAGCGCCGCGGGGTCGCGCAAATAGCGGCAGAGGGCTTCCATGCCGTCCTTGCGGTAGCGCGGCGGTATGGAAACGTTGAGCGAGGTCTGCCCGGCAAGATACGGATAGTGATCCACCGTCAGGCGCACGCCGCGCGCGATCGCCGCGTCGAATTTCTTGAGGATACGCGCAGGCTTGCCCCAATTCTGCCTGCCCGCCGCCTTGAAGTGGCTGATAAAGACGGGTACGTCCGCACGCGCGGCGCACAGCAGCGCTTCGTCCTCCGCCTCCTCCACGCGGTTGCTTTCATCCCGCACATGCGTAGCGTAAAGACCGCCGCAATCGTGCACGACGTGAAGAAGCTCTATAAGCTCCTCCGTCTGCCCGTAGCAGCCCGGCGCGTAAACAAGGCCTGTGGAAAGCCCCAAGGAGCCGCCCTCCATCGCCTCCCGCAGCAGCGACTGCATCGCCGCCATCTGCGCCGCCGTCGGCTTGCCCGCGTCATGCCCCATCACGGCAAGGCGCAGCGCGCCGTGGCCTGTAAAAAGCTCCGTCTTGGGCTTGTTCGGTATCGCGTCCGCGTAGGCGCGATACGCCTTGTAGCTTGCAAGCGCCTCTGCGGGCGGCACGCTGGGGCAGGGGCTTATACCGCTTACAAAGCGGATATGCCGGGGCATATCGCGAACGTCCGCAGGCCACATGCTTACGCCGCATTGTCCCGCCGCCTGTGTGGTGATCCCTTGGGAAAACTTGCTCAAGGCGGAAAACGCGCTTTCCAGCATCAGATCGCCGTGAGAGTGCGCGTCGATGAAGCCCGGCGTGAGCGTAAGCCCGGACGCGTCGATCACTTCCGCCTGCACGGGTACGGGCATGCCGCCGCGCGCGACTTTCTCTATGTTTCCGTTGCGTATCAGCACGTCGCCCAAAAAGGCGGGCGCGCCCGTGCCGTCAATGATGTTTGCGTTTTGTATCAGCTTCATTGGAAAACCATAGACCCATGCGCGTTCTTTGTCAAGCGGCGTATAAAAAAACGGACACGCTTTTCTGCGCGTCCGTCCAAGTTTACCGTCGATGCGATTTGCTCAAGCCACTACGACGTTGACGATGTTTTTCACCACGATGACCTTGCGGATGGTCTTGCCCTCCACAAAGGGCTTGACGTCCTCCTGCGCAAGCGCCTTTTCCTCTACCTGCGCCTTGTCCATCCCGGCGGGAAGCGTAATGCGGCCGCGAATTCTGCCGTTGACCTGTATGCCGTATTCGATGCTCTCCTCCACCAGCGCGCTCTCGTCCCACGTCGGCCATGCCGCCGCGTACAGCGGCTCCTTGTTCCCCACCAGCTCGTTTAGCTCCTCGCAGATGTGCGGCGCAACGGGGGAAAGCAGCGCAAGGAGGATGTGGAACTCCGTGCGGCTGATGCTGCCCTTGGTGTAAACATCGTTCACCATGGTCATCATCTGCGCGAT
>CAZNAL010000152.1:0-3144 GCA_964571055.1 uncultured Oscillospiraceae bacterium | reverse complement strand
CTTAGGCAAAGCGGCGCGCGCCGCAAGCTCAAGCTCTATAAGGACAACGGGCTGTTCCTGGCGGAGCCAGAGGATGTGTATTATTTTGAAAGCGTGGACGAGCGCGTGTTCGCCTACTGTAAAAGCGAGGTCTACGAGGCGCGCCAGCGTCTTTATGAGCTGGAGGCTATGCTCCCGGAAGCGGATTTTTTCCGCGCAAGCAAGTCCAGCATCTTAAATTTGAGCAAGATCAAAAGCGTTACGCCCGCGTTCAACGGACGGCTGGAGGCGCTTTTGAAGAATGGGGAGAAGGTCATCATCTCCCGCCAGTACGTCGCCGTGCTTAAGGATAAGCTCGGCATATAAAGGAGAAGCATGCGGATTGTGAAACACGTCAAGCAATATTTTACCGCGTTCCCGCTGATTATGACCTGCATTTCGCTGGGCGCGGCTTCGTATATCTGCCTCTTTTGGGATACGGATACGTCCTCGGGCGCGGCGCTGATCTGGCAGCTTGCGCTGTGCTCCTTTCTGTGCGCCTTTACCTCGCTTTGCGGCTGCACGCGCGACGGACGCGAGCTTTCCAAGCGCGCGCTGCTTTTGCGCATGGTGCTCTGCTTTGTATACGTTAACGTCGTCGTGATGGGCTGCGGGTTCGCGTTCGGCTGGTTTCGCGCGGAGGATTGGCGGATGCTCCTTGGCATGGAGCTTACGATCTGCGCCGTCTTTGTCGCCGTTACCGCGGCGCTGTATTGCCGCGCAAAGCGGGAGGCCGCGCGCGTCAACGAAAAGCTCAAAAGCCGCGGCTAAGAAAGCGGCGGCTCAACGATCCTTTCGCGTCAGCGTGACCCTGTATTTATTGAGCTTGGTATAGGGACGAAATTTGTCCTTGAAAAGATGGAGGTTCGCAACGCCCGAATCGGGGCCCATGTTGACGTATGCCGCGTGCGGGAAGAGAAGCCGCGCCGACTCCACGCCAAGAAACACCTGCAAGCCGCGCTGCCTGCCGCTCGGCTTGCTCACAAGCCGCAGCACGGTATCCCCGTTTTGCTCAAGCACGCAAAAGCCCGCCGGCGCGCCGTCCACATCCACGATCAGCCCCTTCGCGGGCAGCTTGTCCCACGCGTCAAAAAGGCGTAGTATCCATTGCTTTTCACAGCCGGTCGTGCAAGCGGCACAGCCGTGGTTTTCGCACCACGCGTCAAGAAGCTTCACCGCGGTCGCCAGCCCTTCTTCGGTAAGCGTATGGACGGCGTGCGCGTAGCGGTTGCAGAACTGGTGGTAATCCTTATATTTGTGCACGGCCTTGCTTTTATCGACCGAAACATAGTCCGCGTACGTCGAGAAGTAGTCCGCGTATTTTTCTTCGCTCTGGACGCTGCACGCGTATTGGGAAAGCGCCGTATAGCTTGCAAGCGCCTCCTGCTTTACAAAATCGAAAGCGATGGCGTTCGCGCCCTCGCATGAAAAAAGCTGCGCGACGATTTCGGGCAGCCTTTTTGTGTCCGAAACCACATACGCGTACCCGTCCTCGCCGCGTATGCGCAGGCAAAGCGCGCCGCAAAGATACGCCTTGTGGATAGCAAACGCTTCGGCGCAGTAGTATAGACCCGTAAAACCAAGATCCACAAAGCGAAAGGCCGAAAGATACGGCGTCATTTCCTCACGGTCGCTAAGCTCCACCTTTGAAAACAGTTCGCGCATGCTCCCTTCCCTTCTGTGCGTTTTTACGCGCCGCGGATCGTCTCAATGTTTGCCGTGTATTCCTTGGCGCGCAACGCCGCGATCATTCCAGCAGCATGGCGACGACTTCCTCCGCGCATTGACAGTCGTCGTAATCGCCCACAACGCCCTTCCGATGATACACAACGCCCTTTTTTTCGTTCGCCTCCAGCCGCTCCATCAACGCGTCTATGCCGAAACGCCGAATGAACGCGATAAAGCCGGCTGCCTTGGGTTTGGCGAGCACGCCTTCCGTGCAGGGCGTATCGCATTCATAACAGCCGCGAAGCCCTTTTTCCCTCGAGCAGTGATAGCTTTTGCAGTGCGGCGCAAAGGCGCATTTCCCGGATTCGCAGCCGGTGCAGCGCTCCCGCCCAAGGTTTCGCGTTTCCTCCGAACACAAGCAGCAGGCTAAGCCACATCTTGCTATACCAAGTTCTCTGTGCATGATTCAATCCTCCCCGTGATCGTTCCATACTTGCTAAGTATCCCACGCCCCGCCGCAGCGATTCGCGGCGCGTCTGTCTTTTTTAGTATAACGCGAGAGCGGAAGCCCCGTCAACGCGAAGGAAATACCGCTTCGCGGCGGCGATGCGTTCTTATTCCGCTTGGTATGCGATGCGGATGATGTCCTCGATCTTCGCCTCTTGGATGGCGACGTCCTTGACGGTTTTCTGCGCAGAAATGTCATGGATGAGCTTGGCGGCGGTAACGGCGTCCTTTTGAAAACGATAGGTCGCGGTGTTCCCCTCATGCGAAAGCAGCGTCGCCTGCGGATGCCGGACGTATTGCTCGTCCAGAAACTCGACGATCAGATTTTTGTAGGGCGCGATACGGTTGATAAGCGCGTCCAAAGGGCCGTCTTCGATGATCTTGCCGTTGTTGATGATGATGAGCCGTTCGCACAGCTCCTGAATATCGCCAAGATCGTGCGTGGTCAGGATCACCGTCGTCCGCTTGCGTTCGTTCATTTCCTTGACGAACTTGCGCATTGCGTATTTGCCATCGACGTCCAAGCCGATGGTCGGCTCGTCCAAGAAGAGAACGGAGGGGGAATGCAGCATCGCGGCCACGAGATCGCCGCGCATTCTCTGCCCGAGAGAAAGCTGCCGCACGGGGATGTCGATGAATTTGCGTATCCCCAATATTTCGTCCATCGTGCGCATGTTCTCATCGAAAGCCGCCTGCTCGATCCGGTAGATATGCTTCATCAGCTCGAAGCTTTCGCCAAGCCGCAGATCCCAGTTGAGCTGGGTGCGCTGTCCAAACACCACACCCAGACGCTGTACCACCGCAATGCGGTTTTGCTGCGGGTCCAGCCCGTGAATGTAGACATGGCCGCTCGTGGGCGTGAGGATGCCGGACATCATTTTTACCGTCGTGCTCTTGCCCGCGCCGTTGGGGCCGATAAAGGCGACGATCTCGCCCTCCTCGATGGAAAAG
>CAZNAL010000151.1:1748-3152 GCA_964571055.1 uncultured Oscillospiraceae bacterium | reverse complement strand
CGTTTTCCCTCTTTCCTTCTACTCCTTGGCTATTGACTTTTTACCACTGGACTTCATGCGTGCTATGATCAACCTATATTATCCTAGCGCGCCGCGTCCGCTTTTTGCAGGCCGTACTTCTGCCAAACCGGAAAAAGAAGGGGGGTCACATCTCTGCCAGCCTCTGATAACGCCCCAAGTAAATCAAAAGCCGCCTCACCATACGATGAAGCGGCATCTTGCCCTTTTTGCTAGGCGTGCGTGGTTTCGTTGTCGTAGTATAGCTTGATAAGCGCCGCGCGGGTCTGTGTGCCCGTCTTTTCATAAATGGAGGCGACATAGCGCTGCATCACCCGAAGGGAAATGTTCAGCTCCGCCGCAATCGCCGCGTTGGTGTCCGCGTCGCCCAGCAGAAGCTTGAACACGTCCGCCTCGCGCGGCGTGAGCCTGTACGTCGCGATGAATTCGGGCAGTCTTTCACGCGGCGGCGCGTTCTTTTCGGGGCGAAGCATAAGATCGCCGTCCGCCACCAACAGGATGAGCGATGCGATCGACAAACACGCGCCCACGATCACGATGCCCCGCTGGCCGATGCATGTAAGCAGCGGATTGGAAACCGCCGCCGTAAGGCCGATGCACACGCCGCGCACGATACGGCCCATTCCCGCCCAAAGATCGGGTTTGTCCGTCATGGGTGCGGCGTCCAAAAAGGTGACGGTCAGATACATCACATAGAAGCCGGAAAACAGGTATGTCGCAATCACATAAAGGAAATTGGTCGCGGTGCTTCCATCCCCGATAAAAAGCGCCATCGCGGACAAAAGCATAAGCAAACAGAGCGTGCAGAGCGGCAATAAGCGCCGACCCGTTCTGTCCGCGACAACGCCGGCAACCAGCGCGCCGGCCGCGTACAAAAGCCGGGCGTAGGAGGCCAAATCCACAGCACCCGTGGCGTGCAGATGCGTTATGATACCATCGCCCAACCCGTGACACAGGGACATGGCCGCAACGACCAGCACGGGCAGCAGCAGGTCTTTTCGGGTTACGGATGGTGTTGCGGCATAGGGACGCGGGTTTTCAAACATCCAGTCCTTCACGGGCTTCCATGCAAGGTAGAGCAACCCGCAAACGCTCAAAAGCAGGCTTATGATCAAGGCGACATCCGTCACCAGCAGGTTCTATACCGCAAACTGCAAAAGGACCGCCAAGACGATAGCGGTGCCTATGGCCTTACCGGACCAGCTTTTCCCAAACAGGAGAAGCGAAACGGTATAGTGGGAAAACCCGCCGATATAGCCGAACAACAATAGGGACAAAAGCGCAGCGCTCGTAAACACAGCCGGAACGGCGCTGAACATAAAGCAAAAGGTCGCGGCGAGGTGCGTTAAGGCGAATAAGGCAAGCAGCAGTTTACGGCAGCTCTCG
>CAZNAL010000151.1:0-1738 GCA_964571055.1 uncultured Oscillospiraceae bacterium | reverse complement strand
CCGCACGTTCACCGTGAACTCCGTCAAAAGGAACGCGAATATGTACAACGCGAACAGAAGCGTGGGCAGACGCAATTCCCGCCATCGTTTGGTAGTCATACAAAACCTCTTGCTATCGTTTTTTCGGCGCGCGGCCCTTCTTTACAGATTATACCTATTTTCGGTACGCTTGTCCATTTGCATCTTCGCCGGATACGCGCCTTGGATACCAGGCGCGAAAACCGCGATCACGGCTTGAAAAGCAAGTTATGGTATGCTAACCTATAGAGCAAAGAAGGTGTTTTGTTTGCATGATTTGACGAAGGTCGCCATCGGCATTTCCATTCCGCTGCTCGGCACCACGCTCGGCGCGGGCATGGTCTTTTTCATGAAGGGCGAAATGCACGCGCGGCTGCAAAAGCTGCTCTTGGGCTTCGCTTCCGGCGTCATGATCGCGGCGTCCGTGTGGTCGCTGCTCATTCCCGCGATCGATATGGCGGAAGCCTCGGGTCGTGTGGCATGGGTTCCCGCGCTCACCGGCTTCTTGATCGGTATTGGTTTCCTGCTGGCGCTGGACGTGGCGATCCCCCATCTGCACCTCAACGCAAGCTGCCCCGAGGGTAAGCCCTGCGGACTTGGCAAATCGTTGATGCTGGTGTTGGCGGTCACGCTGCACAACATCCCCGAGGGCATTGCCGTGGGCGTGGTTTTGGCCGGCATGCTCTCCGGCGGCGAGATCATCACCACGGCGGGCGCGTTCGCCCTTGCCATCGGCATCGCCATCCAAAACTTCCCGGAGGGCGCCATCATATCGATGCCGCTGGTGGGCACGGGGCTCTCGCGCGGCAAGGCTTTTCGCTATGGCTTCCTTTCCGGCATTGTGGAGCCGGTAGGCGCCGTGATCACCATACTGCTGACCTCCTTGGTAACGCCGATACTGCCCTATATCCTTTCCTTTGCGGCGGGCGCTATGATCTATGTCGTTGTGGAGGAATTGATCCCCGAGGCGCAGGCGGGCGAACACAGCAACATAGGCACCATCGGCGCGGCGCTGGGCTTTGCGCTTATGATGGTGCTGGATGTGGCGTTGGGGTAAGCGTCCGTCCGTTTCCATATCCCTGTATAATGGCTGACGGTCGTTCCGTTACAAACGCCGGACGCGCCGCCTTCTATTGCATCGTGACGTCGTTCAGATCGCCGTCCGCCTTGGCGCTCGCGCCGCTGTCGGCTACGGCCTTGTCGGATATCTGATAGAGCAGCTCGCCGGTAAGCCTATCGGCGTCCGTAAGCGCTTCCTCTGCGATAGCAGCAAAGAGCGCGGAGGCCGCATCCGGCGCGTAGGCGGACTTTGCATACGCGTCGTCCATATTGGGTATTTCCTCTATCAAACGCGTTTCGAGCGCCTTCCAATGCGCGCGCACCGCCGTACCGTAGGTTTCGCGATCCAGCGTCGCCAAAGAGGAAAGCGCGCGGAAGCGCCAATACGCGCTGTCGGCGCTGTATTGCGGACTTAGCTTTTCATAGCTTGCGGGCACGCTTTCCATCTCGCCATAAAGCGGCAAAAACACGCTGAATTCGGGATTCGCCATCGACAGCCACAGTATGGTGGGTTTGTTTTCGCGCACTTGAAAGATATGCGCCTGCGCGGTTCTGGGTATGCCGATGGGGCGCGTATCGTCCCGCTTGTTCGCATCGTATTTCGTATCCTCGTAGCGATACCGCATCAACTCCATCACGTCTGCCAAGGCGACGGGCTTAT
>CAZNAL010000150.1:0-3174 GCA_964571055.1 uncultured Oscillospiraceae bacterium | reverse complement strand
GGTGACATTGACTTCCCCTGTGGTGTCGATGGTCACTTCACCGCCGTTACCGCGCGCGCCGCCGCCGATGCCCGCCGCTGCATAGCCGCCCTTTGCGGTCACTTTCGCGTTCTCTTTGATGTTGACCGTTGCGCCCGTGCTGCTATCACAGTTGCTGCCGTTGCTCGCACCGCCGATGCCCGCGGCATTGTAGCCGCCGGTCGCGTCCACGACCGCGTCATTGGTGATGGTGACCGTGCCGCCATTTTCGCCGCCGCCGCCCGCGCCGATGCCCGCGCCGCCGCCGGTGTAGGAATAATCGTCGGCGTTATCGGAAAGCTGCCCGCCGCCCGTTGCGATCACTTCCGCATTGCCGGAGATCGTAACGTTGCCGCCATTGCCGCCGCTGCCGCCGCCGATGCCGGCGCTGCCAACGGTAGCCTTGTTGGCGTTTGTTTCGTTGGTTTTCATCACGTCGCCGGCGCCGTCCGCTTCTACCTTTAAGCTGCCCGTGTCGGCTGTGGTGATCGTAATGTTGCCGCCGGCTTCGCCGTTTGCGCCGCCGATGCCCGCGCCGGTGCCTTTGCCCGTGCCATCGCTTGCGTTGGCGTCCAACGTATCCGCGTCCTGATTCTTGATTTCAACATCTGTTCCCGTTTTGTGATCCACAGAGTCGATGTCTTCGTCGTTATTTTGGATCGTCACGGAATCGCCCGCGCCGACCTCGATGCCCGCTTCGCCTGCGTCGCCAGTCACGGTATTGTCGCCTTCTACGTTGATAACGGCGTCGCCGTTTACCGTAATGCCCGCTTCGCCGTCGCTCGCTTCAATGTTGACGTCCACAATGGTGACCTCGGTATTATCGTTCAGCGTAACGGTGCTCTCTGTAGGCACGCTCGAATCAGTCTGCGTAATCACGACATCCGTATAATCGTTATTGGATGCTCCGCCTTGATCCACAATCTGATAGCTGCCGCTATCATCCGAGCCGCCGTCACTTACGGTGACGCTGCCGTTATCCAAATAATAGGTATCCGCGTAGGTGATGGACTGCAGCGTAGAGGTAGTAAAGAACAAGAACGCCGCCACAAAGCTCAACGCGCGTGTGGTTCTGCGAGAAGTCTTTCTGCTGTTCTGCTTTCCGTTGTTCATTATATTTTTACCTCTCTTTTGTCCTTAATCTGTATTATTCATGAAGATGTTTCATCTTCTCCTCTTACTATGGCTAGTATAATGCCCTCGCGGTTACGCCTATGGTTACGTTCCCGTGTTATTTGCGAATATATTATGTAATTTATGCAACTTTATTATCGAACTTAAGCCTATTTTCGCGATATATATAGCAAAACATGTCATTCGATATTTTGCGCGCGTAATTTCGTACCCCGTCTCCGTAGACGGCAGACAAAAATGCGGCATGTCTTTTCACATGCCGCTCGGTAGTATAAAATCTCTTTGGGATTCGGTAGGCGGACGCCGCGCTATCCCGCGTAGGGCAGCGGCTCGGCAAACCAATCCTGCTCGGACTCGCCCGCGATGGCCCAGCCCCAACCGTTCACGTCATTCGGGGCGATAGAAATCTCACCCTCCGCGCCGTCCTCGGTGACAAAGAAAGCGCTTTCCTTCGCGTCCGTACCGGTAAGCAGCAGCTTTGTGCGCGCGGGCAGCATGTCCGGCTTGCCGTCTAGAACGACGGGCATGGACTTGGTGGTTTTGAGCGTATAGAAGGCCCACGTGTCGGGATCTTCAACGGGCAATGTCTGCCGGAAATCCCAAACGGAGTCTGGTGCGGGCACAAAAACGTCGCCGGAGATCAGATAGTCGCGCTGCCCTACGCGCGTACCCAGCACGTTCACATACGCGCTTACGCGTATACCGCCATCGCAAAAGCCTTCAATCAAGCCGTAACAATCCGAAACGCAGGTTTCGCAATCCCTTTCCAAAAAGCACAGGCCGCGGAACGCCCCGCCCTCCTGCCGCCAGCATTTGGTGATAAGGTCGTCCGACATATAGGTTTGGCAAAAGAACAGCTCCGCGCGTCCGTCCGCGTCGATATCCGCCACATACGCGTAGCAGGAATAGGTGTAGGGTTCGGAACAGTGGCGCAGCGTTTCCTTACCGGTCGTGTCGGCCACCACAAAATAATAGACCGTTTCATCCTCCTCCGCGCCCGGGTCGTCCTCCACGGCCAATACGGAAACCGTTTCCTCCCTGCCGTCGCCGTTGAGGTCGGCGGCCTTCGTTTCCCCCGGCTCCACGCGTATCGGCTCCGTGATCGTCACAAGCGGCGCGGGCGCTTGTGTGGGCGCGGGTTCCGGCGCAGGGGTCTCCGCGGGCGCCGCCTCCGTCGCTTGTGGAGGAACGGGTTGGATGGGCGCTTGTGCGGCGCATCCCGCGCAGAGCATGCAGGCTGCTAAATATAGAATGATAAGCTTCCGCATCGCGTTTTCACCTCGTTTCACAGCGTTTGGATTCCCCTTCATTCTACTTGCAGCCGCCTTGCAAGGCAAGGCTTTTCTTTGGCGGCCGCTTTTGCACGGCGGCTTTCCCCGCGTTTCTTCTTTTTTACGCGATAATGGTAGCAAACCGATAAAATATATGTTATAGTTACTATATATTTGTCGTGGTTACTGGAGATCGTGGAATGCCGCATCTGTTTTCGCTTACCGATACGCTTTGGGTTTTTCTTGCCTACGCCTTTTTGGGCTGGTGCACAGAGGTGGTCTTCGAAGCGTGCCTGCACGGCAAATTCATCAATCGAGGATTTCTTAACGGTCCCGTCTGCCCCATCTACGGCTTTGGCATGCTGGTGGTGGCGGTTTTACTGACGCCGCTCAAGGACAGTCTGCTCCTTCTCTTTTTGGGTTCGGTTCTGCTCACCTCCTCCTTGGAGTTTATTACCGGCTTTATCTTAGAAACATCGTTCCATGATAAATGGTGGGACTACACCAAGGAGCCATTTAACATCAAAGGCTATATTTGCCTGCGTTTTTCGCTGCTTTGGGGTTTGGCGTGCGTGTTTGTGATGCAGATCTTGCATCCGCTTATCATGGAAAGCATCCGTTTGATCCCCGCAAGGCTTGGCATTGTGCTTTTGTGCGCGGCTTACGCGGCTTTGCTTACGGATACGGCGCTTACGTTAAGCGCGACGATCAAGCTTGCAAAGAAGCTGCGCGCCGTACAGGTTCTTTCCGC
>CAZNAL010000149.1:0-3252 GCA_964571055.1 uncultured Oscillospiraceae bacterium | reverse complement strand
ACAGCCCGTTGTCCTTATAGAGCTTGAGCTTGCGGCGCGCGCCGCTTTGCCTAAGCGTCTTTAGGCATTGCGTCAGCTCGTCGCTTAGCTCGCGGCAGCGCACGATGATCTCCTCTTCCTCGCCGGGCTCGATTTCCACAATCGTGATCTTCAAGCGTTTTTCCCCATTCGCTTTTTGTTATAGTATAGCATAGGATGGGGAAAAAGTAACGCGCGCAGCTTTTACAGACCGCCCACGATCACGCCTACGTCGCCGTGCAGCGCAAGGCGCAAAAGCCCCAGCAGCAATAGGTGCGCGGGATAGTAGAAATAGAAGAACCATTTCATGCCACGCCCCCGCCCGCGCTGCCCGTTATAGCGGCTAAGCGGGAGTATGGCAAGCGCGACGCAAAGCTGCAAAAGGCCGTAGCGCAGATCGACAAAGGCGCAGTAGACGATGGCGTAGAAGGACACATACACCATCATTTCGATCATTTGGCGCTTGAAATCCCCGCGATGGTGCGAGAACGCGAGGATGACGAGCATAGCGATGCAGCTCCAATCCGAGGGGAAGGTGAGCGCGCAAAACAGACAGCAAAGCGCAAACTTCATCCAAGGCTTCAGCTTGTCGCTGCGCTCAAGCTGCAAGAACACGAGCGCCCACGCGTAAGGCCATATCACGCTGGTTTGGTTGAAGATGCCGGTCTTAAAGGGCACGAAGGGAATCCCAAAGCAGAAGTTGTAGGCGAAGTGGGACAGGATCGCGAGCAAAAACAGCCGCAGCGTGTATTTTTTCACATCGCGCGTGTAATAAAAGCCCTCCGCGATCAGAAAGCACATGATGGGCGCGGTCAGCCGCCCGATGGCGTGCGGAACGAGCAGCCACGCGCTGCCGTCGTAGCCGGGGCAAACAACGGAGGTCAAATGGTCGATGGTCATGGCGATGATGGCGATGAGTTTGAGCGCGTTGCCGCTAAGGCCGCGCGTCCTTTCCGTCGCAAGCGCTTCCCGCGATTGCAGTGTTTCCATAAAGGGATACCTCTTTCCTTGGGTTTTGATCGGCGTAAGCATACCCTCTCCGGCGCGCGGGCGCAAGCGATTCACGGGCAGGCTGCCTAAAACCGCCCCCAGCCTGCGCGAAAGCGTCGGTGAAATGCATGAAAGCGGCCCGGAACGCCGTCCGAGCCGCTTCGTGCGCGTGCCGCCGTTATTGCGCCGCCTTAAGAAGCATCATATCCTTGGAGAAGCTGCCCAGCGTCAAATATTTTCCGTCCGCGGAAAGATACAGCCTGTTGGTCTTAAAGCCTTCCGGGACCGCAATTTGTTCCGCCGTCCATTGCGCGCCGCCGTCCTGCGTTTTCAGGCACCAAACAAGCGTGCCTTCGCCGGGCACGATGCCCGTAAACACAAGCGTTCCGTTCTGTTCATCCGTGAAGGCAATATCGGCGACCGCGGCGTTGAACTTATACAGTCCCGGCTCGTTCTTCTCGTTCACCACCTTATAATCGGCCATCTCTATCTGCTTCACGTCCCATGTGGCGCCGCCGTCGCGCGTGGTAAGGAGCATGCCGTTGCGCGAGAAAACATAGCCGTCCGTTGGCGTCCGAAGAAACAGCGCGGCGACGCCCTTCGCTTCCTCCGGGAGCGTCATGGGCTGCCACGTCATGCCGCCGTCGGCCGTTGACGCGCATTTTCCCGTCGTACAAGCCCAGCCTGTGTTTTCATCGATAAAATCTATGTTGGAAACCGAGCCGCCCAAGGGAAGATCCGTTACGGCGCTATAGGTCTTTCCGCCGTCCTTGCTTACGCGGATCTGGCTGCCGTTTCCGCCGTTCCACACGAGATTCTCATCCACGATATCGATGCTGAACCGGCACATGGACATATTTTCGGATCGCGGCCACGTTTTGCCGCCGTCGGTCGAATAATGCGTTTCTCCCGTACGTCCCGCGGTAATGCCGAAATCCTCGTTCAAAAAGCCCTCGATGTTCACGTCATAATCCGAAGCGCTGCTTGTAACAAAGACCCAGCTTCCCGATGCTTCCACCGCTTCCGGGGCTTCTTCGGGCAGGCTTTCAGCCTGTGTCGGCGCAACGCTCCGCGCCGGCGCGCTTGGCGGCGCTTCGCTTTGTACCGCTTCGTTCAGCGCGACAGCGCTTTGCGCCGCGGCGCAGCCGAAAAGCATGCTAACGCAAAGAAGGAGCGTAAGCGCGCAGCATAGACGTTTTCTGTTCATGATACCTTATAACCTCCGCAGTATTTATGTTTTATGGAAATTTATATCTGATGAAATCTTGCTTGAGGACGCCGGTATCGACCGAACCGTAGGATCGCCCTGGCAAAATGCAAAAAATGCTTTTTACCATCATACAACAGCGTTGGACGAATGCCAACCATGAAATTGTGCCGTTTCACGGCGCGGCGTTCAGCGCGGCGCAAGCGCAAATTCCGTATTCGACGAAAGCGCCGCGATATTGTATAATGCTCCTATATAAGACAGAATCATCATACTTTGGGAGGTATAAACACAAATGGAACACGTGGAAAGATTCTATCAAACGGTCAAAAACGAAATGGCAGCCACCCTTGCAACGTCCGCGGACGGCGTTGTGACCATGCGCCTGATAAGCCCCGTGGAATACGACGGCGCGGTTCTGCTCTTTACGGACGCGAGCTCGAATAAGTACGCGCAGCTAAAGCAAAACCCCCGCTGCTGCCTATCCGTGGGCAGCTTCTTCCTGCAAGCCGAGGCGGAATTCTTCGGCCCCACGATGCGAAACGAAAACGCCGCCATGCGGGAGGTCTACGACGCGAAATTCCCGGGCGCGTTCGCGGAGGGCATCGCCTTCGGCGGCAGAAACGCGGAGTTCATCCTTCTGCACCCGCGCAAGCTCTCCGGCTGGGCGTTTGCAGACGACATACCCACGCCGGACGGCATCCCCAACCTGCCGTTTGAGATCGTAATGGAAAAGCAGCGGTAGCGCGCAGCCCGCTTTCACAAAAACGCCGGTCAGCGGCGCTTGACGCCGGACACGATGTATTTTTCATCATCGGATACCACAACGTCCACCGCAAACCGCGCCGCCATCAGCGCGGCAAGCGCCGATTCGCTCATAAGCCCGATGGACACACGACCCGCCGCGCCCGCGTGATGCTGATCCAGCGCGGCGCGGCTCATGCCGTGCGCTATGGTCAGCCTTCCGCCTTCGCTCAGCTTATCCGCCAGGGAATCGAGCAGCCGCTTTGGCGCCGGAAAATGCGCGGATTTCGTTC
>CAZNAL010000148.1:0-3275 GCA_964571055.1 uncultured Oscillospiraceae bacterium | reverse complement strand
ATTTTGTATATTATTCTCCCCTTCTAGACTTTAATGCATTTAGAAACACACTCTATTTACAGATATGCATATAGATAATTTCTATATTTCACCGTCGATACCCGCATGATTTCCAATTTGCTTTTTACCATTGCCCCTCTTACTATGGTGGTAGAAATCGTATCGGAGGTATCGTCATGTCATTTTTGAAAAAACATTGGCAGGTCATTCTCACAGGCTTGGTCGTGGGCGTTTTCGCGGTGGTGCTCAGCGCCTCCGGCAACCCGGCCAACATGGGCTTCTGCATCGCGTGCTTCCTTAGGGACATCGCGGGCGGCGTCGGCCTTCATCGCGCCGAGGTGGTGCAATATGTACGTCCCGAGATCATCGGCCTCGTGCTTGGCGCCATGATCGCAGCCCTCATCGGCAAAGAATTCAAGCCCACCGGCGGCAGCTCCCCCATGACGCGCTTCGTGCTTGGCTTTGGCGTTATGGTTGGCGCTTTGATGTTCCTCGGCTGCCCGCTTCGCATGGTCATCCGTCTTGGCGGCGGCGATCTCAACGCGGTATTCGGTCTTGTCGGCTTCGCCGCAGGCATCCTGCTGGGCGTGGCGGCTCTGAACAAGGGCTTCTCCCTCAAGCGCAGCTACACAATGCCCGCGCTTGAGGGGTATGCTACGCCCGCGATCAGCATCGCGCTGCTCGTAGCGCTCGTCTGCTTCCCGGCGCTGCTCTTCTTTAGCGAAAAGGGCCCCGGCTCCATGCGCGCACCGCTGCTGCTCGCACTCGCGGCGGGTCTTATCGTGGGCGCTTTGGCGCAGCGCTCCCGCCTTTGCATGGTGGGCGGCATCCGCGACGCGGTCATGTTTAAGGATTATCATCTGCTGCTCGGCTTTGCCGCGATCCTTATCGCGGTGCTCGTAGGCAACATCGCCATGGGCAAATTCACCCTTTCTATGGCCAAGCAGCCCGTCGCGCATACGGACGGCCTTTGGAACGCGCTGGGCATGCTGCTTGTGGGCTTTGCAAGCGTTCTCTTGGGCGGCTGCCCCCTGCGTCAGCTCATCCTTGCCGGCAGCGGCAGCGCCGATAGCGGCGTCGCCGTGATCGGCATGACGGTAGGCGCGGCTTTCTGCCACAACTTTAAGCTCGCCTCCTCCGCGGACGGCCCCACCCCCAACGGTAAGATCGCCGTGATCCTCTTCCTCGTCATCACCGCCGTCATCGCGGTGTGCAACCTGCAAAAGGGAAAGGAGTAAGGGTATGACGCACATCGACGCAATCGGCCTTTCCTGCCCCCAGCCCGTTCTTCTTTGCAAAAAGGCGCTTGCTGCCTCGCCTGCGGGCATCGAGATCGAGGTGGACAACGCCACCGCCTGCGGCAACGTCACGCGCTTTGCCGAAAACCTCGGCTACAAGGTAACGGTCAAGGAAACAGACGGCACGTATCTACTTGCCATCACCAAGGCGTAGACTGTATAATGTGGGTATGGAATACATAGCGACTTTTCATACCCACTTTGCGGCGCAGGCTTTCGCAAGAAAGCTTGGCCGGGAATCCATCGAGGCGCGCATGATGCCGGTACCGCGTTGTTTAAGCGCGAGCTGCGGCACCTGCGTCGCCTTTTCCTATGCGGGCGATTTTCGCCCCCTGCTTATGAGCGATACGCAGGGCGTTTACGCCGCGGAAAACGGCGCGTACACGCCGGTGTATGCCGATGAGGAAGAGCAATGACGCAGAACGAAAGCATCCATCTGACACAGATGACCTCCTGCGGCGGGTGAGCTGCCAAAACAGGGCCGGGTGTCCTGCACGACATGCTCGCTAACCTACCGCGCGCCACAGACCCCGCGCTGCTCGTGGGGTTTGGTACGGACGACGACGCGGCGGCCTTCCGCATTTCGGATACGGAGGTTCTTTTGCAGACCGTGGACTTTTTTCCGCCTATGGTGGACGATCCGTACACCTTTGGCGCGGTCGCTGCCACCAACGCGCTAAGCGACATCTACGCGATGGGCGGCACGCCCAAGCTCGCCTTGAACCTCTTCGCCTTTCCCTCGGATAAGCTCCCCCCCGCCGCCGCCAACGCCATCCTCCGGGGCGGCGCGGATAAGGTCCTCGAAGCGGGCGCGCTTTTGTGCGGCGGCCACACCATCGAGGATAAGGAACCTAAGTACGGCCTTTGCGTATCTGGCTTCGTGCATCCGGACAAGCTGCTTCGAAACGACGCCGCCAAAGCCGGCGACGTGCTGATTTTGACCAAGCCCATAGGCTCCGGCATCCTCACCACCGCCGCCAAAGCGGAAATGCTGGAAAAAGCGGACTACGACGCTATGGTAGAGGTGATGACCACGCTCAACGCCGCGGCGCAGAAAGCGATGCAGCGCGTTACGGTACACGCGTGCACGGACGTCACGGGCTTTGCGCTGCTCGGCCACGCGTGCGAAATGGCGACCGGCAGCCTTGTTACCATATCGCTGCACGCGCACGCCGTGCCCGTGATGGACGCGGCGCTAAGCTTCGCCGCCATGGGGCTTGTGCCCGGCGGGGCGTACCGCAACCGCGACCATTTCGGCTGCTCCATCGCGATCGAGGATACCGTTGACCGCGCGCTGCAGGACGTTTTGTTCGACCCCCAAACCGCAGGCGGCTTGCTCATCAGCGTCCCCGAAGCGGACGCGGAGGCGCTGCTGTCGGCACTTTGCGAAGCCTCGCCTTGGCCGCGCATCATCGGGCGCGTAACGCCCTTTGACGGTATGGCCGTGCGCGTATACAACGACTAACGGCGCCCTTTTCCGCCGGCTGCGCAAAAACGCGGCCGGCTTTTTCTTTGCGGTTGCGTTCAGCGCTTGTTTTGCCTATAATAAAACGATAGAAATACGAAGGGGCCGATTGGCTCCATGCATGATTTGCGAGGTATAGATATCATGAAAAAGAAATCCAAGCGCCTTTATCTTCTGCTGCTTTTGACCGCGCTGCTGCTCTGCGCCTGCGCAAACGCCGCCGAAACGCCCGCGCCCACGCCCGCACCGAGCGCGCCAAGCGCCCCGGCTGCGGAAGCGCCTGTCTCCGAGGACGATGTACCCGACGTCGTCAAGGCTTCCATCGACATGGGAGAATACGGCGTGATGGAGCTGGAGCTGTATCCCAAGATCGCGCCGCAGTCCGTCTATAATTTTTGCAGCCTCGCGCGGCAGGGCTTTTATAACGGGCTGATCTTCCACCGCGTCATCGACGGCTTTGCCCCTATTCTCGATTTGATGGACAGAAAAACATCTGGTATTATGAAGAGAAA
>CAZNAL010000147.1:0-3307 GCA_964571055.1 uncultured Oscillospiraceae bacterium | reverse complement strand
GGGTGCATTGGGATTTCTATAGGTGCATTGTATCAAAAGTCGGTATATGCTTCAATACAAAAGGGGCTTACAAGCCCCTTTTGTATTGGTTTATGGCGGGATTTGAAGGGCGCGACCAAGCGAAGCGAGGCGGGAAACAGTCCGGTGGACTGTTTCCCAGCGCCCCGGGCTGGCGGCGTCGCTGCCCCAGCGACGCCGGCAAATCCCGCCAGACAAATGCTCGCATTAAGTAGCCGGCTTTTGCCGGAAGACCGATTGCACAGCCTGAAAGGCAAGCAAGCGTGTCTGATCCCGGCAAAAGAAATCCCGCCAGACAAATGCTCGCATTTACGCAGCTGGCTTTTGCCGGAAGACCGATTGCGCAGCCTGAAAGGCAAGCAAGCGTGTCTGATCCCGGCAAAAGAAATCCCGCCAGCCTTCCCCCTTCCCTTATCGGTTTTCCCCCATCACATCGCTTGCGCCAAGATGCACATCCTTCTTTTTATAATCGAAATCCTTGAAATATTTAACGTTTTGCGGCGTGTTCTTGGCGGGAGGGAACGCAAACCCCTCATATTTTACAACCGGCTGGCTTTCCTGCTTTAACCGGCCGATAAAATCATCCGGCAGGTTCAGGATACTCTGAATGACCTCCTTGGGGGTATTCGCCATCCATTGTGCAAGCGACACGTCGGAAAAATGATCGGAATTGAAAAACTCCAGGAAAATCAATTTCTCATCGCCGGTATTTTGTACATAATGAAAACCGCCGACGGGCACATACCCGACGTCCCCGGCACGATAGTTGAAGGTTCTCGCTTTGGGACCCGGCAGGAAGACCGTCATGCGCGCTTCGCCCTGTATGTAATACTGGAACTCGTCGTTGTTGGTGTGCCAATGGATCTCGCGCATCGCGCCGGGTTCTACCTCTACCATCGCGCAGGCCACCGTGGTGCAGGCCGGGAAATTCGCGTGATCCATGATGCGTATGCTGCCGCCCGCGCAGACCTTTGGTTCTATATCGATCAGCGCATGCTTATAGGTATGCGGAACCTTTCCATACGGCGATTCTATCGTTTGGGATTCCAGCGTGCCGGGGTCGCCGCCGTCCGTGATATACACCTCCTCCGTGGGGATGTTATCAAACGCCGATTCCGAGCAGCCAAAGTTCGCGGACAGTACGTCCTTGGGCAGATGGGAAAATAATTCGCTGATGGAGAAGGTGTTGTTTTCGGAGTAGCTTCCTTTATCAAACAGCATCAGAAACTCGCAGCCCTCATGCAGGCCTTGGATGGAATGCGGGATGTTTTTGGGGAATATCCACCCCTCGCCGGGCTTGCAGTCCGCGATGAAGTTGCGTCCCATCTCGTCTACCGCCGTGACGCGCGCGCCGCCCACAAGCACAAGGCCGAACTCCGACTGCTTATGCGAATGCATTTCCCGCACCCCCGGCGAAAGGTTCATGTTGACGATGGCAAACGTGTCCGATACGGGAAGCTCGCGCTCCGTGATCTCACGAGACCATCCGCCGGGCTTGATATCCATATGCGTATCCGAAAAGGAAAAACGCAGATTCGGAATCAGTCCGTGATCTGTAGCGGGCGGTACAAGCATGTCTGGGTTTTCCTCATCGCGTTTGACGTCCCGTGGCCCCAAATCCAATGCGCCCGCGCCGTCGCTTCGGATGGGCTCGGGTCTTCCGGCTTCCTTGAGTTCCTCGAGCTTTTTTTGCATTCTTTCATAATATAAACGATTCAAAATCCTGCCTCCTGTAGGTTGATTTGCAGCCTTACTGTACCCAATACCGAACAAAGGTATACAAATCACATGGAATAAACCTGTTGACAAAAGACAGACACAATGCTACAATTCTTCATGTTCGAAAGAGCGTCTGGGTGTAGCGCAGTTTGGTAGCGTGCTTGAATGGGGTTCAAGAGGCCGGAAGTTCAAATCTTCTCACCCAGACCAAAGAAAAGGTATCCGTTTTAGAATGGATACCTTTTGTTTTATTCAAATAGCACATATTTATTGCGCTTTGCGGAAAACTAAGAAAAACTGCAAAGAGGTGACGTTAATGTTTAAACATGAAAAACAGCTGTTTCATCCGGTGGAGATAGAACAGCCGAATCCACAATATGCCGCGTTACTGCAAGAGCAGCTCGGCGGCGGCAACGGTGAATTAAAAGCGGCCATGCAGTACATGTCGCAAAGCTTCCGCATCAAGGATCAAAGGATCAAGGATCTGTTTCTTGACATTGCGGCAGAAGAGCTTGGGCATATGGAAATGGTCGCGCAGACGATCAATCTGCTCAACGGACATGATGTGTGTGCGGAAAACGTAAAGGCGGGAGAAATCCAAACGCATGTTTTACTGGGGCTGAATCCTGGGTTGATCAACGCTTCCGGGTATTCATGGACGGCGGATTACGTTACGGTCACCGGTGATCTTTGCGCCGATCTTCTAAGCAACATAGCTTCTGAACAGCGTGCCAAGGTGGTTTATGAATATCTGTACCGGCAGATTGCGGACGCGAAGGTGCGCGAAACCATCGATTTTCTATTGAATCGCGAAGAAGCGCACAATCAGATGTTCCGCGACGCCTTTAACGAGGTGCAGGACAGCGGCTCCAACCATGACTTTGGTACGACAAAAGCGGCAAGGATGTACTTTTCCCTGTCCAATCCCGGTCCCAACACATTTGCGGGCAACCAAGTCAACGCGCCTTCTTTTTCAAACTAACGGTTCGCGAAATCGTACGAAACATTGGTGCGGGAAACAGGACTTGGTTTTCGGACATCGGTATGCGCGTTTGCTTGCGCTTCGCGCGGCGCAGACGCGTCCTTGTCCTCAAACCGGGGCGGGCAAACCGTCCACAGGACGCTTTGCTCCTCCGCCCTTCAAGTCCTTCTATACGTACATACCAACAAAAAAAGAGCCTAACGGCTCATTTTTTGTTGGTGCGGGAAACAGGACTTGGTTTTCGGACATCGGTATGCGCGGCTTCTCGCGCTTCGCGCAGCGTTGCCGCACCCTGTCCTCAAACCAGGGCGGGCAAACCGTCCACAGGACGCTTTGCTACCCCGCCCTTCAAGTCCTTCTATACGTACATACCAACAAAAAAAGAGCCTAACGGCTCATTTTTTGTTGGTGCGGGAAACAGGACTTGAACCTGCATGCTGTTGCCAGCACACGGACCTGAACCGTGCGCGTCTGCCAATTCCGCCATTCCCGCGTGTCGATCCGCGCCTTTGACAGAGAAGCGCGGATCGTTTTGGTGGATGGGGATGGATTCGAACCATCGTAGTCTGTGACAACGGATTTACAGTC
>CAZNAL010000146.1:0-3308 GCA_964571055.1 uncultured Oscillospiraceae bacterium | reverse complement strand
GATTCACTTAGTTTTTCTAAGCATATTTTTGTCCACTTTTTCGAGAATGCCTCAGCTTCATGATCCAGGGCGGCGACCCGACCGGCACGGGCATGGGAGGCCCCGGCTACGCCATCAAGGGCGAATTCGCGCAAAACGGCGTGGAGAATCCCCTCTCGCACGAGCGCGGCGTCCTGTCCATGGCGCGAAGCGCGCTCCCCGATTCGGCGGGATCGCAGTTCTTCATCGTGCATCAGGATTCGCAGTTTTTAGACGGCCAATACGCGGCGTTCGGCAAGGTCATCAGCGGCCTTGATACGCTTGACCGCATCGCGCGCATCAAAACCGAAGCGGAAGACCGCCCCTATAAGGACGTCGTCATCCAGTCCGTCACCATCGACGGCCCCGTGCTGCCGGAACCCGAAAAGCTGCCGGAATAGCGGGAGCATAAGGCAGAAAAGCCTTAATACTCCTCCACGATATAGCAAGGTCTTTGCCCTGCTTCGTCCATCCGCGCGATGATCGCCGCGTCCAGCATTTCCGCTTGTCCTTCGGCGGCGATCTCCGTCATGCTTTTATACCCGATCGCCCACTGCGCCAGCCGTCCTGCGGATATCCGCAGCTGCGGCGGGCGCTTTGTGTCTTTCCCCTCCAGATCCATCACGCCCGCGTTACCGGGTACAACGCCGTCCGTGATCTCGATGGAGCCGCCGGAAAGTCCCGCGGCACACAGCAGCGGCCGCACGTCCGCTACGCCCAGCACGGATCGAGGCAGAATTTCGCTTGCGACGCCCGGTAAAACGACGTCCGGCGCAAAGCGGACGCGAAGCCCCTTCCCCGCCGCGCGCAAGGCCAAGCCCTCATAGAGCAGCCGGTAGGCGCGCGGGGACAACGCGACGCATTCGTCGCCGTAGAGCTCCCCCGCTTCCGCAAAGTAGACGCAGTAACCCGCCACCGCGCCCGCTTCCTCCACGCGGACGCATTGCGCCTGCGCCGAAGCATAATCGTCAAGCTTGAAGGCAAAATCCGCGAAAGAGCGGTCGATCATGCCGGAATAGCGCTGGGAAAAATCGCTATAGCAGGTATAAAGCGCCGAAGCGTATACCGTCATATCCGTTTGCAGGCAGGCGTCCGCAAACGTACGGGGCGCGGCGGGGTCAAGCTGTATATACTGAAAATCGCACACGGGATAATGGCCGATAGAGTCGTAGACGCGCAGCTCGACCGGCCTGTGCGGCGCAAGCGGTACGCCGCGCGCGCGCAGCATGGACATGACCGCCGTGATGCATTCGCGCATCACGCCTTGCCCGCGAAACGCCTTCTCCGTCGCCACGCCGCCCAGTATCGCGCAGGGCAGGATCGTATCGCGTACGCGCATATGCAGCGGAAAGCTGTGGACCACGCCCGCAATCTTCCCCTCGCGCTCCGTCACCACGCACCAATCCGGCAGATACCGCTTTGTAAACAGCCAGTCTACAAACGTCGTGCCCGCGTCCTCCGGGAACGCGCGCTCCCAAACGCCGCGCAGCGCCTCGCGCTCGTCAAGCCTTGCCAGCCTTGCCATATAATTGCCTCCTTACGCCAGAACAAACGAGGCGGCGCGTTTTGCGCCGCCTCCGCTCATACCCTACCTAGGATTCCCACAGCCTTTCGGGATATACCCCCTTCGCCTTGAGCGCCGCGATGGACGCCACGACGGACGGCTTATCCTCGGGATAGGTCACACCAAACCATTTATCCACGGTGGGAAGCACCTTGACCGTGCCCTTGCCCTCGCTGATGCAGGACTGTACGTCCGTCGGCAGGAGCGCTTCAAATTTCAAGGGATTGTTCGCAAGCTCCGCTTGGATGCGCCGGTCGAAGGATTCTCTGAAGAAATCCAGTATATCGGGCTGGAAGCCCCAAAAGTTCATGGAAGCTACCGCGTCCGCGGGGATGGGAATGGGCGTGCCCGTATCCAGATACACGCAGCCCGCGTCGCTGCCCTCGATCTTAAAGCGCTCCACGATGGTGGAAAGATACCCTTCCTTTACCTGACACACGCCGCGCGTAACGGTACCGTTTTTCGTAAGCGTGTTGGGGAGCGGGTACCCGATCAGCGCGTGCTCGCCCGCGCCGTGCGGCGCGCAAAGATAGTCGTAAACCAGGCGGTACGCCGTGGGGCCATAGTAATCGTCCGCGTTGATGGCGGCAAAGGGGCGGCCGTCGATGGCGTCCGCCGCGCAAAGGATCGCGTGGGTCGTGCCGAAAGGCTTCACGCGGCCGTCGGGGATCGAAACGCCCGCGGGCAGCTTGGTAAGCTCCTGGAATGCGTAGGTCACGTTGGCCTGCTTGGCGATACGGTTGCCGATCGCCTCGCGAAAGTCCGTCTCGATCTCGTGCTTGATGAGAAAAACCACATCCTCAAAGCCCGCGCGCAGCGCGTCATAGATGGAAAAATCGATGAGGAGGTTGCCGTGGGCGTCCATAGGGTCGATCTGCTTGCAGCCGCCGTAACGGCTGCCGATGCCCGCCGCCATAATGACGAGAACCGGTTTGCGCATAGTGTACCGCCTTTCCGCGCCTTATTCGGCGACGATCTGTTTTAGCTTCGCAAAGCGGGGCAAGCCCTGCTCGAAGGTCATCTTAGGCTGACCCTGAATGAGCGGCAGGGCGTAATCGATGAAGGCCTTGGTAACGCCGTTGCCCGCCGCGTTGATCATCTCGGCGGGCACCTTCTTTTCGGTGTTCGCCACATCCGCCAAATCAAAAAGCTTCATGTTGCAGACGTAATTGCCGTCCTTATCATAGCTGCGCTCGTAGCCCACCATCTTGTCCGTCACACCGGAAACGGCCTGCTCCACGGCGGTTTTGCCGGAGAGGAAGGATTCCTGCACGTCGGTTTCGGACGCGATGTGCGCCGCGCACCGCTGCATGAGCGAAAACTCGATGCCGCGGCACTTGACGTTCCCCAAACGCCCCTTGATGACGTTGATGAGGTTTGCGGCCAAACCGCCAAGCTGCTTGTGGCCGAAAGCGTCCACGGGGGCATTCTCCTGCCCGTACTCGACGATAAACTTGCCGTCCTTGTCGTGAATGCCCTCGCTGACGGCGACGATGCATTTCTTGTTCGCCTTGTAGATGCGCTCCACATCGTTTAAGAACGCTTCCATGTCAAAATCGCGCTCGGGCAGATAGATGAGGTCGGGGCCGCAGCCAAATTCGCCCGCGAGCGCCGTGGCGGCGGTGAGCCAGCCCGCGTGGCGGCCCATGCACTCGAGTACGCAGATCATCTCCGTGTCGTATACGCGCGCGTCCTTGTAAAGCTCCATGGTGGTGGTGGCGATATA
>CAZNAL010000145.1:0-3374 GCA_964571055.1 uncultured Oscillospiraceae bacterium | reverse complement strand
GCGGTCACGGTGGGGGAGGATGGCGTCAGCTTCCAGTTCACCATACCGAAGGGAGATAAGGGCGACGCGGGCATCAGCCTTTCGGTGGGTACGACGACGACGGGGGAGGCTGGCAGCGACGCGAGCGTCGTTAACACCGGCACCGCGTCCGATCCCGTGCTGTGCTTCACGCTGCCGCGCGGCGCGCAGGGCGAAACGGGCGCGCAGGGGCAGCAGGGCGTGCAGGGCGCAACGGGACCGCAGGGCGCGCAGGGCGTACAAGGCGAAAAGGGCGACCCCGGCGACGTGTCCACCGTCAACGGCGTTTCGCCCAACGCGCAGGGAAACGTCACGCTGACGCCCGGCGACATAGGCGCCGCGCACGCGGACGTGTTTTCGCGAAACGGCAGCGACGCGCTCACCGGCAAGGGCATCGACGTGCGCCCCTTTGCGGATGGCGGCATATCCATAGGCTTTGGTACCGAAGCGCCCGATTACGCAAACGGCGTCGCCTTCGGCGGCATGCTTGAGGATAGCCTTTGCGCGAGTTTGCATGTGCTTAGCTATAACACGAATACCATATACGCGTCGGTGATACAGCAGCTTCTGCGCAACAAAATCGGCGCGCAAGCCGTACTGTATACGGAAACCGCCTCCGCCGCAGTGGTAAGCGCAAAAGCAAACGCGGCGCTTCCTATGAAGCGCTACGGAAAGGTCGTTACGATGTCGCTTTCCGAGGTCGCGCTCGCGGCGGCGGTTGCAAGCGGCGCGCAGGTTTGGACAGTCCCCGCGAATTGGCGGCCTGACGCCGTGACCTGCGCCGCCGTCACGCTAAGCAACGGACAAACTGCGTGCGTGCGCGTGGATACCGCGGGCGCGGTTTCCCTGACGGGCGCAAGCAGTTTCGCCTCCGGCGTTACGATAACGGGGCAGGTGGTTTGGATACTTGCGTAGCTGTTAGCTGTTAGCGGTTGGCGGTTAGCGGTTGGCGGTTAGCGGTTGGCGGTTAGCGGTTAGCGGTTGGCGGTTAGCGGTTAGCTGTTAGCGGGAGTCTTTGCGTGGCAGGGGTTTTCCTGTAAATTACAACGTTTGTTCGCGTGCGCAAGGCGCACGCGAACAGTTGTAAATTGAAACCCTCGACAAAGGTCGAATGACCTTTGTCGAAGACACTAGTCTCTCCCTGCTACAAACACCACGGGCATGCCCGCGATCATGTTGCCGGAAAACTCCCGTATGATGACGCGGCCGATATAGCTGCTCGAATCGATCACATAGGTTCTGCCGTTGATATTGCCCAAATACATCGCGGAGTGGTGGATGCGCATGTACCGGCGGCAGGCTGTGCCGCAGCTGCAGGTGGTGCGCCAAGGCGGGAATTTCATAAAGAACAGGTCGCCGGGCTTGGGTACGCCGTCGGCGCGTATGTACTTTGTAAGATCCTTTGCCTGCTCGTCGCTCACGCGCGCGATCTTCACGCCGTTATCCTTGTACGCGAGCTGGGAGAGCTTGCTGCAATCGATTTTATCATAGGGGACGCCTATGTAGGTAAGGGCGCTGCGCAGAATCTTTTCGCCCTTGGATTTGCCTAGCTTCTCGCAGTAATCCCGCACCGCCTTTTCCGTCTGCTCGTCCATGCGCCCGTAATTGCTGTTGAAAACATTGCCCTCGATGGGCGCGTCGATGGGGACGCGCTCGCTTTTTTTGACCTTGATCTTGCAGGAGGCGCTTTGCACGCTGTCGTCCGCGGCGGAAACCGTAACCGTCGCCTTGCCCTCCTTGCGCGCGGTGATTTCGCCCGTATACTGCTCGACGGTCAGAATCGTCTCGTCCGAGGAGCGCCAAACGAGCGTCAAGGGTTGGTTGGCGGTTTCGGGCGCTATGCCGACCTCAAGCTTCGCCTGATCTTCCGCCTTCACCGTATAAGAAGAAGCAAGCGTGAGCTTGGGCTTGTCCGGTGTGGGGGAGAGGGTCGGCGTTTCGCCCTCTGCAAGGCAGGGGAGGGGGAGCAGTACCAAGAGAAGGAGGAGGAAGAGGGGCAATACCTTACGCTTTCGCATGCGCGCGCTCCTTTTTTTCGTTAGATTTGACGGTATCCTCGCTGTCGTCCGCCAAGAAGCGAAGCAGCATATAAAAGAAGGGCAGCATCGTGCAAAGCGATACGCCAAAGAAGGCGGAGGCGGCGTAGGTTAGCGCCACGCAGCCCGCCACAAACGTCACGTCCCGCATGCAAAAAAGCCTTCGAAGGCCGAAGATCGCAAGCGACAATAGCGCAAGCAAATACAGCGCCCCGCCGGGTATGCCGAGGTTTACAAACATCGCAAGATACTCGTTATGCGGCATCTTCATAATGCCGTAATAGGGTTCAATCGCGTAATACGCGTTGTCCGTGCCGCAGCCCATGAGGGGGTTTGCCTTGCAAAGCTCGAGATCGGCCATCCATACGCCCAAGCGGTCGCTGCCCTCGTGGCCTGTTACGTTACCGGTAAGGATATTGTTCGCGTCCTGTAGCATGGCGGCAATGTCGCGCGTAAGCTGGTTGGTTTCGGGCTTAGCTGCGGAAAAGCATAGGAGCGCTATCGCGAAAACGAGCACGCCCGCAGTACCACAAAGCGCGATCAGCCGCGTTTTGCCGCCCTTACGAAGGGCGTAGCCCAGCAGCAGGATCACAGCGCCCAGCATGATCGCGATGATGCTGCCAAGCGTGTTGTTGATAATCAGCACCGCGCACAAAAACAGGCCGCCATTTAAGCAGAGAATCTTTTGATAGCCTTTCTTGGAAAGCAGCACCGCGCCAAAGAGCACGGCTGCCATGGTGCACAGGTAATAGCCGAAATGGTTGGTATTGACAAACGTGCCGCTCAAGCCCCCGATCACGGAAACGTCCATGTAGGCAAGGAAAAGATCGGTGCGTGTGTAATAGCGTATGACGGAGAGCGCCGCGAGCAGCACCGCCGTAGCGCCCATGGTATAAAACAGCGTCCGCTTGCGGTTCTCGTTCTGCACAAGCCCCGCGCCCGCGAAAAAGCCCGCGTAGGCGAAATAGGAGCTGATGCCCTCGTAGCGCACCGCGTCGCCATAGAGCGCGACGCTTCGCTCCGCCGCGTGTCCCGTGCAAACGCACGACCACAGCAGCAGCAGCAAAAAGAAGGTGTTCCACGGACGGCGCAAAAAGGTATCCTTAAGGCGCGTTCCAATATCGCCGTAGGTCACGGCGCAGCGAAGAAAATAGACGAACGCGTTGAGCAGCAGCCCGTACCCAAGGCCGCGTATCAGCCCGGCGCGCCCTAAAAACAGGGCGATCAGCTCATCGCTTGTAAGGGCGCTGCTAAAAAGCCCCTGCAACGGCTGTACGGCCATGATAAGCAGCAAAATATAGGAGATCAGCTTATGCACCC
>CAZNAL010000144.1:0-3422 GCA_964571055.1 uncultured Oscillospiraceae bacterium | reverse complement strand
GGGAAGCCCTTGACGAGCAAGGGCTTTCGCTCGCGGCGTACACGCCGCCGCTCACGAATTCAGCCTCCGGGGTTGCGACCCCGAACCCCCAATGCCTTACCAATCGCATGTGCGGCGGGTTGCCCCGCCGCGTTGCATTTTTCTATTACGCTTTTTCTACCTTGGCTGCGCAAACCTTGAACTCGGGGATCTTCGCGATGGGGTCTACCACCGTGTTGGTCAGCTTGTTGGCGGGGCCGTCCGCAAAGTGGAAGGGCATAAACAGCACGCCCGGCTCCACCTTCTCGGTGACCTTCGCCATGACGGTGACCGTGCCGCGGCGGCTGGTGACAGCCACGGAGTCGCCGCTTACGATGCTGAGGCGCGCGGCGTCTTCGGGGTTGATCTCGACATACGAGCGCCCCGCGATGTTGTTTAACCCCTCGTTCTTGCCCGTCATGGTGCGGGTATGATAGTGATAGAGGATACGGCCCGTCGTGAAGATGAACGGGTACTCCGCGTCCGGCTGCTCCGCGGAGGGCTGGTAGGCGTGCGGCTTAAAGATCGCCTGTTCGCCGCGCGAGAATTTTACGGTATGCAGCGTGGGCGTGCCGGGATGGTTCTTGTTGGGGCAGGGCCAGCAAAGGCTTTCCGTTTCGATCCGCGCGAAGCTGATGCCGCCGTACTGCGGGGTCACATCCGCGATCTCATCAAGCACCTCCGACGCGGAGGTAAAATTGTTTTGATAGCCCAAACGCGCCATCACGTCGGACAAAATCGCCCAATCCTCGCGGGATTCGCCAACCGGCGGGATCGCCGCGCGCACGCGCTGTACGCGCCTGTCGGTGCTGGTGAAGGTGCCGTCCTTCTCCGCGAAGGTGCAGGCGGGCAGCACGACGTCCGCCAACGCCGCAGTCTCGGTGAGGAAAATGTCCTGCACGACGAGGAATTCGCACTTTTTGAGCGCATGCTCCACATGGTTGAGGTCAGGGTCGGAGATCATGGGGTTTTCGCCCATGATGTACAGCCCGCGAATCTTGCCCTCGTCCACCGCGTGGATGACCTCCGTCACGGTAAGACCCGGCTTTTCGGGAAGCTCTACGCCCCAAGCCTTTTCAAACTTCTGACGCGCCTCGTCCTTGGCGACCTTCTGATAACCCGTGTAATCGCCGGGGAGACACCCCATATCGCACGCGCCCTGCACGTTGTTCTGGCCGCGCAGCGGGTTCACGCCGCCGCCGACCTTGCCGATCATGCCGCAGAGCAGCGCGAGGTTGGAGGTTCCCATAACGCCCGCCGTGCCGGTGGAATGCTGTGTTACGCCCATCGAATAGTAGATGGCGGAGCTGGGGCCGCCCGCGTACAGCCGCGCGGCTTCGCGTAGCTTATCCGCGTCGATGCCGCAGATCTCCGCCACCTTTTCCGGCGTATACTCCTTGACCATCGCGGCCATTTCCTCATACCCCTCGGTGCGCGCGTTGACGTAATCCATATCCGCCAAGCCCTCTTCGATGATGACGTGCATCATGCCGTTAAAGAGAGCCACGTTGGTGCCGGGCTTGATTTGCAGGAAGATGTCCGCCTGCTTTGCAAGATCGATCTCGCGGGGCTCCGCGACGATCAGCTTCGCACCGCGCTGCAATGCCTGCCGGATACGCGCGCCGATGACGGGGTGCGTTTCGGTGGTGTTGGAGCCGGTGACAAAGAACACGTCCGTGTTCGCGGTTTCGGGGATGGAGTTGGTCATGGCGCCGCTGCCCAGCGTTGTGGCTAGACCCGCGACGGTGGAGGCGTGGCACAGGCGCGCGCAGTGATCCACGTTGTTGGTGCCGATGGCCGCGCGCATCATCTTCATGAACGCGTAGTTATCTTCGTTCGTCGCGCGTGCGCTTGCAAAGCCCGCCAGCGCGTCCGCGCCGCTCTCCGCCTTGATCGCTTTGATCTTAGAAGCGACCAGATCGAGCGCCTCGTCCCATGTGGCTTCCACAAGCTCGCCGCCCTTTTCCTTGCGGATCATGGGCTTGGTAAGGCGGTCGGGATGGTTGACGAAGTTGAAGGCGAACTTGCCCTTGACGCAGAGCAGGTTATGGTTGGTCGCGCCGTCCGCGGGCTCCACGCCCACGACCTTGCCATCCTTGGTCAAAAGATCCATTTGGCAGCCGACGCCGCAGTAGGAGCAGGTCGTCCTTGTGCGCTGCACCTCCCAATAGCGGAAGCGGTTGTTCTTTTGCTTCATGGTCAAAGCGCCCGTGGGGCAGGCGGAAACGCAGTTGCCGCAGCTTACGCAGTTGCTGCTGCCGATGAGCTTTTCAAAGGGGGTCTTGATCATGGTCTTGAAGCCGCGGCCCGCCGTTGTGATGGTGCAGTTAGACTGGAGCTGGTTGCAGGTACGCACGCAGCGGTGGCAAAGGATGCACTTTTGCGGATCGTAGTTGAAGAATTCGCTGGAGGAATCCACCGGCGCTTGCACGCGCTGGCCGGGGAAGCTGGTTTCCTCCACGCCGTATTCGTAGCAATAGTTTTGCAGCTTGCATTCGCCGCTCTTGGGGCAGGCGAAGCAATCCTTGTTGTGGTTGGACAAAAGCATATCCAGAACGAACTTCCTTGCTTCAATGACCTTGTCGCTCTTGGTATGCACGATCGCGCCGTCGGCGCAGGGGAAGGAGCACGCCGTCTGTAAGCCGCGCGCGCCCTCGACCTCCACAAGGCACATCCGGCAGGCGCCTTCCGGCGCGAGATCCTTTAGGTAGCACAGGGTGGGGATCTTGATGCCAAGCTGCTCGGCAGCCTGTAGAACGGTAGTGCCTTCCGCTACCTCTATTTTACGTCCGTCAATGGTGAGTGTGAGCATGGAATACCTCCTATAGTAATTCCTATTCGCTGTTCGGTATGCGAGGGGGCGCTGAGGACGCGCCCTCAACAGACCTTGCACATTACTTCTTGTAGATAGCGCCAAACTTGCAGTTGTCCATGCAGGTACCGCACTTGATGCACTTATCGTTATCGATCACATGCGGATTCTTGACCGTGCCGGTAATCGCGCCGGCAGGGCAGTTGCGGGCGCACATGGTGCAGCCCTTGCACTTGTCAGGATCGATGTGATAGCTAAGCAGCGCCTTGCAAACGCCCGCGGGGCAGCGCTTCTCGTTGATATGCGCTTCATACTCATCCCTGAAATAACGGATGGTGGAAAGCACGGGGTTGGGCGCGGTCTGCCCTAAGCCGCAAAGCGCGGTCGATTTGATGTTCTTTGCAAGCGCCTCCAGCTTTTCAATATCGCCGGGCTTGCCGCGGCCTTCGGTGATGTCGGTAAGCATTTCGAGCATTCTGCGCGTGCCGATACGGCAGGGCGCGCACTTGCCGCAGGATTCATCCACGGTGAACTCGAGGAAGAACTTGGCGATGTTCACCATGCAGTTGTCCTCGTCCATCACGATCATGCC
>CAZNAL010000143.1:0-3439 GCA_964571055.1 uncultured Oscillospiraceae bacterium | reverse complement strand
CCCACCGTGACCGCAGCGTTCGCCGTTTCGCCGTCCTGCGCGCTCGCCGCGGCGTTCGTCCACACGCTTTGCAGCGCCGTCACGCCCGCAAGCGCCGTCGTAAGCGCCGTAAACTCGTCCTCGCTCTCCACGGCTTCCCCGTCATAGACGCAATCCTCCACCGTAAGCGAAAATTCCGGCGAATGGAGCAGGTTTTCGTCCGCGTCCACCAAGGAAAGCGCACAGCGCACGGTTCCTGCCGTCGCCGTGATCTGCGAGGTCAAATCGATCCACACCGTTGACCCCTCCACGCTCGCTGCGTTATACAAGGTCGTTCCGTCCGGCTTTTTCGCGTAGAGCTGCGCGCTCACGCCCGCGCCGGCGCTGTAGGGAACAGCGCCCGACACAAGCTGCACAGCGATGCGGCGCGCGCCCGTCTCACCCTTTTTTAGCATAATCGGCTTTGCCTGCCGCGTATTCTGAAGATCCAACACTATATCGTGCACGATACGTTGCATTCTTTTACCTCTTTTCCTATTGCTCTGCCAAAGGCAGAACTATTGTTCCGGCACTATACCATAGCACGCGCGGTTTGTCAGCCCCAAAAACGGGACTGACCGCAAAAAATCACAGCAAACGCAACGCTTTCTTCTTCGCGGCATTGACAGCATCCGCCAGAATGTTTAAGCTAAGCATATACTGGTAGAAATCTAACGAGAACGAGGTACTCTCCATGGACGCGATGCAGGAATACCGGCGCTGGCTTGCGCTTGCAAACGAGGACGCGGACGTAAAGGCGGAGCTTTTGTCCCTCGACCCCGCCGACAAGGCGGCTGTCAACGAGCGCTTCGGCGCGAGCTTGGCGTTTGGAACGGGCGGCTTACGCGGCATATTGGGCGCTGGAAGCAACCGCATGAACGTCTATGTCGTACGCCGCGCAACGCAGGGCTTAGCAAATCATCTCAAGACGCGCAGCGCCGCGCCGCGCGTCGCTATCGGCTATGACAGCCGCGTCAAATCCGATCTTTTCGCCCGAGAGGCGGCGCGCGTGGTCGCGGGAAACGGCGTGGAGGTCTTCCTCTACCCCCGCCTTGCCCCCACGCCCGCGCTCTCCTTCGCGGTGCGCCGCCACGCTTGCCAAGCGGGCATTTGCATCACCGCGAGCCACAATCCCGCCGCCTACAACGGGTACAAAGCCTACGGCGCGGACGGCGGACAGTTTACGGACGAGGACGCGGCTGCGACGCTTGCTTGCATTGAGAAGCTGGACTATTTTGACGATATTCGCCTTTCTGATTATGAAGAAGCGCTTGCAAGCGGGCTAATCAAGCTCACGCCCGAAGATACGCTTGACGACTACCTTGCATCCATCCGCCGCTTGCGCGTGTATCCGTGCGATCCCTCGCTTTGCGTCGTCTACTCCCCGCTAAACGGCGCCGGGCGCGAATGCGTCACGCGCATGTTAGCGCTCGAGGGCGTCACGGACGTGACCATCGTACCGGCGCAGGAACATCCCGACGGCACATTCCCCACCTGCCCCTATCCCAATCCCGAAACGCGCGAAGCGATGGCGCTGGGTCTTGGACTTGCGGAAGAAAAAAACGCCGATCTTCTGATCGCAACCGACCCCGACTGTGACCGCGTCGGCGTGGCCGCGCAAGACGCAGACGGCGCGTATACGCTGCTTAGCGGCAACGAGGTAGGGCTTCTCCTTTTCGATTTTATCGCAAAGTGCAAACTGCAAAACGGCACGATGCCGCAAAATCCCGTCGTGGTGACCACCATCGTCTCCTCCGACATGACGGACGCGCTTGCCAAAGAATACGGCGCGGAATGCCGCCGGACGCTGACGGGCTTTAAGTATATCGGCGAGCAGATCGGCTTGTTGGAGGCGGAAGGGCAGGTCGAGCGCTTCCTCTTTGGCTTTGAGGAGAGCTGCGGCTACCTTTCAGGCCCCCACTGCCGCGACAAGGACGCGGTCAACGCCTGCATGCTGCTTTGCGAGATGGCTTCCTACTATAAAAGCAAGGGCGAAACGCTGCACACCGCCATGCAAGCGCTTTACGCGCGCTTTGGCTATTACAGCAACGGCGTGGAGAGCTTCTCCTTCCCCGGCCTAGAGGGGCAAGCGGAAATGGCCGCGTTCATGGCGGCGCTTCGCAAAAGACCGCCCACGTCGCTTGCGGGTCTTTCCGTGGAATCGATGCTGGACTATCACGACGGCGTCAAAGGCAACGTGACGCTTCCCCCCGCAAACGTGCTCGAATTCCGCCTTTCGGGCGGCGCGAAGGCGATTGCCCGACCCAGCGGCACGGAGCCCAAGCTCAAGATCTACGTTTTCGGCCAAGCGGCCAAACGGCAGGAAGCCGACGCGATTTGCGCGCGCCTGCTTTCGGCTTTCGCCGCGATGATCCAAGCATAACGCACGGTTTTTGTTTTCGCCCCGGCTTGCGTCCGGGGCGTTTTTCTTAAAATATATTTTGGTGAGTACCACATTTGGGGCTGCGTTATTTTCAAAATATGGTATGCTCATGCGCAGGAACAAACGTTCTTGCGCACCTAGATAATTTCATACGCCCACAAGCGAATTTTATGGTATACTGTCAAAGAATATAGATTGCCTTTGATGGGGGATTTGCAATGGATCAGCTTCGGGAAGAGCTTTACCAAAGCTATATCGAATTTCTTCAGCTTTCCTTTACCATGGCGCAGACCGACAGCAAGCATCTCTTGCCCGCGTGCGAGGCGATGGGGCGCGCTGTGATTTCGGCGCTGCCGGACGCGGACGTCGCGACGCTCGGTGCGCGCATGCGCGCGAACCCCACCATCCTCTTTGACGGCGATCAGCCCGTCAAGGAGCCGCTTCGCTATCTTTCCGAACTGTCTATAGAGCGGCGCGAGCAGCTTAGCTTTAGCGGCGAACATCCCGCGTGGACGCTGCAAGCGATCTGCACGGATACGCGTAAGCATTTCGGCTTTTCCGAAAGCGATCTTCCCGACATTGACGAGCAGCTTTTGATCGACTACCTCTCCATTGCCTTCCGCCGCCGCTTTGGCAGCGCTGCCATGCAAAAGGCGCCGATGGATTTAGAGAACATCATCAGCATCCTTCCCACCGAGTACGTCATGCCCAACACCCGCCTTTCCGATGAGCTTTCCTCCGGCAAAAGCGAGGAGGGCGCGCGGGAGATCGTCGTAAAGTCCACCAAACGAAAAGCGGACAATCCCGTTTTGACCAAGGCTATCTTGACCTTCGGGGACGATAAAGCCGTCATCACAGCGACCCGGCAAAAGTACACCCCCTACGACAGCGCCGTATACAGCGGCATCATCACGCTCTTTGAAGCGGAAAACAACATCTTTACGCCCGCCATGGTCTATCGCGCGATGAACGGCCTGACGGATTCGGAATACGTCAACCCCTCCACGCTCTCCAAGGTCGCCAAGAGCATCGAAAAGA
>CAZNAL010000142.1:0-3547 GCA_964571055.1 uncultured Oscillospiraceae bacterium | reverse complement strand
AAATCGCTTCTGCCCGTCGCGATCACCGCCGCGCCGCCCTTTTGCGCTTCCTCCGGGAAGATCTCCGGCGTGGGGTTGGCGCAGGCAAAGACGATGGGATCCTTCGCCATGGAGCACACCATCTCTTTGGTGACCGTCCCGGGGGCGGATACGCCGATAAACACGTCCGCGCCCGCCATGGCGTCCTGCAGGCCGCCGCGCAGGCGGTCATGGTTTGTAAGCTTCGCCATCTCCTCTTTGATCCAGTTCATGCCCTTTTCACGGCCCGCATAGATGACGCCGGTGCGATCGCACATGACGATATTCTTACATCCTGCCGAGAGCAGAAGCTTGACGATGGATACGGCGGCGGCGCCCGCGCCGCTTGTTACGATCCGCACGTCCTCCTTCTTTTTACCGACCACCTTCAAGGCGTTCATAAGTCCCGCCAAAGTGATGATGGCCGTGCCGTGCTGATCGTCGTGGAAAATGGGAATATCGCAGCATTCCTTGAGCTTGCGCTCGATCTCAAAGCAGCGCGGAGCGGAAATATCCTCCAGATTGACGCCGCCAAAGCTCCCGCTGATAAGCTGCACCGTGCGCACGATCTCGTCCACGTCCTTGCTCTTGATGCAAAGGGGGAATGCGTCCACGTCGCCGAATGCCTTAAAGAGCACGCACTTGCCCTCCATCACGGGCATGCCGGCCTCCGGACCTATATCGCCAAGGCCAAGCACGGCGGAGCCGTCCGTGACCACCGCGCACAGGTTCCATCGGCGGGTCAATTCGTAGCTTTGATCGACGTCCTCTTGTATGGCAAGGCAAGGCGCCGCCACGCCGGGCGTATACGCTAAGGACAAGTCCTCTCTTGCAGCTACCGGAACCTTCGCCGTCACCTCGATCTTTCCGCGCCATTCTCCGTGCAGCCTAAGGGATTCTTTTGCATAGTCCATGTTTGTAACTCCTTCTCATGCTCTCTCGTACATGGCTTACTATATCATTTTAGAAGGCGCGAATAAAGTGTTTTACAGAAGAAGCGGCAGGCCGAGGTTTACCTTGTTGCACATGCGCACGGATCGCGGCGCTTTTCCGTGTGCGCCATGCGTTGTTCTCATCAAACGCAGCCCCCGGAAACGTCTGTTTCCGGGGGCTGCCCACATTTGCCTTCCCGCGTCTGCTCTCGTCTACAGGCCGCAGGACTTCAATAGATACTCCCAGTTTTTGTCAACTTCCTGCTGCACCTGTTCGATCATCCACTCGTTGCCCGGCTTGAACATATGCGCGAAGCGTCCCTGCATCTTGAGGTACTCCGCTACCGGCAGCTTATTCTTGGGCATATAGTTGAGCGTATATTTGCCCTCTATGACCTCGTAGAGCGGCCATACGCAAGTCTCCACCGCCGCCTTGGTCACTTCCATAAGCTTTTCCGTGGGGTAGCGCCAGCCGCGCGGGCAGGGCGCCATGATATTGAGGAAGGCAGCACCCGGAGTGTAGATCGCCTTATGCGCCTTTTCGCTGATGTCCTTAAAGTTGCCGATAAAGGTGGTCTGTGCGACATACGGCACGTTATGCGCCACCATGATCTTGGTAAGATCCTTCTTCTTTTGCAGCTTGCCGGGGATGACCTTGCCCGCGGGGGTGGTCGTGGTGTCGGCAAAGTGCGGCGTGGAGGAGGAACGCTGGATGCCGGTGTTCATGTACGCCTCATTGTCGTAGCAGACATACACCATGTCGTGCCCGCGCTCCATCGCGCCGCTGAGGCTCTGGAAGCCGATATCATAGGTGCCGCCGTCGCCGCCGAAGGTTATGAACTTGTAGGTATCGTCGATCTTGCCGCTCTTTTTGAGCGCTTTGTAGGCGGTTTCCACGCCCGAGCAGGTCGCCGCGGCATTCTCGAAGGCATTGTGGATAAAGCTGTCCTTCCACGCGGTGTACGGATACATGAAGGTGGAAACCTCCATGCAGCTCGTCGCGCCCGTTACGACCGCGTGATCGCCCGGCTCCAACTGCCGAAGCACCGTGCGGATCGCTATGGGCGAGCCGCAGCCGGCGCACATTCTATGCCCGCCGCTAAGGCGCTCTTCTCTCATTACGTTTTCTTTCAAAGTATCGCTGCTCATGGTTTTCCCTCCTTTTAACCGCGGACGTCCAAGTACCGGTAGGTCTCGCCGACCTCGCCGGTCTTGCTGATCTGCTCCAGCTGTGCAAACACCTTCTCGATGCTCTCAACGCGCACGTCGCGTCCGCCAAGGCCGTAGATATAGCCAATGCCCTTGGGCGCGCTTACGCCCTGTGCATAGAGCGACGCGGATACCTCGGCAAACATCGGGCCGCAATGGCCGTTAAAGCTGTCCGTCTTGTCCATTACGGCAAAAGCCTTTACGTTTTTGAGCGCTTCCGCGATCTCCAGCACCGGGAAGGGGCGGAATACGCGCACTTTGATAAGGCCGACCTTTTTGCCCTGCGCGCGCAGACGCTTGATGGCTTCCTTGGCGGTACCGGCGGAGGAGCCTATGATGACGATCGCTTCCTCGGCGTCGTCCATCTGATAGCTTTCGATCATGCCGTAACCGCGGCCGGTCATGGCTTCAAACTCCTTGCCGACCTTATACACGACCTCGCGGGCGTCCATCATCGCCTGCGCCTGCTGGCGCTTGGCTTCCATATAATAAGCGGGCGTCGCATACGCGCCTACGGCCATGGATTCGCCCTTCTTGAGCAAGTAGTGCGCGGGCTTGTATTCGCCCACAAACGCCTTCACCTTTTCGGTTTCCACAAGCTCGATATTCTCGATGGCGTGGGAGGTGATAAACCCGTCTTGGCAGATCATGATGGGCAGGCTTACGGCTTCCGCAATGCGCATCGCCTGCAGATAGTTGTCATACGCCTCTTGGTTGGTCTCTGCAAAGAGCATAAGCCAGCCCGCGTCGCGCACGCCCATGGCGTCGGAATGATCGTTATTGATATTGATGGGGCCGCTGAGCGCGCGGCAGGACACCGCGAGCGTAATGGGCAGGCGGTCGGACGCGGCCACATAGAGCATTTCGGTCATGTAGCAAAGGCCGCAGGAGGAGGTCGCGCTGATGGCGCGGCATCCGGCGGCCTGCGCGCCGATGCAGGTGGACATGACGCTTGCCAACGCGGCGGAAGTATATGCCGATAGTAAACAGGCTAAAACACAATGCTGGGGCTTTAAAGATGTGAACATCTCCTTTGACAAAGCCAAGGCCTTGGGAAACGCCATGATGCAGGATGGCAAGGAATTCTTTCTGGAGTCTTTGGTTAACAATGAAGAAGACGCTATGAAGGTCGCACAGTTTGCCATAGACATTGGCGCGAATTATTTGATCAGCATGGAGTACTACCCTTCCGTACATGCGCTGCTCAAGGGAACCCAGGTAAAGTTTATGCCCACTTGCGGCCGGCGCGCCGGTCACCCGCGGCGAATGCTCTACGGTACAATCGAAGAAATCATCGCGGACGCAAAACGGGTCTTATCCTTCGGCGTTGATGGAATCTGCCTTTCCCTGTTCCGGTATGTGGATGGCGATCCTTTGGAACTGGCTTC
>CAZNAL010000141.1:0-3555 GCA_964571055.1 uncultured Oscillospiraceae bacterium | reverse complement strand
GATCTCTTTCAAGGGAGACGTGTTGAAGGAAGAAGATGTGCTGGCGGTCTTCGGGCTGGTTTCGCGCAAATCTCTGGAGGGTTTGGCCGAGGCGGTTCTTAAAGGCGACATGGCCGTGATACTCAAGCTAGTCGCGGTATTTGACAGCGCGGGCAAGGATATGCGCTTCTCTCTCAAGAAGGTGGAAGCCGCGCGCAACTTCTGCAACAAGGTGTATAACGCCACGCGCTTCCTCATGATGAATTTGGGAGACGCGCCCATAGGCGAGATCGATATGTCCATGCTCGACATGGCGGATCAGTGGATATTGCACCGTCTCAACGAAAACATCAGCGAAGTGACGCGCAATCTTGACCTGTTCGAGCTGAACATTGCGGCGCAGAAGATCTATGACTTTGTGTGGAGCGAATTCTGCGACTGGTACATTGAGATGGCAAAGCCCCGCCTGAACGGGAACGACGAAGCGCAGAAGGCCAACGTGCGCGCCATCCTCGTGCGGGTGCTGACGGACAGCATGAAGCTGCTGCATCCCTTTATGCCCTTCATCACAGAGGAGCTGTATGAGAACCTGCCCAACCATGAGGAGACCATCATGCGCGCCGCGTGGCCCACGGTGAAGGAGGCTTATGCGTTCCCGCAGGAGGCCGCCGCCATGGAGGGCATCATGGATCTGATCCGCGCCATCCGCAACCTGCGCGCCGAAATGAACGTGCTGCCCGCGAAGCGTCCGGCTATGACGGTTGTGAGCCGCGAAAACGCGGCGGCGCTGCGGGATGCGTCTATGTACATCAAGAGCTTGGCAGGCAGCGCGGAGGTGACCGTGCAAACGGACAAAGCGGGTATTCCCGCCGACGCCGTCAGCGCCGTGAGCGCCTTTGCGGAAGCCTACATGCCGATGGATCAGCTGGTGGATATGGAAAAGGAGCGTGCGCGCGTACAAAAGGAGATCGAGCGCATGAAGGGCGAGATCGCGCGTGCGAGCGGAAAACTCAACAATCCCGGCTTTGTTTCCAAAGCGCCCGAAAAGGTGATCGAGGAGGAAAAAGCAAAACTTGCGACGGCGCAGGATATGCTTCAAAAGCTGGAAGCGCGATTTGCGCAGATGTAATAGATTGTCGGCAAAGGTCATTCGACCTTTGCCGAGGTTTAACTGTTCACTTCGTTCATGGGCGCTGTAAATGGCAGGGAACGCCTTGCATAGCAAGGCGTTCCGAATCTGACGCATAGGTCGTCAGATTCGGCTGAGAGTTAAGCGGTGCGCCCCTTCACAATCCCCAAAGGCGTTTGTCGATGGTCTGACGCTGTGGCTTCACCGCGCGCATTTCCCTCTGTTTTTGGCTAAATTCGGGCAATTCAACCGTTGGTTGAGAAGGAAAAACGCCTTTTCGCCAACGCGGTTATGGCGCAACCGCGGTTTGCTGTGCGATACTGCGACCATCAAAAACAAAGCGAGGACAAAAACACATGGAAGACAATGCACAAAAGCAAATGAGCATGGGTAAGCGCATCATGACGCTGCGCAAGGCCGCCGGCATGACGCAGGAGCAGCTTTCCTCTTTATTGGGCGTGACGCCGCAGGCGGTGAGCAAGTGGGAAAACGAGGTATCCTGCCCGGACGTTACGATGCTGCCGCATATCGCGGAGGTGTTCGGCGTAACGACGGACAGCCTGCTTGGCCGTGAGGACATTGACGCAGAGGCGGTGCGCGCCGCTTACGCAAAGGAGAACAACCAAAAAACACAGATCAGCAAAAGCGGCATGTGGTTTGGGGCGCTGGTGGTGGTCGCGGGCTTGGCGCTACTTTGCGGGCAGTTCATGGATGTGGCGATCAAGCCGTGGGGCGTCATTTGGGCGGCCGTGCTGCTGACGTTCGGAACGATTTGGATGCTGCGGCGCTTTTCCTTCCTTAATCTAGGCGTTGTGCTCTTGGGGCTGTACCTCTTGATGACGAATCTTGGCGTGGTGATGCCCTTTGCGCTGACGTGGGCGGTGGGCGTGCCCGTGTTCCTCGTACTGCTGGGGCTTACCATCCTTTGGGATCACCTTTTTTCCCGTCCCTATAAGGAGGAGGATTGGGAGCACTGGAGCCGTAACAGCGAGTTTATGCGCCGCCATGCCGAAAGCAAGTTCAGCGACACGGACGGACATATCAATATGAAAAGCTCCTTTGCCGAAAACAATTATGTCGCGACCGCGTCCCGCTTCCAAGGCGGCGAACTGGAGGTGCACTTCGGCCACGGCGTGCTGGATATGCGCAATGTGCAAAGCGTTGCCGACGGCGCCGTGCTGCACGCGGAGGTATCGTTTGGCTGTGCCGAGCTGTGGTTGCCGCGCACGATGCGCGCCGATTTGCAGCAGGTGAGTAAATCCGCGGCCGATTGGGAGGAGCACGGCGCATGCAACACCGACGCGAAGGTCATCCGCGTCATGGGCAGCGTCAGCTTCGGCACGATCGAGGTACATTATATGTAAATGTCCGTAATATACGGACAAGATGCGCCACGAAAAGAAAGTGACGAAAAACGCATACGAAATCTAATAAAATTTGCAATTATGCCCGCGCCGTCCCTTGCAAAAGAGAAGGCGCGGGCATATAATATGTCTGTAGTTCGAGGACACATCTTATAAACGAAAACAAGAAACGAAGACGAAACATAAACCGAATGGACGCGAAAGGAGCAAAACCATGCAAGCGATGATGGACGCTTTGGTCAAAACGGAGGCCGGAAAAGGACTGGTGCTGCAACGCATGCCCGTGCCGGAGCCGGGTATGGGAGAGGTGCGCATCAAGATACACAAAACCGCCATTTGCGGCACGGATGTGCACATTTATAACTGGGATCCGTGGAGTCAGGAGCACATTCACCCGCCTATGATCGTGGGGCACGAATATGTGGGCGAGATCGAAAAGCTGGGCGAGGGCGTAACGGCATATCATGTGGGGCAGATCGTCTCGGGCGAAGGGCACATCGTATGCGGGCACTGCCGCAACTGCCGTGCGGGCAACGGGCAGTGGTGCAAGTTCACCAAGGGCGTGGGCGTAGATCGCGACGGCGCGTTCGCGGAGTATATCGTCATTCCCGCGCACAACGTCATCCCCATCCCGGAGGGCATCGACGAGGACGTCGTATCCTTCTTTGACGCGTTCGGCAACGCCACGCACACGGCGCTGATGTTTGACATGATCGGCGAGGACGTGCTCATTACGGGCGCAGGCCCCATCGGCATGATGGCGACGGCGATCTGCAAAAAGAACGGCGCGCGTTCCGTCGTGGTGACGGATATCAACGATTACCGGCTGGAGCTGTGCAGAAAAATGGGCGCTACGCAGACCGTCAACGTTTCCCGCGATAAGGTGGAGGACATCTTTACGGAACGCCGCATCGTGGAGGGCTTTGACGTTGGCTTGGAGATGAGCGGCAGCGGCAGCGCCTTGAACACCATGATCGAGAACATGCGAAACGGCGGCAAAATAGCGCTTTTGGGAATCCAGCAGCCCGGCACGCAGATCAACTGGAACCACGTCATTTGGAAGGGCCTGACCCTGCAGGGGAT
>CAZNAL010000140.1:0-3574 GCA_964571055.1 uncultured Oscillospiraceae bacterium | reverse complement strand
CTGTTCCAGCTCTCTTTGACCTTTTGCGGGTCCTTGATCGTGCTGGGATGCTCGAGCACGCCGCCCGGAGCTGCGCCGTTGGCGAAGAACTTCGCGCCGTATTCCTCCGTAGCGATCGCAAGTCCTATGGCGTTCTTTGCCATTGCGATGGGGCTGTAGCCGACAAGCCCGTCAAAGCCAAGCCCGGGAATATGCAGCACATCCGATGGAGTCAGCAGTATCTGGCTCTTTTTCCCTATGGCAGCGGTATCTTCGATGCTGCGCTCGTAAAGGTAGTAGAGGTTGCCCTTTTCATCCCTATCCACGGTCATTTTATTGGGCATGAGCGGATAGAGCGCCGTTACCTCACCGCGTGCGTTGCGTATGATTTGTGCATAGGCGTTGCCCCATAACAAAAGATGACTCATAAGCGTTTCTCTGAACACAAATGAAGTCATCTCAATGTTTGGCTCGTCATGCAAAAGCCGGTATAGCGGATGGCGGAGGTCTTTTTCTTTGCCTCCGGTATCATTGTAGCGATACACATGCAGCGGCAGACCTGCGATCGCCTCCGACAGAATACGGACGCAGGCGTACACGGCTGTCATTTGCATGGCCGTATTCTCATTGACGCGCTTACCTGCGGTCGTGCTGCCGAAAAAGAAATCGTAGCGGCTGCCGTTTAAGCTGTTTTTAGGCTTGTCCCGCGACCGGAACAGGGATGTGAATATGCTCATGTAATAAACCTCCTCGTAAATTGGGCATATGAAAAGCGCCTATCGTGTTGACAGACGCTTTTACGAAGGTCGAATTATCTTCTATAATAACGAAGCTGCGGAAATTCCTTTCCATTCAGGAATTTGTAATACTTTCTCACGGCATTCTGCATTGGCGTGTGCGCCGGGTCCTCATGCGGTTTCAACGCGACCAGCGAGTCATACATCAAATCATCATTTGCAACGACAAGGTCTAGTTGCTGCCCCAGAATGTCTTCGGCTTTTCTTGCCTTTGACATCCTTGAAGCAACAGCCTTCTGACTGTTGATCGTCTTTTCATGCAGCAAAAAGCATTTAAAATCTTCTTCTTTTTTCATGCCGACCGACCTCCTATGTGTTCCTGTGATGTCAGTATATCATGGAAAAGAGTAGCTGGCGTATGATTTTGCAGAATCATACACGGCTGCATGCTACAGAATCAACAGCCCCCGTGTATCGTACACGCTTTCGCCGCCGCTGCCGCAGCGAATCGCTCTGTCCAGCGCCATGATCGTTGCCACAGCACCGTCTATTTTTTCGGTGCTTTTTTCTTTGTCCGGCTTGATGTTGCCCGCCGGATCGGTGCGGATGAAGATGTTATCCATCATCCAGCGCAGCACCGGATGCCCGCCGTGCGCCAGCTTTTCTTCCAGCGTCAGCTTCATAAGCTCCTTGGTGGGCGGCGACATATCCTTAAAGCCCTGTCCGAAGGGAACGACCGTAAATCCCAGCCCCTCAAGGTTCTGTACCATTTGTACTGCGCCCCAGCGGTCAAATGCGATCTCGCGGATGTTATACTTCGTACCGAGTTCCTCAATAAACGCCTCGATGAAGCCGTAATGCACAACGTTTCCTTCCGTGGTTTGCAGGAAGCCCTGCCGTTCCCACAAGTCGTAGTTGACATGGTCGCGTCGGACGCGCAGATCCAAGTTGTCCTCCGGTATCCAGAAATAGGGAAGAATGCTGTATTTATCGTCCTCGTCCTCCGGCGGAAATACCAATACGAACGCGGTGATATCGGTACTGCTTGAAAGGTCAAGGCCGCCATAGCAGACACGTCCACGCAGGGAATCGGCGTCCACAGGGAATGCGCAAGCGTCCCATTTATCCATAGGCATCCAGCGTATCGCCTGTTTGACCCATTGATTGAGTCGTAGCTGGCGGAAGCTGTTCTCTTCGGCGGGGTTTTGCTTTGCGCTCTCGTATGCCGCTTTCACTTTATCCAGCCCAATTGTCAAGCCGAGCGATGGGTTTGCTTTCTTCCATACCTTGGGATCGCTCCAATCATCGCCCTCCGCGGTACCGTAGATAACCGGATAGAAGGTCGCGTCATGTTTGCGACCATTAAGGATATCCAGCGCCTTCTGGTGTATTTCATAGCAGATACTATTGGTATTGTCGCCTGCCGTCGTTATAAGGAAATACAGCGGCTGCATACGCGCGTCACCGCTGCCTTTGGTCATGACGTCAAACAGCTTTCGGTTCGGCTGGGTATGAAGTTCATCGAATATTACACCGTGGGTGTTGAAACCGTGCTTGTTCGCCACATCGGCGGACAGTACTTGGTAATAGCTCCCCGTGGGCGTATAAATAATCCGCTTTTGCGAGGCCAGTATCTTCACGCGTTTCGTCAGCGCAGGGCAGAGCGTAACCATGTCTTTCGCCACTTCGAATACGATGGACGCCTGTTGACGATCGGCAGCGCAGCCGTACACCTCGGCGCGCTCCTCACCATCGCCGCAGGTCAGCAGCAGCGCGATAGCCGCAGCCAGCTCAGACTTGCCATTTTTCTTAGGTATCTCTACATACGCAGTGTTGAACTGCCTATATCCGTTAGGTTTCAGAATGCCGAAAACATCACGGATAATGCGTTCCTGCCAGTCTATAAGCTCGAACGGCTTACCCGCCCATGTTCCTTTTGTATGGGAGAGTGCTTCGATAAAGGCGACCGCATAATCGGCAGCCGCCCGATCGTAATGACTATCCTTTGCCATGAAGCCTGTCGGCGTGTATTTCTTAAGTTTTCTCAAGCGCTGCCTCCTATCTCAGAGCATAAAAATAAGCCGCCATATGCGACTCTCTATCTGTACGAGTTACAGCCCGCTCGGGGCTGCTGCTCGGCGTGTTCGGTGTTATTGCGCCGTCTTTTCGAGGTAATCCGCGTCGCGCGTAATGATGAAGGTGAAACCTTCCGCCAGTCGCGTTATTACAGCGTAGGCGGGTATCGGTTCGTCAACGCCCTCCATGTCCAGCGTGAAGGCGAATTGTGCGGCGTGGACGGCGCTGTCGGCGAAGGTGGCTTCAAAACCCGCGAGGCGTTTGTTCTCCGCTTCGAAAAAGCGTCCGCCGTGCGCGTCGGCGGTCATCGCGGTAATGGCTCGTGCAATGGTCTGAAGTGTGGCTTGCTGCATGGTGTGCTTCCTCCCTATTTGTTTTCTGCTTTGTTCCAGCGGGCGTCCATTTCGACCATGAGGTCGTGGTCTCTGTTGATCAGGTCGCGTTTCCTGTTCAGGTCGTTCGTTGCTCTCAGTTCGCTGCGGTTTTTCAGAAGCTCGTTTTCCAGTTCCTTGTAGGTCATGCTCTTGGTGTTTTTCATGGTGTGTGCCTCCCTTGTTTTGTTGTACACATATATCACTCTGCGGAGGCATAATAGCAAGTAAAATGTGTGAAAAACAGGCAGAATATCTAATCTTTTTCACTGATCGGCAGCAAGTCTCCATGATCGTCGTTCAGTATGGCAAGCATGAATCGAGCACCCGTTTTGAAGCCGTCAATATAGCTTTCCCTGACCGCGATCGCGTCCACATGCATTTGCGCATCGCCAAAGCTGTCCAAAAGCT
>CAZNAL010000139.1:0-3636 GCA_964571055.1 uncultured Oscillospiraceae bacterium | reverse complement strand
CACCACACGCGGCAAAGCGCCGTGGGGCTTCCCTTTATCGAAAACCGCGTCTATGACGGCGAAACGCACGCCGTAACGCTTTATACGATGAGCGAGATCCTCGCTTCCGTATACGAGCTGATGGAAAAGACGGGGCTTAAGCAGGGCATGCTCTTCCTTGACGAAATCAACTGCGTATCCGAAACGCTCGCGCCCATGATGCTGCAATTCTTACAGTGCAAGACCTTCGGCAACCAAGCGCTCCCGGAGGGATGGATCATCGTGGCGGCGGGCAATCCGCCCGAATACAACAAGTCCGTGCGCGATTTTGACGTCGTCACGCTGGATCGCGTCAAGCGCATCGATGTGGAGCAGGATTACGGCGTATGGAGGGAATACGCCCTTCGCAAAGGACTGCATGGCGCGGTTTTATCGTATTTGGAGATCAAAAAGAACAACTTCTATCGCGTCGAGACCACGGTGGACGGGCTTTCCTTTGCGACGGCGCGCGGCTGGGAGGATCTTTCGGAATTGCTTGCCGCGTACGAAACACTCGGCATACAGCCGGGCCGCGAGGTCGTGGAGCAGTATATCCAGTTCCCCGCCATCGCCAAGGATTTTGCGAACTATCTCGCCCTTTACTATAAATACGCGCGCACCTATCATGTGGAGGACGTTCTAAACGGCGCGTGGGAGCCCTTTACCGTGACCGAGCTTCGCGCGGCGCCCTTCGATGAAAAGCTGGCCGTGATGGGGCTTGTGTACGCGCGCCTTTCGGAGGAAGCGCGCAGCGCGCGCAAGCAGGACGCGCTCACCTCGCGTCTGCACGCCTCCCTTTTTGCTGTGCGGGACGCGATAGAAGCCGGCGCTGACGCGCACGCGTCTTTACACGAACAGCTTTCCCTGCGGCAGCAATCGGCGCGCCAAGCCAAGGATGCGCATTGGCAGGACAAGGAATCCAAATGGCTTTCGGCAGCCGAGCTGCAAGCGCTGGAGCAGTATCTGCATGCCTTGGAGAAGGAAACGCTCAAAAACGGCGACGCGATGGATATGCTGCGCGCACGCTTCAAGCAAGAGATTGAAAAAAGAAGCGCGCTTGCGGAACAAGCCGGCGCTTACCTCGACCATGCCTTCGCCTTCTTGGAGGAGACTTTCGGTGACAGCCAAGAAATGGTCATCTTCGTTACGGAAATCACCGCCGGCTACGATACGTCATGGTTTGTGGAGAACTTCGGCTGCGACGCCTATTTTCGGCACAACAGGGACCTTCTCTTTGACGACGCGAACCGCCGCATCCGGGAAGAAATCGGGCAGGCGCGCCGCGAAACGCTGTAGACGCATATCAAGAAAAGCCGGTCAAGCTGATCGGCTTTTTTGCTATAGCGTCTTTCTTATTGCCCGTAGTAGGCGTTTTTCCCGTGCTTTCTAAGATAGTGTTTGTCAATGAGCCCTTGCTGCAGGCGTGCCTCCGGATTGAGCGTTTGCGTGTGCCATGCCATCATAGCGACCTCCTCCAGCACCACGGCGTTGTGTACGGCGTTGGCCGCGTCCGTTCCCCAAGTAAAGGGGCCGTGCCCCGCGACAAGCGCGCCGGGTAGGGCGATAGGGTCTTGTCCTTTGATCGTCTCCACGATCACGCTGCCTGTTTCCGCCTCGTAATCACCGTCGATCTCCGCTTGCGTAAGCTCTCGCGTGCAGGGTATCTCGCCGTAGAAATAGTCGGCGTGCGTCGTGCCAAGCGGCGGGATGGCGCGATGGGCCTGCGCATAGATCGTAGCCCACCGCGAGTGCGTATGCACCACGCCGCCGATTTGCGGAAACGCGCGGTAAAGCGCCAAATGCGTCGGCGTGTCGGAGGAGGGCTTTTTGCCCTGCTCCACGCGCTTACCTTCCATATCCACCAGCACCATGTCCGCCGCCGTCATGCCCTCATAGGGCACCCCGGACGGCTTGATGCAAATCATGCCCCTCTCCCGATCAACGCCCGAAACGTTTCCCCATGTAAACACAACAAGACCGTAGCGCGGCAGAAGCATGTTGGCTTCAAAGACTTCTTCCTTTAAGGTTTGTAGCATCGTTTTCTCCCTTACGCCTTGAGCGCCGCAACCGCCGCGCGCTCGATATTCGCTCCCGCCTTATACCGTTCCATAAAGGCCGCAAAGCCCTCCACGTCCTGCACGTTGGGCTGCGCGGTCACAGCCTTGCTGTGCGCAAACACGCGTGCGGAAAGATAATCCGGCAGCGTTTCACCGTCCCTTCGGTTCTTCATATATGCCGCGAGGATCGCCATGCCCCAGGGTCCTCCCTCGCCCGCGTTTTCCATGACGGATACGGGCGCGTTGAGCGCCGAAGCCATAAAGCTTTGCCCCACATCCTTTACCTTAAACAAGCCGCCGTGCCCCGTGATGCGATCCAAAGAAACGCGCTCCTGCTTCAAGAGTATATCCATGCCCATCTTGAGGGCGCCCAGCGCTGTGTAGAGATGCACGCGCATGAAATTCGGCAGATCGAAATCCGCGTTGGGCATGCGTGCGAAAAGGGGCCGCCCCTCGTCAAAGCCCGTCAAATGCTCGCCCGAAATGTAGTTATACGCAAGCAGTCCGCCGCAGTCCGGCGCGCCCTTAAGCGCTTGGCCGTACAGCGTGCCGTAGAGCGTATCCATATCGACCTCCTTGCCAAAGGCTTGCAGGGCTTCCCTAAACAAGCCCACCCACGCATCCAAATCGCCCGTACAGTTGTTGCTGTGCACCATCGCCACCGGGTCGCCGCAGGGCGTCGTCACCATATCGATCTTTGTGTAGACCTGCGAAAGCGGCTTTTCCAGCACGATCATGGCAAATACGCTGGTGCCCGCGCTGATGTTGCCCGTGCGGACGGATACGGCGTTGGTCGCCACCATCCCCGTGCCGGCGTCGCCTTCCGGCGGGCAAAGCGGAATACCGGCCTCCAGCTCGCCGCTTGGATCCAGCAGCTTTGCGCCGCGCGCGTTCAACACGCCGCCCGCAGCGCCCGCGGGGAGCACGTTGGGAAGAATGTCTTCCAGCCGCCAAGGCATGGCCTTCACCGCGTCCAACCCGTCGAAACGCGCCAGCAGATCCTCGCGGAAGCGGCAAGTTTCGCTGTCGATAGGGAACATACCGCTTGCTTCCCCCACGCCCACGACCTTTTCGCCCGTAAGCTGCCAATGGATGTAGCCTGCAAGCGTCGTGATGTGGTCGATGGAGGGAACGTGCGCTTCCCCGTTCAGTATCGCCTGATACAGATGCGCAATGCTCCATCTTTGCGGGATGTTGAAATCCAGCAGCGCCGTAAGTTTTTCCGCTGCTTCGCCCGTGATGGTATTGCGCCATGTGCGGAAGGGTACAAGCTGTTCCCCTTCTTTATCAAAGGCCATATAGCCGTGCATCATGGCCGAAAAGCCTATCGCGCCAACGCGGTGCAGCGTAACGCCGTAGCGCTTTTGCACATCCGCCTTCAAATCGGCGTAGCAGGTCTGTAATCCCGTCCAAATATCCGCAAGCGAATACGTCCATATACCGTCCACCAATGCATTTTCCCACGCATAGCTGCCTGAGGCGACGGGCTGATGCGTTTCGTCGATCAGGATCGCCTTGATGCGCGTGGAGCCGAACTCGATACCCAAATAGGTGTTTTCCG
>CAZNAL010000138.1:0-3694 GCA_964571055.1 uncultured Oscillospiraceae bacterium | reverse complement strand
TTCGATCTCCTCCGCGCTTGCAAGCGCGCCGCGCACGATGAAGAGGAACCGCTCGTTGCTCTTAACGTGCCCGAAGATCAGAAGATAGAACAGGATCACGGCGGAGCCTATGCCCGCGATCATGAATTCCGCCACGCCGCAGCAGATACCCACGGCGATCCCCCAGAATATGTACGCCGTATCGCGCGGATCCTTGATGGCGGTACGAAAGCGCACGATGGACAGCGCGCCCACCATGCCAAGCGACAGCGCCACGTTATTGCCGATCACGTTCATCACCAGCGTCGTCACCAGCGTCAGCTGCACAAGCGACACGTTGAAACGGGCGGAATAGGTCGTGCCGCTGTGCGTCAGGCGGTAGGCAAGGAAGATCACCACGCTGATGATCGCCGCCACCAAGAAGCTTAGCAGCACGTCCTGCACGGTCAGCGCGCCCGAATAGTGTGAAAAATACTGGTACAATACCTCTTTCATGTTCCGTTCCTCCGTTATGGTTAGTACAGCCCGCTCACACCGCGGGACAGCGTATATTTACTGGCGGATACGGGCATTTGTATGCCGTTGCCCGCCAGCTCCTTGACATAGCTTAAAAGAAAGCCGTTGTATTTGACCTCGAGAATGACCTCGTCCGCGGCCATCACGGGCAAACAGCGAAGCGTAGGGGAAAAGACGTCCAGCTCGCCCGCGCTTGCGCGCACACGCTCGTCAAAGGTGATGCGAATGTCGTTTTCCGGCACAAAGAAGGCGGTGCGGTCATATTCCACCACGCATTTGGGCACATAGGCGTTTTCGTTGAGCAAAAGATGCAGCTGCGCCGCCACGGGCTCGGGTCTCTCGTACAGCCACGCGTAGTCGCACGCCATCATGCGCCTCGCCTCCTCGCGCGTTACCGTTATGCTCCGTTTGCGCTGCAAATTGCCGAATTTTTCCTTCAGTTCAAGCTTGGCGCTCGCCGCGTCCGGGTCGTACACGCGCAGACGTATCTTACGCCTGTCGCAAAGGCCGTCCATCTTTTCATAATAATCGCCGTCATAAACCGTATCGAAATAGAGGGAGCGTACTAGATACGCGCCGTTTTGTGCGTTCTCGTCCCTGTGCAGCAGCAGCGACATGCGTCCAAGCAACCGATACGCGTCCATAAGCGGCATGGCGTACTTCTTTTCCACGCGCTGTACGTCCAGCTGTACCGGGCGCGGCTGCGGCTGCGGCTTGGGGATCGGCTTTTCGCCCGGGCGCGCGCCGGACGCGCTTACCGTCTGCGCGGGTGCTGTTGGACGCATATCCCCACGCGCTCTGACGATCTCCGTTTGTAGAAGCGCGGGCAGACGCGCCGCTGCCTCCGTCGTATCGCCGCCCTTTACGATATAGCCGCACGCGGCGCGAGGCGCGGCCTTCGCAGCCTCGTAGGCTCTTTTTCTATCGGATAGCTCACGGTGCGCAAGAAGCTGCGATTCGAGCAGATGCGCGCGCAAAAATTGTTCCTTGCTAACGCGCAGACTCTCCGCCTTCTCCTTTTCGATCTCCTCTGAAAGAAGCGCTGCAAGGCGAGACGCAACCGCTTCCTCGTCCGCCCCCGCGTCTAACATCGCGCACGCGCGCCGCAGCGCCGCCTTGGAAGCAAGGTACGCTTGCTCATGCTCCGCAAGCGCCGCCTGTGCGCGCAGCAGCGTCTCCCTAAAATGCGTCTGCAAAAACGCGGTTTTACGAATGCGAAGAAGCTCGGCACGTTCCCGCTCGACCTCCTCCGCCGCCAGCGCGGGCAGCAGCGCGACAACCGCCTGCTCCTCCTCCCCCGCGTCCAGCAGCGCGCACGCACGCCGCAGCGCGGCCTTCGCCGCCGCATACGCGCGCGCACGATCAGGAATCTCGCGTTGTGCCAATAAGAGCACGTCCCGAAAATGAACGCGCACGAGTTTTTCCTTCTTCTCCTGTTGGGTCATTATGCGACCCTCGACGTTTTCTTCCATTTCATTTCCCGTCGATCATGCTATAATAAGTAAAACATACCACAACCTGACAGGAAATACTATATATTCTATCGAGGTTTCTTTTTTCGCACAAGATACAGCGGCAAGCGATTCACCCCACAGCTTACGCAGCGAACTTTCTCGCACGAGCTCTTTCATGCCGCAAAATCATCAAACCCGCTTCCACATTTTCCGCTCCGCCTTGTTAAGTTCATCCAGCATGGCAGGCCGTCTGGGGTTGTTCTCGCGCAGCGCCGCAAGCAGCGAAAGGGCGTGCGCGGTGCCGCCAATATTGCTAAGAAACAGGAGCATCGAACACAGGCGCCTGTAGCCTTTTCGATCAGAAAACGTCGGCGCCTCGCGCCGTATCAGCTTTTCGCACATTGGGTATATTTCATCAGCATACGCACCCGATAGATGCTCTGCATAATCAAAAACCAGCTCCTGATGCATGCGCAGCTGTTCCATCAATAGCGCTGTCTCTCCCTCTTTATCCAGCAAGCGCATATAGTAATAGTACGACTGTTTTTCTTTCACCATTTCCATTAGCTTTGGGTAAGCAATCGCCCAGCGACCGTTCTCGATTAGCAGGGTTTTCAGTTTATCATACATGTCACCTAACAAAAACAGCTTCTGCGCTTGCGCGATCTGCTTTTCCTTCTGACCGGCATCCGTATATATTTCGTACAGAAGATAATTCCACCTTCTCGGCTGCATAGAACTGCGCGCGACATCCTCCCGTTCCCTTTCAAGGCAAAGGCGCTCCGCGTTATCATACCTTCCGTCAGCCATATCTTCATGAACTGCAAGTTCTCGAATACTATCCAGCGCAAGATACGCGTTAAGAAAATGTCGCGCCGCTTCCTTTCCCTCGATGGTTCGTTTGATACAATACCGCGTTTCCACATCCAAAGCAGCATAGAAATCACGAAGATGCCCTTCGTCTTTCAGTTGTACCAACTGCTGATCCAAATAGGCGACTAGCTTCTCCGCGCTTTTTGTATCGCATATCCGCGCCGCGCTGCAAAGCAAAGCGTAGCGCCATTCCTCCCATCCATCAAAGGCCTTATTCCGTGCCGTTTTCAAAATCCTATCAAGCACCTTGCGCGCATCTGTTTGCGCCCTTTCCTCATCGCGTATAGCAGCCGTGCTTTCGTCGATAACCTTCAGCGCATCTTCCAAGGTAAAGCTAAGCGCACCGGAGCTGCTGTCCGCTTGTGAGGCTAGTTTTGCAGCTGCAAGCACAATATAAAGCGACAGGTCTATGGCTTCCGCGTATTGTCCGCGCCTGTTTCGGCGTTTTGCGTTTTCCACCACCGTATCCATGTCGCAGCAAATATCATCACAGCCGCGATAGTTTATATAACCCCTGTTCGTATTACTGCGAATAGAGCTAGTAATAAGCTCCTTGGCAGCCGCAAGCTCCTGTGCGACTGTAGAGCCTAGCGCGGACAGCACCTCGTATCGGAACTTATCGTCGGTATTTACATGCTTCTCTACCAACGCAGCTAATTCTTCCTTTGTCGCTTTGTCAATCATTTGCGATAGGTCATTCGCTTGGTTATCTTCAAGTTGCTTCATTTGTGCGTTCCCTTTACTACCCCTTCAGCTCCGCGCGGCTGCCGGGCTTGACAAGCACCAAGCCTTGCTTGCAAAGCGGGCACGCGTCGGGTTCGTAGGTGGGGAAATCCAGCTTGACGGCGCTGTAGATGGGCAGCGACAACGCG
>CAZNAL010000137.1:0-3758 GCA_964571055.1 uncultured Oscillospiraceae bacterium | reverse complement strand
GAGCGCCCCCGAAAGGGCGCTCTTTTGGCGGGAGCATGTGGGAATCGAACCCACCAAAGCGGGTACTAGCCGCTTACGTCGGTTTTGAAGACCGGGAGGCACACCAGAACCTATCTGCTCCCACAGCTTTTTTATTATACCGTCAATCCCGGTACGGGACAAGCCCTTCCGGCAAATTTTCCCGCTTCTCTTTCGTCTGCGGTGTTGTGTTTTCCGCGCGCATCCTCTAATATAGGAGTATGAATCTCAAACAGTTAGAGGCTTTTTCGGCCGTCGTGAAGACGCACAGCTTTTCCAAGGCCGCGCAGATGCTTTTTCTTACGCAGCCTACCGTGAGCGCGCATATCGGGGCGCTTGAGGAGGAGCTTGGCGTCACGCTTTTGGTGCGCTCCACCAAGGGTATTTACCCTTCCGCCGCGGGCGTTACGCTTTATGATTACGCGCAGGAAATCCAAGGCCTCTGCGCTAAGGCGCGCTATGCCGTGCAGAATCGCGCGGCGGCGGCGCCCTACACGCTGCGGCTTGCCGCCTCCACCATACCCGCGTCCTATGTGCTGCCGCGCGTGGTGGGCGATTTCCACGCGGACTATCCGCACATCGTGCTTTCCGTGCAGCAGATGAACAGCGAGCAGGTCGCGCGCTGCGTAAAGGCGGGCGAGGCGGAGCTTGGCATGTGCGGCGCGGATCCCGAGGACGACGCGCTGCTCTCCAAAGCGATCATGGAGGATCGCTTGGTCATCATCACGCCCAATGTAAAGCCCTATACGGAGCTTCCGCGAAACGACTTCCCGCCCTCCATGCTCAAGGACGCGCCCTTCATCATGCGCCAGCCCGGCAGCGGCACGCGCAAGGAGGCGGAAGTGTATCTGCTTTCCTTGGGCATCCCGCCGTCGGCGCTGCACGTCGCGGCGCTGCTGGAGAGCACGGAGAGCATCAAGCAGGCCGTCGCCAACGGCGCGGGCGTTTCCATACTCTCGCAGATGGCAGCCGCAGATCTCGAGCAGCTCGGTAAGCTTTTGCTGTTTCGAAACGAGGATCGCTTTCTTACGCGTTCGCTCTATTGCGTTTGCAGCCGGGATCGCGCGCTCTCTCCCGCGGGCGAATTGTTCCGCCGATATTTGAATAATGTATGTCATTTGCTATAAATTCCTTGACGAATGTCGGAAAAAAGCGGAATATAATATGGGTTTTTGTGGATACCTACTTTCTATGGAGGTAAATGCCATGTTGCGCGCGCGTCGTTTTGCCTGTCGCACCTTTTTATGCGTCGCGACGGTCTTGGCTTTATGCCTGTTGACCGCTTGCGCTGCAGCGCCCGAAGCGTCGGAGGCGGAGGTCGTGGACGTGCTTGCTTCCCATACGCCGCAAGCGCTTGCGACGCCTGTGAACTGCGCGCTTCCCGATCTTAAACTGCAAACCGAGGCGGAAGCCCGAAAGGCGCTCGCCGCATGCGGCGTTTACAATATCGAGGTGGAATACGCCGCCGTGCCGGACGTACCGGCGGGTCTTGTCGCAGGGCAAAGCGTCGAGGCGGGCGCGTGCCCGCAAGCGGGTACGCCTGTCAAGCTGCGCGTGAGCGCCGCTTCGCAAACGCCTGCGCCCACCGCCGCGCCCACGCAAGCCGCCGAACCAACGCCGACTTCAGAACCGACGCCGGACCCCAAGCCCGCGCCTACGAAGAAGCCCCGCAAAACCGACGCGCCCGTGATTCGAACCGAGGCGCCGATCATCACCCCGGCGCCCAGCGCAGCGCCCGCCGGATCGAACCAATCGCCGCAGGTTACGCCCCAGCCCACTTGGAGCTTTGACTTGGGCGCGCTTTACGATCCCAACAGCGAGGACTGTGGGTGAACCTCGTAAAGCGCAGCGCCCGTCGGGCGTTCTGCAACGGATACAAAACGGCGGTTTCGTCGTGTGAATAATGTATGTCATTTGCCGCAATCTGCTTGACGAATCCTTGGAAATAGCGGAAAATGATGTGGGTTATCAGAAGCCCTTATTTGTGTGGAGGTAAATTCTATGTTTCGCTTGCATCCCTTCGCCGGACGTCGCGCCGCCTTATGCGCCGCGCTCGCGCTGGTGCTGTGTATAGCGTCCGCATGCGCCGTCCCGCCGGCTGTGCCGGAAGCCGCGACGACGCCCGCAACGCCGGCGCCCACCGCCGCTTGCGACGTTCCCGATCTTCAGTTCGAGACCGAATCCTACGCGCGGGAAGCCTTGTCTACACGCGGTATGTCCATCGATGTGGAGTATGTCGCCACGTCGGATATTCCCGCGGGTCTTGTCGCCGATCAAAGCGTCAAGGCGGGCGAATGCCCCGTGGAAAACGCGCCCGTCAAGCTGCTCGTCAGCGTTCCTACGCCCACGCCGGAACCCACCCCGGAGCCGACGCCTACGCCCAAGCCCGCAAAGAAATCCACCGCGAAAAACGACGCGCAGACGCTTCCGCAGGTCAATCCCGCCATGCCCGCTGCCGCAAACCCGTTTCCGCAGGTCACGCCGCAGCCCACATGGAACATCGACATGAGCATGTTCGACGAGGGCGATATCGAATCCTCCGCGCCCTGTGGGTGAAGCGGCCGTAAATAATCGCCCGTTGGGCGATACACCGCAAGACCTGCCCTTACTTTCATCCTTGCTAATACGGAGTGCATATGAAGCATCTTTTCACATCCCTGATCCTGCTGCTGTGCGCAGCCCTGCTTATCGGCTGCGTGCCCGCCGCCACGCCCGGGGGCGACGCCGTTCCTACGGCGATGCCGCCCGCCACGCCGGAGCCCGAGCCCGAATACCAATATATGTCGGCGGAGGACGCTTTTACCTACATTCGCTTGAACCACGCGCCGCTCATCATCGACCTGCAGCCGCAGGAATACTTTGACAGCAGCGGTCATATCGACGGCGCGATCAACACCGCCGCGTATCCCGTCAACACGGACGCCTTGCAGGGGAAGCTTGCGGGCACCGTGGACGCCGCCAAGAACGCGGAAGCCGTGCTGCTCGTCGATATGGCGGGCAAGGCGGGCGCGCGCAACGCCTTCGATTATTATATCGCTGCGGGCGTAAACCCGGAAAATCTCTACATCCTCAAAAACGGCATGCTAGGCTGGCCGTACCACGAAGCGAAGCTTCTCACCGTGCAGCCCTATGAAGCGCGCTACGTTACCGCGAAGGACGTTCGCAATATGCTGCGCAAGGAAATCCCTGTGGAAATATTGGATCTGCGCGCCGCCGACGCGTACAGCGCAGCACACCTGCGCAGCAGCGGCAGCGTTCCCGCCTTTGCCGCCGACGCGGACGCGTACGACATCCGCACCGCCCTTTCCGCCGAGATCGGCTGTACCCAAATTGCGGGCGCCAACGTCGTGCTTGTCACGACAGCGGGCGGCGACGACGCGCTGCTTGCATACGACTTCTATGTCAAGCGCGGCGCAGCACCCGAGGCGTTAAGCATACTGGAAGGCGGCATGGATAACTGGCCGTCTTCCTATAAGCGTTATGTTGAGGTGCAGGAGCCAGCCGGGGACGAGGAGGAAGCGGCCGCCAAGAAGCCTTCCCGCACGTCCGCGCCCGAAACGCCGAAACCCAACGCGGTAAACGAACCCACGATCCCGCCCGAAGGTATCATGGGTTAAACTGCCAGCTTTGTAAGGATTTATAGAATCCCGGCGAAATTTGTTTCTAAACCGTGAATGATATAAATCCTTTTTGTAAACTGTGCATACTTCCCTTGTGTTTTGGGCACATATTGAATAGAC
>CAZNAL010000136.1:2549-3791 GCA_964571055.1 uncultured Oscillospiraceae bacterium | reverse complement strand
TAAGAACAACAGCAGCAGCTTTACCCACACACTGGCAAATTGCTCTAAGTCTACCCCCAACACTCTTGGGTATTTGCTTATGGCAAGCAGCGTGGTCTCCGCTTATAACACGGCAAATCCTGCCAGCCAAGTCGCGGGAGACTGGTATTTCAAGACGGTCACATATGAAATCCCCGGGATCCCCACAGGCGCTAACAACACGCTTTATAGCAGAACCGCGCAGCTCGCTTTTGCCGATTCCGTTCCTTCCGGCGGTAACTATTATGGCCGGATACTCGCTTCCGCCACAAGCAAGCTTACGGTGCAAGAAAAGGATGCGACAACCGGCGTTTGGGGCGCTTCTAAATCGGCAAACGCCAATTCAAACAAAACAAGCACCTTAACGCTGCCCTTATATATCGGCGACGTCAAATTAGACGGTGCTGCCGCATCCAAGACGATCACGGCGGGCGATTCCCTGACGATGGCCGTTTCCCTGCGGATGTTCAATTATCCATATGGCACTACGCAATATTCGCTTAATCCCGTATTCTATTTCGTCGCGCCCACCGGCGTGATCCTCCTTGCAGACAATGTTTCGGCGGCATGGAGCGACGACCCGGCATCGAAGCTCACCACTGTGCTAAGCAGCCGTACGCTTGCAACGGGTGATACGGCGTATAAGATCGAACTAAACAGCGCCGCCTTCGGCGGACCGACGGAAGCAGCTACGTTAAAAGGACCCGATACTACTCGGTATCCGATTCTCACGCTGGCGCTGAACACCGCCGCCGGAATGAACGCCTCCAATCTGCTTCTAAAAAACAACCTGTTTGTTACAGAAGCAGGCGGTACCGTAAAGGTCTACGAGGATTATCATACCCCGGATTCCCACGATTTGAACAATAACGGCGTTACGACAGAACTCATGGGGCGGCTCAACAATTCCAACACGACGTCTATCACCATCACTCCCAACATCAATCAGCTTACGTTTACCGCGCAGGCGAAGATGGCAGACGAGGCGGACGCAAGCTATCGAAACGGCACAGGCCCCGAAAACCGGCTGTACCTCTCCGAGGAAAGCGATCGCGTGAACTACCGGCTGACGCTGCAAAACACAAGCGGCAGCATCGTTCCCGCCGGACACTTTATGTATTACATTCCCGTGCCGCGCGTGAACAGCGCTATGCACACGCACATGAAACTGGACGGCGAAGCCCCCGGCTTCGACCTTGCGCTCGACGGTCCCGTGCAGATCAC
>CAZNAL010000136.1:1396-2493 GCA_964571055.1 uncultured Oscillospiraceae bacterium | reverse complement strand
GCGGACGTAAAGATGATGAAGCTCGTCGCAATCGACATTGGCGCGAGCAGCTACATCCCCACCGACACGCGGGACTATTTCACCCTGACGCTCCGCCATACGGGCGACAACGACAGTATTCACGCAAACGCCGGCAAGACCTCCGCGTGGTGCTGCTGCGGCGCGCAGAAATACCTTGAAACAGGGGAACTGAGCAACGGCACGCATACGCCCACCGGGTATGTCACCGTCATGCTGCGCTCGGAAGCGAGCGAACCGATCACCCTCACGGCGGCCATGGGAGAGCCGACAGCACCGGGTGTTAAAAGCATGGTCATCCCCCTCCCCACCTACGCGCTCGCGAAAAACATCGATGTGCTTTCCGTCGTCACGGATCATGTGGTGCTGCGCGATAGCGCGACGATCTTGAGCGATCCCGCCGCCGCCACGGGCGAATTCGCCAACGGCTGCTTTGCTATCACCGCAAAGCTTGACGGGGGGAGCGCAAAGGAGCTTTCCGCAGGCGCGGGCGAACGCTTGGGAACGACGGCAGCGAACACCGCGTCCACGCTGACGCTGCAGCTATATAACTACAACGCGCTTAGCGACATCTCCACGCCCCGCAGCGTAACGCTCACGCTGGGCGACGGCGCGGGCGTGCAGATCACGATGGCGATCACCATCGCGCGCCAGCTTGCGCCGGTACAAAACGCCAGCACGCACATTGAGGGCGGCAAATCCTATCAGCTCATGCACGGCAGCGCGGAGAGCGTGACCATCCGGCAGGACAGCGCTTTCACAGCGCAGTATGCGCTATCCGGCGTAGCCGCCGACACCGCGCATACGCTTTCGCTCCTTTCCAGCGGGTCTGCTGCAAGCTTCCCGGCGGGCACAGCGCTGACGCTGATCGATCTGACGAATACCGCAACGCCGCAATACTATTACTATAAGCCCGCAAGCGCCGCAAGCGCGGTGAATCTTACAAGCTTCACCAACATGAACGGCGGCGGCTCGAACTATACCCCGCCGACAGCGCAGAGCAGCGATGAAACGCTGCTGCTCATTGCGGACTTCGCCGCAGCGCCGCTTGCTACGGGCAGCTATACGCTGCGATTGGC
>CAZNAL010000136.1:0-1386 GCA_964571055.1 uncultured Oscillospiraceae bacterium | reverse complement strand
ATCGTAAGCGCCACGCGCAGCTTCGCCTTCACGGCCGCGCCCGTAGCAACGACCATGTCCGACAGCATCACGGTAAACGGCACAGCCTCCACCTCCGCCGAAGGCTCCGTTTCGGACAACCGTTGGGTCTACCGCAAGATGGCACTCGTCGTCTCGCTTCAAGACAGCAGCGGAACCCCGCTCGCTTTCCCCGAAGGAACGGTCGTTACCATGGGCGAAGCGCGCTATATCCCCTCCGGCAATACGGTCATACTGCCTTTGGGCAGCCTTGCCACCCACAGCTACAGCTTTACCCTGTCCACGCCGCGTACGCGCCTCGCGGCGGGCAGCTATACGCTGCAAACGGCGCTGTACATCTCCGCCACCGCCAGCGCCGAAGCCTCCATGGGCGGCGACGAAAAGGGCAGCGCAAGCTTCGCCTTCACCGTGACGCATCCGGACGAATACGCCATGAAGCTGGACGTCGGGAACGATACACACCTGTTTACAATGGCGTAGGCCGCCTCCATCGCGCTCAACATACGCCACAGCGAGGTCACGTCCAACAGCGCCATCACGCTGGAGCTGCAGGAAAAGGCCAACGGTGTGTATCTGACGCGCAAAAACCTGATCGCGAACGCAAGCGCCGGCGGAACCACATACAACGCCAACAGCAACGGCGTGATACAGCTTCCCAGCCGCGCATACAGCGCGGACGGGTTTACGGTGACGCTCCATCTCAACACGCAAAACGTAACGGCAGGGGGCACCTACCGCATTCTCGCAAAGGTCGTCGGCACGGGCGAGAGCATCGAAACGACCTATAATCTCGTGATTGTGGACTAACACAGCAGCCGTGCGCCATGCGGCGCGGCGATTTATCAGCAAAGGCGTTTACCGATGGTTCGAGCCGTGCCCCGTAAGGGGCGCGGCTCTTTGGGTTGCCGTTGTTGTTGACATTGCCATTTCAATCCACGCTCCCCGCGAGGGGAGCGACTTCTCGCGGATTCGGTATTGCTCTTTTCTCCATTCTCAACTATACTATCCATAGAGACGTTATCAGCTGATGTGCCTTGCGAAAAATCGTATTGAGCGCTCGTGCGGCTGGTGACGTCTTTAATTTGTGTCACATCTTTATTTCATACACTCTCCCCATGGGGGAAGCGGCTGTCAACACAAAATCGTTGTTGCCTTTGGGGTTTGAATCGGATATACTATCCATAGAAAAAGCTGAATTCCGACTGGGCCTTTGAGCCCCAAACGGGATTTGGCTTTCTTTCATTCGACGTAATTAACGGTGCCCGGTTCTCCCTTTTGCCGAACGAAAGCATGGTCCTATAGTAATCGCTTCCTTCAGCGTTAAAAAGCAAATCTTTCGATAACGATTCCGGTCGCAGCTCCCCGCGG
>CAZNAL010000135.1:1690-3826 GCA_964571055.1 uncultured Oscillospiraceae bacterium | reverse complement strand
TACATGGACGCAAACGCGCATTACAAGCGCAGCGATTTACAGATGGGCAGCTATGTTACGGTATCCATCAGCTATACCAATATCAAGGGGAAAACCACGGAGAGCGTGCGCGTGCGTCTGACGCGCGACAAGCAGGTGCTTTGGTACGACGGCTTTGCGTTCGCGGAGAGCTGGACGGCGAGCCTGACAAACGCCTGTGGCTGCGCCGACCCGTTCATATTGCAGGGTACGGTTGCTGCAAAGGGGGAGACCAATGTGATCGCTTGCGTGGGCGCATGGGGCAAGCTTGCGGATGTGCGCATCGGGGACGGCTATACGGTGAGCGAAAAGACCTTTTACGGCGCGCGACCCTGCCCGCAATGCAAGCCTGTGGATATGAAGGGCTATAAGATCGAAAGCGACTGCTCTGCAAACGGCGTGTTTTTCACGATCGACGCGTCCAACAAGGTGACGGGTATCTACGCGTATGAACGCGGCTGTGCGACGACACAAACCTATCTTGGCGGCATGGTGAAGATCACGCAGGCGCTCTTTGGCTGGCGCATGTCCGGCGTTTACGACGTTTGCGGGCCAAATTGCGTACACGCGAAATACGAGCTGACGCAGCTGGACGAGCGGGATTATTCCGTCATCAAAACGGATGGAACCTACCTGAATACCATGCCGAATGACGGCTATTTCGCGCAATTCTGCGAGGATTTTAAGGTGCGCGAGGAGCTGCGCGACTGGAACAAGGTGTACTTTGTCGATACGGACGGAGAGTACAAGCTGTATACGATGCTTGATAGCACCATCTACTACCGCAAGGACACGCCGAGCAGCCTGACGGAAACGACGGCGCAGGACGGCTATTATAAGTATCTTGACCCCAAGGGCATGGGAATGAATTACGGCAATATCTATTATAAGGAAAACCCCGCGGAGGACGTAACGCTCTTTCGGATGCTCTCCGCCGACGCGGTGGACTGCGATACGACAGACCGCAGCTTCCTAAACACCATCAACAAGCTGCTGCCGCTCTTGGGTTTTACCTATGCGGAGGTGAGCGCGGGCAGCATCTATATGAACAATTCGATGTTCCTGTCCAACTTCGGGCTCTCAAGCGGCGAATGCGGATCCGCGGTGTGGCCAGCCTACAGCGCGTCCATCACCGTTTCCCCCGTCATCGAGGTGCCCGCGACAGGCAGCGGCGCGTTTACGGGGCTGCTCGCGCTAGCGGGCGCGGGGCTGCTGTTTGCCGTCCGCACGAGGAAGCGCGCGGGAGAGTAGAAGAGCGAGCGGGGGAATGCGGGCATGTCAAAAAAACGAAAAGCAATCCTACTGGCAGCGGGCGTCCTTTTTGCGACGCTTCTGCTTTGCTTAACGGCGGTGTACACGGCGCAGCGGCGCGCAAGGGAAATCCTGCCCGCGCCCGCAGCCGAGGCGGCGGCGCAAAAGCCCGCGGCGCTTTATGCAAAGGTGCAAACGCAATATTTAACCGATGCGGACGGCGCGCCGGCGGAGGAAGCGATCCTCGGCTGTCCCGCCGTCTTTTTCTATTGGGCGGGCTGGTGCGAAGAATGCCGCGCCCATCTTTCGGAAATCGACGCGCTCGCTTCGGAAACGGCGGCTGCCGGCGGGCGGTTTTATCTATTAAACCGCGAGGAGGCCACGCGCGAGAATGTGGAGCGCGCACAGCGGCTGCTGCGCGAGGCGGGCGCACAGACGCCCACACTTTACGACCCCGCGCGAAAGGCCTTTGACGCGCTGGGGCTGACGTCGCTGCCGTCCGTGCTGGTGTGCGACGCACAGGGGCGCGTGACGGCTTTGTGGCGCGGCGCGCTGCCGGCGCTGCCGGCGCTGCGCTCGGCGCTGCAGGAAGCCAAGGCGGGAAAGCTGGCGTCGCTGGGCGCGTTTATCACGCGGGAGCTTATGGATGCAAGCGGCGGCGTTCGCAGCGGCTATACGCACAACAGCGAGGTCGTCGGCGGGGAGGACGTGCTTGCCGAAACGCAAGGCGCTATGATGCTCTACGCGCTGCAATGCGGCGACGACGCGCTCTTTGACAGCCTTTGGGGGTATGTCAAGGCGCACCGCGTTAACGACGCGCTATCGGCGTGGGTCGTAACGCCGCAGGGGGACGCGAACGCCAACGCG
>CAZNAL010000135.1:0-1680 GCA_964571055.1 uncultured Oscillospiraceae bacterium | reverse complement strand
GTGCGCTTTGCGGCGCACAGGATACGCGTGGCGGGTATGAAGTGGAGATCGCCACGTATGCCGACGCCCTGTACACCTACAACACCGAGCGGGGAAGGCTCGTGGACTTCTATGATTTCGGCGCGCAAAGCAAGGCGACGCGCTTTACGCTTTGCTATGCCGATTTGGAGGCGCTCTACGCGCTTTCTTCTGTGGACGCGCGCTTTGCATCGCTTGCGGAGGACGCGCGCGGCGTCGTGGAGGCGGGCTTTATCAGCGAAGCGTTTCCGCTCTACTATAGCTGGTACGACTATACGCGCGGCGTATACCCGCGCGACGATCTCAACATGGCGGAGGCTCTTACGACGCTTCTGCATCTCTCGCGCGTGCAAGCGCTCAAGCCCGCATCCCTCGCGTGGCTGCGCGCGCGCATGGAGGAGGGCTGGATTTGGGCGCAGTACGAAGTCGATGGGGACGTAAGCGCCGCGGGGCGATACGAATCCACCGCCGTCTACGCGCTCGTTGCGCAGATCGCCGTGAGCGAGGGGGATCTTGCGCTAGCGGCGCGCGCAATCGAGCGGATGGAGAGCTTTAAGGTGCGCGCGTGGGGCGCGCCGACGGACTGCGCCTTTGGCGAAAAGGACGGCGCGGGCATCTACTCCTTCGATCAGTGCATGGCGTTGCTTGCCTACGCCTGCATGGAGGATACAATTAAAAAATAAATCAAGAAAAATCTAGTAGTTGTGCTTACGGCTGTAGTAATATATTATAAGCATATAGTATAACACGACGAAAAAGCGGGAAAGGAGAGGAACGCATGCTGCGTAAAAGAAAGCAAAAGCAAGCGAATGCGCCTGTGGCGAACAACAAGAAGCGCCGGTTCCGTTTTACGCCCGCGCTGTTTGCATCGCTGCTCGCGCTTGCCATCATGAGCGCGGCGCTCCTTTTCGAGCCGGTGGTAGGCCTTGCCGACAACGGCGACTTCTTCCGCATCACCATCCCGGCGGGCATCTATAAGCTGGATCGTAACAGCGACGACCAGTATATGAGCTATGCCGCGACCAAGTTCGGCGTCTTGGAGTATTACAACGAGTATAAGGGAGGCGATGCGGCGATCATCTCCTCGCATACGCCCTTTATTTTTGCGGCGAAGTGTTTGGACGCGCTGTTTACGCCGGACAAGCTTGTATTCGATATTCGCTTTCTGGGCGCGCTGCTGATGCTCTATTGCGCTTTCGCGATCTATTTGCTTGTGGATTACGCGACCTATCGCGTGCGGCCGCTGATCGCCTATATAATCGCGCTCTTATGCGTGTTCATATTCGCGGATACGGCGTACACGGCCTATTTTAATTCCTTCTTTGGAGAGGGCTTAGTTACGGTATCCTTTGTCGCGTCCATAAGCTGCGCGCTGCTTTTGACGCAGAAGCGCTATCCGCCTTGGGCGATGCTTACGCTGTTTGTGCTAAACGCGGTCATTGCCACCACCTCCAAGCAGCAGCTTTCGCCGCTGGGCGTGTTTTACGGCGCGATGCTTGCCCTCCTCGGCTTTATCCTCTACCGCGGCAGTGACGGGTATACGCTGCCGGACGAAAAGGGGCGCGTGTTCAGCGTCTTGCGCATGCGAAGGCTCTGCGCGGGACTGGGCGCGGCGCTCTGCCTTATCGGCGTGGGCGCGTATGTGCTCATCCCGCAGGAGTA
>CAZNAL010000134.1:1391-4014 GCA_964571055.1 uncultured Oscillospiraceae bacterium | reverse complement strand
AACGTCACCGCGACGCGAAGCATGTTGAGCGTTGCGTGCTCTGTATCCGCAACGATGGTCAGCGCACAGAGAAAAAGCACAAGAAGCATGACGCACCATGCTATGTCGCTGCCGATCTTCCTTTTCATAGCGTTGGCCCCTCCCCTTTGTGTTTGCGTATCATCAGCACGATTGCCAGTATGCACAGCCCCAGCAGCAGCCCCGAAGCAAGCGCGACGCTTACAACGTCGATACGCTGCGCGCTCGTGACGCTGCTTTGCGTCTCCTCCTGCGCGGGCAGCGCGAAGGTGTAGCCGTACGCGTCCTCCGCGTCCGCGATATACGCGTCGCCGTTAAGCTTCCACAGCTCGTCTACGTCGCTTAGGAAGAAGCCCGCGCGCGCAAGCGCCTCGTCGGATGCGCCGCTTACGATCATCAGCGCGCGCCTGTCCGCCGCATACGGATTTTCCACCAGCTGTCCCGCGCCGACCTCCGCGCCAAAGCGCGCGTCCAGCTTAACAAGGTCGTTGGAAAGAAGCCGCGTGCCGTCCGGCGAAAACGCAAGGTGCAGCCCTACGGCGGGATCGCGCAAGAGCGGATTCCGCCCCGCCGTGCCAATCGCGATCACGTTTTCGCCCGCAAGCGTCTCCGGCGCACAGACCGTCGTCGCGCGCAAGCTGCCGCCGTTTGTATTCAGGAACCTGCCGAGCGTCATCATCACGCGATGCATGCAGGTAAGCTCCGCCGCCGTGGGCGCTTCGGGAAGCACGACAGCGACGCTGTTGAAGGCGCCGTCGCGCACAAAGGGGCTGGGATAGTAGTCGAACAGGTATTCCTGCACGTCCACCGAATAGAGCTTGAGCATGCTGCTGGGCGCAACGTACCCCCACGGCATCTCCTCCTTGGGCAGCCTGCACCAATCCTCGCCCACGTCCAAATCGAACGCGACCTTGACGGTAAAGCCGCCCGTGATCTTGAGATCCTCCGGGAAGGGAAGCGTGATCGTATAGCCGTTCGCGTGCTGCTTATCCAGCCGCCGGCTGCCGATGGGCACGTCGTTTAAAAACACCGTCACCAGCGAGCGCGTGAAATCGATGTTCTCGGAATAGCGAATATCCAGCGACAGCTCGCTCGACGCCGCGATGCGGCGGTTGGCGGGATAGGCGATATAGAAATCGGCGGACTGCCGGTAGCTGCCCGTTACATATACGCCCGAAGCTGTAAGCGGCTGGTACTGCGATAGCGCTACCTTCTCCATGGTAAAATCCTCCGTCGCTGTGACCGCTTTGCCCGTCACGGTAAGCTGGGACATGTAGAAGGCGTTTTGGAGCATCGCGCCGGCGTTTGCAAGCGCTGTCGGATCGCTGCCCGTTACAAGCAGCACGTCCGTTTCGCCGTAGCGCAGCAGCGCCGCTGCCGCGCCGTTTTTTGCAGCGCTCCGCATATCGCCGTCCATAAGCGCCGCAAGCGGCTGCGGGATATTGTCATAAGCGCAGATATACAGCACCGTTTGATAGCGCGCAAGATCCCCGACGGCTTCCGTAGCCACAAAGGGCAGCGCCGTATAGTGGAGCGCCGCGTTGCCCGCCAGCCCCGCGGCGGCGCGCGCGGCTGCGGTAAGCGCCCCTTCGTCGCTGCCGTTTAGCAGGATGGCGCTCGTGCCGTTTTCCAGCGCGTCAATCGCCGTAAGCTGCTCATAGAGTGTTGCAACGGTATCGCAGACGAGCGTCGGCGTATAGGCTATGTCCACATAGCTTTCCTTAAAGATGTTGATCCAGTCCGCGCCCGCGATCAGCTCCTCACAGGCGTCGTCGTTACTCTGGCGCACATACAGGTCGATGGAAAGGGTGTTGGCAGCGTCAACGTTAACGACGTCGGCGGGCAGGTCGATCAAAAGCGTCGCCTTCTCGCCGTTCGTCCCCGCGATGCTGCCTGCATGCAGCGGCTGCCCGTTTAGGCTCACACTGATTTCGGAAATCTGCATATCCAAGAGCTGGGATGTCGCGTACACCAAGGTCAATCGCGCCGCGTGAATCTCCCATTTGCCTGTGTGAAAGGAGTCGCCGCACGTGCCCAACATCCCCTTGATGAAGTAGTCATAGGAAAAATGCTGCGTGCTCACGTTGCCGCCGTTCTCGACCCAGTTTGCATAGTCGAACGCCGCCTCCGGCTCCTCCGGCGCAGCCGTGGCAACGCCCGCCGCTCCCGTCAAGAGAAGCGCCACGCAGAGGATCACGCATTTTTTAAAAAGCTGCTTCACTTTCCACCTCATGTTTCAAACCTTTCGGTCTTATACCATTTCGTCTCCCGCTTCAACACCATGTCGCCTATATACTGGAGCAAGCCCGCAAACGCCACGACCATCCACAGCTTGGAATAGGTAAAATACATCAGAATGATCAAGAGAAAATTGGAAAGGCTCATTTCGCCCGGCTCCGTAAGGATCGTCACAAAGGTTCCCACCACAAAGAGCAATATCGCCATCAGCCACAGCAGGATACTAAAGCCCGCAAGCGTCGAGTGCAGGATGCCCGTCAGATCGCCCAGCAGCATGAAATCGGAGAACAGCAGCGACATGAGCAGCAGAAAATAGATGCACAGGAAATAGATGATGTCGGCAACCTCGCCGGTATTGCCGAGGCGA
>CAZNAL010000134.1:0-1381 GCA_964571055.1 uncultured Oscillospiraceae bacterium | reverse complement strand
CTAAAAATCAAGGGTATGTTCTTAATCAGCACATAGATGTTCCCCTTGACCCAGCGCGTGCGCTGCTTAAACCACACGCGGAACACCTGCGGCTCCTGCTCCCACGTGACCGCCTTGGGCTGCATTTTGATGAGATACCCCATCATATAGATGCGGAAGCTGATCTCCGTATCCTCCGCAAGCGCCTTGGTATCCCACCCGCCCATCGCGTCGATAATCTCGCGGCGTATGACAAAATTCGTGCCGGGGATGGTACAAAGCTTAAAAAGCTGCCAGCGTCCGGCTTGCGCCATCCATTGGAAAGCCAGCGTTTCGATGTTGATAAAGCGCGTGAAGAGGCTTGCGTTGCGGTTGCGCGTGCGGAACTTGCCGATCACGGCGCCAAGACGGTCGTCTGCCATAAGCTCCGCTACCAATATGCGAAGCGCCCCGCGCTCCGGCGTGTTGTCCGCGTCATAGATCGCGAGCAGTTCGCCCTCCGCCTGCTTAAGCCCTATGTTGAGCGCGTTGCTCTTTCCCTTGCCGCCCGTCGCCGCATCCGTGCTGATGATCTTAAGCTTGTGTTCGGGATTCTTTACGCGCAGCGTTTCCAGAAGCGCCGCGCTGTTATCCGAGGAATTGTCGTTGATGACGATGATCTCGTACCGATCCGCCGGATAATCGAAGCGAAGTATAGACGTCACCGTTTGCACGATAACCTGCGCCTCGTTGTGCGCGGGGATCAAGACGGACACCATCGGGTACGCGCTAAGCTCTGGCGCGGGCGTATTCTCCGTTTTGACATAATAACGGTAACCCGCCACCGTCAGCGTTACGTTGACGAGCAGCAGCGTCCAAATACATATGAGCGCCATCAGCGCGACGAGATTCAATCCGCTCATACCTACCCCATAAACTTTCGCTTGTAGAGCTTATATCCCCAGATGATAAGCACCGCAAATACCGTAAGGCTCACCGCGACAACCGTTACAAGCACGCTGTTGCCGACTGTAAAGAAGCCCGTAAGCGTACGCGCCTCCTCCGTATCCTGCAAGTAATCGTAGGCTTCCGGCATCGGGACGGCAGCATAGGCGGGGCGGTCATAGGAATCCTGCAACGCGTAATTCGCAACCTCCAGCCAGCGCGCGTTCAGCGTCTGTATCTGCGCGTCTACGCTCTCCTCTCCGCCGGGTGTAAAGGGTATCATGGTGTCCACCGCAAAGGAACCGAAGCGCTTCCCCTCCCCGCTTACCGCGCTTAAAAGCGCCGGGGACAAAAGCAAGGGCGCACGCTGCATGGGGCAGCGCCTTATGTGCATCGATGTTAGGCGCGTATAGAAGCCGTCGAGCTCTCGGGCGAGCTTGTCCTGATCCACATTCCCCGGCAGGGTGTTAAAGATGAC
>CAZNAL010000133.1:1399-4015 GCA_964571055.1 uncultured Oscillospiraceae bacterium | reverse complement strand
AAGCCCAGTGAGCAAAGGTGTTGAAGCCGCAAATGCGGCGCGCAACAACTATTGCGAACTGCGCTGCCCCAGCGCCGCCGGGTGAGCCCCTGACGGTGTACCAAATCCATTACCGCCACCCTATAAAAGCAAAGCGCTTATTATCTCGCGAGCGCTGTCGCATATGCTCCTTTCTTGCCCGTTTTGATGCCTTGACAACACAGTAATGGAGGAAACAAGATGCCGGAAATTGAAGGAAGCCTTGGCGATTTGAAGCTTTCCGGACTCGATCGACGACATGTCCAGCACGTCGTTGATGACGTTGAGCAGCTGCTTTGCCGCAATGTCGGAGCTTGCGAGATAGTCCATGGTCGTTTCCGCGTCCGCGCCCTTGGCAAGCTCGATAAAGCCGATGATGGCGTTGAGGGGCGTGCGCATTTCATGGGAGACGCGGGAGAGGAACTGGCTCTTGGCCGCGTCAGCCTGCTCCGCCGCCGTAAGCGCGTCCGAAAGAAGCTGCGCGCGGCGCACCTCCGCCGAGCGCACCTCCGTCACGTCGGATACGCTGATGGCAAAAACGCGCGTCTCCTCATGGGTGTAGAAATAGTTCAGCGCCTTATCGCGGCGGCGGCCTTCTTCATCGTAAAGCGTAGCGTACACTTGATAACGGGGTGCGGACGAAAGCTTCTCCACGACTGTATCAAGCGCCGTGGCTTGCAGGAATTCCGCCGCGTCCTCCGGCTTCATCTTTGCCGCCATCCGCCTTATGCTGTCCGTCTCGCCATACACGGTATCCTGCCTTGCAAGCGCGCCGTCCGCCCCGATCGCGTACTGCAGGCACGCAGCCGTAGGCGCATACACGCACGCGACATACTCGCAGTCGTTAAAGGCCATGCGCCGCACAATATCGCCCGTCACCTGCTCGTCTGTAACGTCCCAAATATAATCAAAGCACATCAGATGGCCTGTCGCGGGGTTGATACGCAACACAAGATCGGAGCGCAGATACTGGAAGCCGTCCGCCTCGCGGCGGCAAAGCAGGAAGCTTTGCTCAAATTCCCCATCGTCATACGCGCGCTCCATCCGTTCAGCGGTGAAGCGCGTGCGGAAATCTTCAAGCGCGTCTTGGGTCTGCAACTCCTCAAGCTCGTGCAGCAGGTTCGCCGTGAATTCGTTCACGGTCATGCCGGCGTGAATGCCCGGCACGTCGATGCTGGTCTGTACGAGCACCTGTTCCGTAATATCGAAGCAGGCGGTGTATAAAAAGCCGTCGGCTTCGCTGCCGTGCCTGTTCAGCTCCTGTAGATACCGTTTCTCGGTGCGCTGTTCGTTTGCGACCCGCTCGGTCACGTCGATGATGACCTCCTGAAACACCTTGCCGCGTCCTGTCTCCACGATCTCCATGACGCATTCCACGTAAGCCTCGCTTCCGTCCTTGCGCGTGATAGGCCACACATACATGGTAGGCCCGCCGCTCTCTGCACAACGCCGGAAGATAAGCAGGAAGGCCTCCGTCGTGCCCTCCTTGACCACAGCCTCGGGCGTTTTTCCAACAACCGGGAATTCCTTATCATAGCCGTAAATCTTAGCACAGGCCGCGTTCGCGCTTAAAATCAGATGCGGCTCCTCATAGGCGTACTGAAACACGCCGCAGGGCAGCGTGTCGTAAAGATGCTGCAAAAAGTCGTAGCGCTCCCGCAGACTTTGGTTGAGCATGCGCTGCCGCCTGCTTTTTTCCGTCCGAATAACGGCAAGCGCCGATAGCGCCGCCAAGAGTACGCCTACGCAAAAGAGCAACGCCCCGTTTTTCGATAAATAATCGGCAAAGGTCAGCTTTGGCTCCACCGTCGCCGTGCTGGAAACGATGCTGCTGTTCACGTCCCGAACGGGTATGGCGGCAATGCACTTGTTCATGATGGACAACAGCCGCGGGTCGCAGGCGTTAGAAACGCCAAAGGTGATGTTGTACTCCGTACCGGCACAGACGGCTGAGCGAAGCTCCGCATAGCTCGCGTGCTTCAAAAGATACCCCTCGCACATGCTGATGATATAGGCAAGATCTGTCTCCCCGGTATATACGGATTGCACGCATTCCTCAAAGGTGGCATACTCCCTGACCTTCGTGTATCCAAACTGCTTCGCCGTCGCCACGAACTGCGGATACCCCGCCGGCACCGCCACAACGGAGTCGGCGTTCAGCTTGGTGATATCCCTTGTAACAAGCGACATGGCGCTTTCGGAAAAGGGCTTGGTTTGCTCGATGTGCAGCGCCGCCGCCACCGCCGGGTTCTGCGCCAGCGCGCCTACAAGCTGCACCTCACCGCTTTCCATCTGCGCGATGAGCGCGGGTGCGTCCTCACGCCGCACAAAGCGGAAGCGCAAGCCCGTCAGCTCGGATATTCTGCGGTACAGATCCACCGTCGTGCCGGAAAACGCGCCCGCGCGCTCGTCATAGTATTCGATGGGCGCCATATCCACGGACGCGGCTACGGTCAGCGTACCGGCGCTTTGGATATATTCGGTTTCCTGCCGCGTCAGCAGCAGCTCGTCGGAGAAGCGCTTCCCGCCGTAATATTTTTCCGTCAGCTTCTGCGTAAACGTGGGATCGTCAAAATAAAGCCGCTCCTGCGCGCGGGA
>CAZNAL010000133.1:0-1389 GCA_964571055.1 uncultured Oscillospiraceae bacterium | reverse complement strand
GCCTCTAGCAGGGCTCGTTGCGGGTCACCAGCTTCGTAAGCGGCCTGCGCCATGATCTCGCTGCCGTCATGGCTCATCATATAGGCAGGGGCTACGCCGAAATGTCCCACCAGCTTGAGACCCGCGCCCACCGAATAATGCACCACCGCCGCCGCGTCGATCTCGCCCTTTCGCAGCGCCTCTACCGCCGCCTCATTCAAAGGGAATTCCACGACCTCGCAGGAAAAGCCGTTTTCCGCCGCATAGCGCCGGACGATATCCGTCTCCGCGCTCTGCGCCAGCACGCCCACCCGCATGCCGTCTAAGGCTTCAAAGTCTTCATAATAAACGTCGTTATCGGGCAGGGTATAGATGTTCATCTCCTCGTCGCATATCGGATAGAGGGAAAAATCATAATCCGTCTGCCGCGCTTCGGTTTGTCGCGCCACGCAGTACAGATCCACGTCGCCTGCCTTGACAGCCGCAAGCGCAGCCGGCCAATCCATGCGCACGAATTCGTATTCCCAGCCGGTGTAATCGGCGATGCGCCGCAAGTAATCCGCACCGTAGCCTGTATACGTGCCGTCCGCTTCTTCCTTCACAAAATCGATATAGTCGATATACGCCACGGTGACCTTTTGCGTCTGCGCAGCCGCGCCATAGAGGGAAACGCCGACCCAAAGAAAAGCACGCAACAGAGTATGCCGCTGAAAACCCGCTTGATCTTCATCCTACCATATCCTCTCCCTGCCATTTTGCCGCAGCGCAATGGTGCAATAAGCTCTATGTCAATTCGCTGAATGATCGGTAATAGACGTTAGACAAATATCGATACTATATTTTATTTTACCCGATAACGCGGCTTTTCTCAATATGAATTTGGGATCTTATTTCTTTGGCTTGTTTTGACGGTTTAATATTCACGCCCGCAAGACGCACCGCGAAAAGGTGGTAGCGAACGCGGACATGACGCCCGCGCTTGCAAGGGCATAGACGAAGCGGAGCGAGCCTTTTCGCGGAAAAGGAGCCGTGGCGAAGTCCACGCCGACGCGGCGCGGGTAAAGGGACTCGCCCTGCCTGCGGGCAGGCGGGGTCAGCTCTGGCCGTCCACTGGACGCCCATTCACTACTGACCCGTTCGAGTCCCTTCCGATGACATCCAAAGAAATAAGACCCACTATGGGGTCTTCGGGTAAAGGGACTCGCCCTGCCTGCGGGCAGGCGGGGTCAGCTCTGGCCGTCCACTGGACGCCCATTCACTACTGACCCGTTCGAGTCCCTTCCGATGACATCCAAAGAAATAAGACCCACTATGGGGTCTTATTTCTTTGGAGCGGGTAAAGGGACTCGAACCCTCTATCTCAGCTTGGAAGGCTAATGTGTTACCATTACACTATACCCGCCCGCGATA
>CAZNAL010000132.1:0-4124 GCA_964571055.1 uncultured Oscillospiraceae bacterium | reverse complement strand
GGCTTATCGGGCTTGATAAACGCCTGATAGGTCGTATTCACATCGTACTGTTTGGATTTCGACGGCGCAAACGCCTTTTGCCCCGCCCATACGCGAAGCTGGCTGTAGTTGCGGTGCGCTGTGCCGTAGGTGAGCGCAAGGTGCGGCGCGCCTTCCTGCCGCACAAGGAACCCGTTTTTTTCCGCCAGCGTCCATATGTCCTTGGATGCAAGCGCGTTTTCCTTATCCGCAAGATCGATCGTACCCAGCAGCGCGTCGTTGCCGATCACCGCGCAGCAATCGTCCGGCAAGCGCTGCGCCGCCCATTGGTGGCCGGTGTAGAGCTCCATATACCAAACTTCTTTGCCATCGCCAAAGGCGACGCCGTTGCTCTCCGCGCAGCCATATTTCTCCACCAGCATCCCAAGGCGCTCCACGCCCGCGCGCGCCGTCTTTACATAGGGGATCACGAGCGTGGGAATGCTGCTTTCGGCGATGCCCTTTTCCACATACGGATCCGCCGCGAGCGCTTTATCGTTCGCGTAGATGCTCTCCGTCGCGCTTATGCTCACGCCGTATTCGTTAATGCAGCTTTCCGCCCATACGCCGCGCACGCCGAGCGAGTCGAGGCTTTGCGGCGTCATGACGTATTGGCAGCTTCTGGCGGGCAGCGATACCGCCAAGCCCGTGTTATCATCCACATACATCCACGGCGCGGGACGCGTTTTCGCGGGTACGGAAACAAGCGTGACCTGCCCAAGCCCGTGCACGTCCACCGTGCGCCCGAAGAACGCTTCGCCCGTCGCGCTCGCGTCCTTGCCTACCAGGATCGTCGTGCAGGCAAGCGTTTGCGCGCCAAGAAGCAGCGAAAGCAGGACGGTCATGATGACGGCAAGGCGCTTAGCGCCTATAAAAGAGAAAGACGTCGGCTTCATTTTTGTTCCCTCCCCCAATGCTATAACGTTGTGATATGTAACGAAACAATATATAAGTAAATTGTAGCATGTTCCGCACGCTTGCACAACCCGCCTGTGCGTCAAGAAATACGCGCAAAAAAGCGCCGACGTGCGGCGCTTTAGTTTTTCGACAAAGGTCATTCGACCTTTGTCGATAATCCTGCGTTTATGATTCCAGCAGCACCATATCGCCCGTATAGCTGCCCAGCGTCAGGAATTTTCCGTCCTGCGAAAGGAAGAGCCGCACCGGCCGGAAGCCCTCCGGCACGGGGACCCGCTCGCCCACACAGCTTGCGCCGCCGTCCGCCGTGCGCAGGCACCACACCTCCATGCCGTTGCCGGGATGTACGCCGACGAATACGACCATGCCGTTGTTGTCGTCGGTAAAGGCAAGATCGGCGACCGCGGAGCTGCACTTATATAAGCCCGGCTCGTTTTTCACGTTGCGCACGTTGTATTTTTCGATGCCCACGTCCTGTATATCCCAGCTCTCGCCGCCGTCCGTCGTGTGCAGCAGCAAGCCGTTGCGGGAAAAGACGTAGCCGTTTGTCGCGCTGCGAAGCAGCAGCGCCGCAATGCCGTCCGCTTGTTTGGGAAGCGGCAGGAGCGTCCATGTCATACCGCCGTCGTTTGTCGCCATGAGCTTGTTGGCGTTGCACGCCCAGCCGGTCGTGTCATCGATAAAATCGATATTGGAGATCACGCCGCCCTCCGGGAAGTTCGAAACGTTGTTCCACGTTTCGCCGCCGTCCCTGCTCAGGCAGATCTGACTTCCAAACCCGCCGCTCCACGCAAGGTTATCATCCACAATGTCAAGAACAAAGCGGCATTTCTCGTTCTTTCTTGCTTCCTTCCACGTTTTGCCGCCGTCGCGCGTATAATGGATTTCGCCGTAGCGCCCCACGGAGACGCCATAGTTCGCGTCGGCAAAGCCTTCCATATGCGCTTCGTAATCAAGATGCGATTCCGCGATGAGCGTCCAACCCGCCGCCGCGCTCACGCCGGCAAAGCCCGAAAGCAGCAGGGCGCATACAAGGATCGCAACAAGGGTGCGTATTGTTTTTTTCATATTGACCTCCGCGCTGTGCGTAGTTTGGGAACGGCCTAGCCCGGGATGGCACAGAACAAGCCCGACGGGGAAAGCGTGCACTTCGCCCTTGTTCCATGTTCACCTTACAAAAATGTACGTTAAATAGGAAGTGTGAATCGGAAGCGTTTTCCCGCTTATCGGAAAATCAACCGGCATTTTCATAGCGGCCGCGGTATTCCGTGGGCGTACAGCCGGCATACTTTTTGAACGCGCGCAAAAAATGCGCGTCGTCACGGTAGCCCGCGCGCTCCATGATCTCCTGCACGGAAAGATAGGTCTTTCTAAGCAGCGAGCAAGCGACCTGCATGCGAAGGTTCATCACATATTCCATGACCGTAACGCCCATAGCGGCCTTGAACCTTTGGTTGAGCGTCGTTTTGTTGGTGTTGAAATGCTTTGTGATGTCCTCCAGCACGAGCTTTTGGAGATAATGGGCGTGCAAATAGTCCACGACCGCGCGCATTTCGTCCGTCATTTTCCCAAGGAATACGCGCTCGTGCGTTTCATCCTCCCGGTAAACGGAATTGGCAAGCAGCAGCAGCTCAATGAAGTAGGAACGGCTTCTGCAAGGCCAGAAAGCGTCCTTCTGCCCGGTCAGCTCCTCGTCCGTCAAACGGATGAGCTGCGCTATGCGGTTGCCGATATAATGATCGGTTGCGCTCGCGCCGATATAGGCCGCGCTGCGATCAAAAAAGGCGCTGAAAAAGAACGCGTCTTCCCCCAGCTTGCTTTTCCAATCCGCAAGGCTTGCAAAGTCGATGTAGCGTTCAAAGACCATCGGCTCAAAAAACAGAACGTCGAGCTTAAAGCCCGTGCCGCTGTGCAGCTTGGCGTCGTCCTCCTCGTTGAGGCACAACACGGCGGGCGATGTGACGATCTGGCTGTTTTCGCCGTTTTGAAAAACCCCGCAGCCCTCCTTGATATACACGATGCGAAAGCGCGCGGCGACCCGCGCCGGCGCAAGGCAATCCGTATCCCTTTCGCAGGAAAGCTTGACCTCCCGCCCGGGATAGATCTCTCTGCCTATCGTCGTATACGCCGTTTCGCGCGTCATAGTATAAATCCCCCTTTGTGCATTGGTTCGCGCCGCCCGCTCGCTCTACCACAGGTTTTTTTGTATCCTTTCCTCGATGGGAATCGCTTTTTGTTCGATGCAAGCGGCGTTCGCCGCCATTTTGCCGATGGCGACGAAGCAGGGCATAAGATAGTCCGCGGGGAAGCCCAACACCTCGCGCGCCCAAGCGCCCTCATCGCCTAAGGGGATGCGCAGCGCCGAAGCGTACCCTTCGGCGACAGCCGCCAAAAAGATATTTTCCAAGCAGCACCAAATCGACGCAAAGCCGTTGAGGTGCGAAAGGTTTTCCGGGTGCAGCACATCCGTTTTCTCTTTGAACAGCGGTACGATCACGCACGAGGCCGTCGCGAGCATCCTATATTGCTTGGGGATCGCGTCCTTGTAGGCGTTTTGCTGGCAAGCGTCGAACAAACGCCAATCGCGCAGGATCGTGTCGACCTCCGCGCCGGATACCTTCATCGGGATGCGGCTGATGAGTTTATGCACAACGTCCTTATCCTCGATCACGATAAAATGCCAATCCCGCATATGGTCGTTCGTAGGCGCCTTCAAGCCCGCGCCGAGGATGCGCTTGATGACGGCGTCCTCTATGGGCGCGTCCGCAAAATCCCGCACCGTGCGCCGCGCGCCCGCTTACGTTACGCGCGCAGCTTGCTATACATCCATACCGCCGTCAGCGTCAGAACGAAAACGCATAGCGCCGCATACGAAGCGCCGCCCGTGGCGGGAACATCCGCAACGCCGGTTGTCGCCACGCCCGTAAGCGGGGTTATAAAGCTTGTGTGCATGCGTCCGTCGGTAAAGTAAACCGTCAGCGCATGTTCGCCGTCCTTTAAGCGTGCAAGCAAGGCGGGCGTGAGCGTAAAGCCGTTTTCATCCATTTGGTAATCCACGCCCTTTTGCAGCGGTATCCCGTCCAACGCTGCGCCCGTCTGCTTTGTGGGATCAGCGTTCATGGTAAAGCGCAGTCCGCCGTTTGCGGTTCGCTCGCCGTTAGGGCTGCCTGTGGGCGCATATTCGCGAT
>CAZNAL010000131.1:0-4182 GCA_964571055.1 uncultured Oscillospiraceae bacterium | reverse complement strand
TAGACCGCCTTGTTGCCGATCCATGTGGTTTTAAACTCGTCCTCGGGAAGATACGTGACGCATTTTTTGATGGGTCTATCCAAAAACGTGATGTTTTTCTTTTGGGACAGCGCGATGGCGGATTCCAGCGCTTCGCGCTCTCTCCCTATAAACACGCCGTGGGTCAGTATCTCGTTTTGCGGCGCGGTGGTGACAGTCAAAACAAACAGGATGGGGCGATCCTGCAAAAAGGTCTTTAGGCAGTGGTCGAACAGCTTGCGCACGGGCGAACCATCCTTGCCCATGACGTTTTCGATCCCGTAAACGGCGCTCACCATATGCGATTTGCTGATCATATCGCTGCCGCCCACGCCCACGAACAGGTTCTTGCTCTCGTTGGACATGCCGATGACCTCGTGCGGCACCACCTGTCCCACCGAAAGGATCAAATCATAGCTTTCATCCATGACACGCCGGTTGACCTCGCAGCTGACCGGCTCCTTCCAGAGTCCGTCCGTGACGTCTTCCATAAAGCTTGCGGGCACCTCGCCCAGCTTCACCACGTCGGTGCGCCAGTTGTGCACCAGCATTTCCTCGTAAGGAATGCCGGGATACATGCGCTCCCACTGGTAGCGCGAAAGGGGCTCGTGCGTACCAAGCGCGGGCATAATGTCCACCTTGCAGCCGCGCTCCATCAAAAGGCGCCTATATTCACAGGTGATATAGCCCGCGTTGGAGTGAAAGCGGGAAAAATCCGGCGGCAGGATCAGAACCTTTCGAAGGTTCCTGCCCTCCAAGGATCGCGCAAGCAGCGCGGTGATCTGCAGCTTGCTTAACCCCGCCTGCACCTCTGTCGTAGATGAAAGCATACGTTTTACCCCCTTCTGCGCAAGCGTCTCACGCGTTATAGGCGGACGCGGCGGTATCGCCGCCGTGCCCTGTCCAGTTGGTGTGATGGTATTCGCCCCGCGACGCGTCTGTGCGCTCATAGGTGTGTGCGCCGAAGTAGTCCCGCTGCGCCTGCAGGAGGTTTGCGGGCAGGCGTTCGCAGGTATAGCCGTCGAAATACGCAAGCGCCGCGCTCATGGCGGGAACGGGCACACCCGCGCGCACGGCTTCCGATACAACGCCGCGCCACGCCGCTTCACACGCTTCGATGTTTTCTCTAAAGAACGGCGCCATCAGAAGATTATCAAGCCCCGGCTCCTTTTCGTAAGCCTCCTTGATGCGTCCCAAGAACGCGCTTCGAATGATGCAGCCGCCGCGCCACATCAGCGCAATGCCGCCGTAGTTGAGGTTCCATCCGTAATCCTCCGCCGCGCTTTTCATCAGCGCGTAGCCCTGCGCGTAGGAAATGATCTTGGATGCGTAGAGCGCCCTGCGGATTTTTTCGGTAAAGACCGTTTTATCGCCTGCGTAGGGCGCGACCTTTCTTTGGTACGTTTGCGCCGCCCTCACGCGCTCGGGCTTCATGGCGGAAAGGCAGCGGGCGTACACCGCCTCGCTGATAAGCGTCAGCGGGCAGCCCTCGTCGAGCGCCGCGACCGCCGTCCATTTTCCCGTGCCTTTTTGCCCCGCGGTATCGAGGATTCTATCGATGAGCGGCGCGCCGTCCGCTTCCTTGTAGGCGAGTATGTCGCTCGTGATGCCGATGAGGTAGCTGTCAAGCTCGGTTTGGTTCCACGCCTTGAACACCGCGTGCATTTCTTCCGCGTTCATACCCAGCATATCCCGCATCAGCTGATACGCTTCGCATATCAGCTGCATATCGCCGTATTCGATGCCGTTATGCACCATCTTGACAAAGTGGCCCGCGCCGCCTTCGCCTACCCAATCGCAGCAGGGCTGCCCGTCCGCCTTGGCGCAGATGGCTTGAAAGACCGGTTTGATCGCCTGCCATGCGCCAGGCGAGCCGCCCGGCATCAGCGACGGGCCGTTGCGCGCGCCCTCTTCGCCGCCGGACACACCTGTGCCGACATACAGAAAGCCCTTTTCCTCCGCCAGCTTTACGCGCCGTATCGTGTCCGGGAAGTGCGAGTTGCCGCCGTCGATGATGACGTCCCCCGGCTCGAGCACCGCAAAGAGCGCTTGGAGCGTATCGTCCACCGCCGTACCCGCTTTGACCATCATCATGATCTTGCGCGGCCTTGCGACCGCGTCCGCAAGCGCTTGGAGCGTATGCGCGCCTATGATGTTCTTTCCTTTGGCGCGCCCTTGTATAAACGCGTCCGTCTTTTCCGCCGTCCGGTTATATACCGCCACGGTGAAGCCCTTGGATTCCATGTTCATCACAAGGTTTTCACCCATCACGGCAAGGCCGATCAAGCCTATGTCGGCTTTTTTCATGCTGTTCTCCTTATGCTCTGTCGCCTTGCGCGCGGCTTACCGCTTCACGCGCGCGTTCCCCTCGTAGATGCTCCATATCTGCTCCTCGTCGGCGGGCGTGGCGTAATCCGTCAGCAGCGTCACCACGAGCGCGCCCGACGCCCAGCCGAACTGCAGCCACTTTTCCGGCGCCCAGCCCTTGAGGATACCGTAAAGAAGCCCGCTTACAAAGCCGTCCCCGCCGCCGATGCGATCGAGTATGGGGATGTTTCGCGGTTCCTCCACAAACCATTCGCCGTTCGCCTGCATGATCGCGCCCCAAAGATTGTCGTTGGCGCTGACCACCTCGCGAAGCGTCGTTGCAAACACGCTCGCGTTGGGATAGCTCTTTTTGACCGCCTCGATCATGCCCTTGAAGCTTTCGATCTTGGCGCCCAAATCCCTGCCGCCCGCCTCGGGCCCCTGAATGCCCAGCGCAAGCTGGAAATCCTCCTCGTTGCCCACAAGTATATCCGCAAGCGACGCAAGCTCCGCGAAATCGCGGCGCAGCGATTCCTCCCGCCCCTTCCAGAAGGAGGCGCGGTAGTTGAGGTCAAAGCTTATAAGCGAGCCCGCGTTCTTCGCCGCGTGCGCGCAATCAAGGCAGAAGCGTACGGTCTCGGGCGACATCGCCGCGAAAAGGCCCGACATGTGTAAGATCTGCACGCCCTCCACGGCGAATATCCTGTGCAGGTCGAAATCCTTGGCGTTGAGGGTTCTTCCGACCTCGCCCGCGCGGTCGTTCCACACCCTCGCGCCGCGCAGGCCGAAGCCGCAGTCCGCCACGTTGATCTGGTGACGGTAGCCCCAAGGCCCGCCCTGCTCCACGTCAGGTCCCTCGAAATCCACATTGCGCGCGCGCAGCTCGGATTTGATAAAAGCCGCCATGGGGCTGTCCTTTACAAAGGTCGTGAGCACCTTGGTTTTGAGCCCCAAGGCGCTGGATACGCCCAGCACGTTGCTCTCGGCGCTGTTGGCCTGTAGCGTGAACTCGCGGCTCACATGCACGGGCTGCCTGTCCTTGGGCGTAATGCGCAATCCCATGCTCGTGGGCACCATCAGGTTATACTTGCATCCTTCTTTTAGCTTCATCGTTTTTTCCTCGCATATTATGATTGCATCGTTTCCGTCAAACGCCGCTGTAGGCGCTGAAGCCGCCGTCCACCGGCACGACGATGCCGGTTACAAAGCCGGCGCTCGCGTCGTCAAGGAGCCACAGCAGCGTACCCAAGAGCTCCCGCGGCTCGCCAAAGCGTCCCATGGGGGTATTGCGCAGTATCTTTTCCGACCGCGCCGTGGGGGTATGGTCCGCGTTCCACAAAAGCGTCCGGTTCTGCTCGGTGGAAAAAAAGCCCGGCGCGATGGCGTTGACGCGGATCCCCGTCTTAGCTAGATACACCGCCATCCACTGCGTAAGGTTGGATACCGCCGCTTTCGCCGCGCTGTAGGCGGGTATCTTGGTAAGCGGCGTATAGGCGTTCATGGAGCTTACGTTGAGAATCGCGCCGCCACCCTTTTGCACCATATCCCTGCCGAAGCATTGGGAGGTAAGCACCGCGCCCAAGAGATTCACGTCGAACACATAGGAGAAGCCCGACGGTTCCAGATCGAAAAAGCTTTTTTTGCCGGGGTCGAGAAGCGTATCGGCGCAGAAAAATTCGTCGTCCGTCGTGGCGCGCGGGTTGTTGCCGCCCGCGCCGTTAACGAGTATGTCGCACGCGCCAAAGCGCTTTTGCACCGCAGCGTGCGCCGCTTCCACGCTCGCTTTGTCCGTAACGTCGGCACAAAACGCTTCCGCCTCGCCGCCCGAAGCTAGAATTTCGGCCGCAAGCGCTTTGC
>CAZNAL010000130.1:0-4185 GCA_964571055.1 uncultured Oscillospiraceae bacterium | reverse complement strand
GGAACATCGGGAATGACGCTCAAAATTGCTTCCGCAAATATTATACTAGGAGAGTGGACATGAAGCGTTCCCTAATCTTTCTTCTTGCAGCCGCGGCGGCGCTTCTTTGCTGCGCCTGCCAAGCGCAGGAGACCTCTGCCGCACTGCCATCGGCGACGGCTTCCGTCGTGATGCCAAGCGCAACGCCCGCGCCCACGCCCTTACCATCGCCCAGCCCCACGGCGGCTTTTTCCATCAACCCCGTATCCGCTTTCTACGCCGCGTACCGGGAGGATACGGACGCAGCGCTGAACGCGCTTTTCACATCCCTTGCAGAGAAAGGCGATATCGCTTCTTTGGATAGCGGCATGGCGCTTGAAAAGCACTGCGCCGCCATCAACAAAGCGCGCGTTTCTGTCGGACGCTTATCGCAATCGGGCGGCGCGTATGCCGACGCGTTGCTGGGCGCGGCCTCCGGCAGCGGCACGCTGCGCGCGGACAAAAGCGACGCCGCCGTCTATCATTTTCGTTTCGCCTATAACGATTCGACCATGCTGCTTGGAACGCTGCGCGAGGATCGCCTTTTTTCCTCCATGCACACGACGCTTGTGCAAGAGGTCGTTACCAACGAGCTCGATCCCGAAACGGGCGAGCTTGTGGACACGATCACGCAGGAGACCGTATTGGGCGACACGCTGTGCGCCGATCTTCTCTATAAAGACTCCTCCGGCGCTTGGCTGTCCTGCCACTGTGACGATACGACGCTAAGCGTTTTGCGCTTTGCGGAACATCGCGCCGTCTTCCACGCCGCAGCGCCCAGCGCCGATATGCCGCCGCTTGCACAGCTCGACGCGAATACGCTGCTTTCGCTTGCGCCGACGCTGCTTTCGCCGGAGGACGTTTCCCTGCCATATTAAGTACAAAATCATCCATAATATTGGTACAATGCTGATTATTTAATATCAAAATCATTGGCTATACTGGGAACATCAGTTAGAGCGATACGCTCTACAACAATATCATGTCCTTACGAAAGGAGTAATGGGTATGGAAAACAAATGGTACGAAAATCAGAATCAGCAGCAGGGCGCGCCGTATCCCCCCAGGGAGCAGTATCAGCCTTATTATCAGCCCGCCGCTGCCCAGCGCGAACGCAAGCAATTCGGCTTTGGCCAGCTTGTCGCGTGCTCGCTGATCGTTGCCGTGCTGTGCTGTTGCCTTACCGGCGGTATGTTCCTGTTCTTTGGCAGCAGGGATGATCGCGATTCCTCCAAGCAGGCTGTCTTGGAGCAGGACAGCGTCGTCGTCGAATCCCCCGTTCCCGACGAAGACGCGCAAGCCCCCGCCGCTTCCGAGGAGGCGAAGGAAAAAAGCGTCGCGGAAACGCCCGCGCCCTTCAAACCGGACGGCACCGCCTCCAAGCGCCTGACCACAGCGGAAAGCGCCGCGGTGACCAACAACGCCGCCGTAGACGTGGTGCAGCGCTGCATGGCAAGCGCGGTCGGCATTACCACCAAGGTTCCCGCAAGCGCGTATTATAACGTGTACAGCTATCCGAAAAAATCTTCCGACGACGCATCGGACGAGATCCAATACGGTTCCGGCTCTGGTATCATCCTCACGCAGGACGGCTATATCGTCACCTGCGAACATGTGGTCAGCGGCGGTCAAACCGTGTATGTGTGCCTGCAGGACGGCACGGAATATCAGGCGCAGGTCGTTGGCAAGGACGCGCAGACCGACGTCGCCATCCTTAAGGTGGACGCGAAGAACCTCCCCGCCGCGACGCTTGGTTTTTCCAAGCAGACAGCCGTGGGCGAAAACGTGTTTGCCGTAGGCAATCCGTTGGGCGAATTCATTTGCAGCGTCAGCACGGGCATCGTCAGCGGTTTGGACAGAACCCTCGATCTCGACGGATTAAACCTCACGCTCATGCAGACGGATGCGGCCGTCAACCCCGGCAATTCCGGCGGCGGTTTGTTTAACGCCCGCGGCGAGCTTATCGGCATCATCAACGCCAAAACACAGAGCATCGGCGTGGAAGGACTTGGCTTCGCCATTCCGATCGATTCCGTCAAGACCGTCATCGCGGATCTAATGGATCTTGGCTATGTGACAGGGCGCCCCTATATGGGCGTGTCGCTGCAGGACATCTATGTGCGTACCAACAGCAATCCCAATGATCCGTTGGACAGCCTGTACCAGCAGTTTGGCTTTGGCTATACCACGCACACCCAAATCACGGAGATCGTAAAGGGCAGCGCCGCGGACAAGGCAGGGCTGAAGGAAAACGATATCATACTCGCCCTCGACGATAAAGAGGTCACCGGCGCGTCCGACCTCACCTCCAAGCTTTACGCATATAAAGTCGGCGATGTGGTAACCATAACGGTATTGAGAGGCACGGAGCAGGTCGATCTGTCTCTGACCCTTGGCGAAAGAGAAGCTTAATCATTCTCTCCGAATTCCGGTCAACGCGGGTCGTTCCCGTTTGACATACCCCCCACCATCTAGTTGCGGCGTATCCCCAACGCCGCAGCAGCAAAAGGAGCGGCGCTTGCCGCTCCTTTTGCTCGTCGGCAAAGGTCGTTCGACCTTTGCCGAGGGTTACATTTTACAACTGTTCGCTTCGCTCACGGGCGTTGTAAATTGCAGGGAAACCCTTGCACTGCAAGGGCTTCCGAATCTGACGCGCATGTCGTCAGATTCGGTTGAAGGTTAAGGGGCGCGCCCCTTAACAATCCCCCAAACAGTTGTTGATATACTAAGGAGCGGCGCTTGCCGCTCCTTTTGTTTTTTGCTTCTTTATTCTTTTGAAAACCACGCTTTGATCCAATTCCACAAGGAACGAAGCCAACCCACTTCTTTTTCCACAATCTCGATCTGCGTTGTGGATTCTTCCTCCTGCGCGGCTGTTTCGATGGGGCGCTCGGCGTGTATGTCCTCGGTCGTCATGATGAATTCCACGCTGCCTGCCACCCGCGCGTCGGTACTCGAATAGGAGGTATAGCTATCCGAAAGCGCCAGCAGCGCGTCCTTGCGCTTGAGGGAAACGCCTATATCCGCCGTTTGCTCCTGCATTTCCTTGATGCCCTCATCGCGAAACTCCGCCACGCCGTCAACAAGCTCCGTCGTGCCGTCGTAAAGCTCTTCCGTCCCGTCGGACAGCTCGGCGACGCCCTCCTCCAAGTCCGCCGTTGCCTTATAAAGATCCTTGCCGTTATGCGCAAGTTCCGCGCTGCCCGAAGCGATCTTTTTTAAGCCGACGCGAAATTCCTCCACCCCGCCGGAAAGCTCTCCCGAACCCTTGGAAAGCTGTGAGATCGCGGATAAGAGCTGCGTAAGCATCTGCTGGCTGGCGCCCTGATAGCTTAGCATAATCGCATTTTGAATATAAGGCCGAAGGCTTACGGGAAGTCCGCTAATCTGCCGATATAAAACCTCCGTCGTCTTCTCGGCAAACACCAGCGCGCCGGAAGAATCCGCCGCCTGCGCACGCAGTTCGCTTTGCAGCTGCGCAACGCCGCCCACTAGCTCCTGCGTTCCCGACGCAAGCTCGCCCGCACCCTTCACCGCGTCCAGCAAGCCCGAATGGAGTATAGCGACGCCGTTTACATATTCGTTGGTGCCCTCGCGCAGTTCCTTCGCACCGTCGCGCAGTTCCTTTATGCCGTCAACGTATTCCTCCACGCCGTCGCGCAGCTCCACCGTACCGTCGTACAGCTCGTCCGTCGCGTCCGCCATCTCGTCGATGCCGTCAATGAGCTCACGCACATCGTCCAAGGCGGAAAGGTTTTTATCGTCCACAAGCCCTGTCATCGCGACAAACGTGATGCCGTCCATCGCAAAATCCTTGACGTTCGCGTACACGCTCAGGCTGTCATGAATTTCCTCCGCGTCCTCTAAGCCAAGGCTTTCCTTCAAACCCGGGTGCAAGATTCCCATCACGCTTACCGTGCCGCCGCCCGCGCGTACCTGCCCGCTGTCCGCCTCGATCGCGGAGAAGCCTTCATTGAGCGTCATGATGCAAATCACGGAAAAGGGTGTATACAGCGTTACAGGCTCGCCCTCCACCAGCTTCACGGTTTTGGAATGGTTTTGCGTCTTGATTTCTATGCCTACCCTTCCACTTTTTCCACGCAGCTCCATGGGCTGTATCTCTTTGCCGTCCAACGTATAGGTGATGGACACGGAAATGGGCGGGGT
>CAZNAL010000129.1:0-4205 GCA_964571055.1 uncultured Oscillospiraceae bacterium | reverse complement strand
AGTAAATGCAGGGTATGCTTGTGTGCCTATGGTTTGGGCATTGGCTTCGCTTATTGCATATTGGAAGACCAAGTAACCGCTAATTTTCCGTTTCATCACGTATGAGAATGTAAAGTAAGGCTGAATGATGAATTCCGCAGCAATCGATATTTTTGAAAAAGCACCGGTAAAGCAGGCGGTTCTTTCGCAGATCATCCCGGCTATCGCAAGTCAGATGATCGTTTTGATATACAATCTTGCCGACACCTATTTCGTAGGCATGCTCAATGAGCCTGTCCAAACAGCATCCGTCACAGTAGCCTATCCTCTTTTTCTGATGCTGACCGCGCTCTCCAATCTCTTTGGCGTGGGTGGCGCTTCCGCGATTGCCCGTGCGCTGGGTCGAAAGGAGCCGGAAAAGGCAAGGCAGATTTCTGCTGTTTCATTCTGGAGCGGCGCCGTCAGCAGCGTTCTTTTTTCCGTTATCGTGCTTTGCTTTTCCATACCGCTTCTTACGCTGTGTGGCGCAAAGGCGGATACGATGGATACAGCGTTCGAATATGTAAAATGGGTCGTTGTGGTTGGCGGACCGTTCACGGTGCTCAATACGCTGCTTGCCAATCTGGTGCGAAGCGAAGGGAGTGCCGCACAAGCATCCATTGGTGTTTCGCTGGGAGGAATCCTCAATATTATTCTTGACCCGTTTTTCGTGCTTCCCCAGTTTTTGGGCTTTCGCGCAGCGGGCGCCGGCATGGCAACGGCAATATCCAATGCGGCGGCAACCGTGTATTTTCTGCTATACATCCTAAAAAAACGCGGCGTAACCATTCTCTCTATCCAGCCGAAGCTGCTTCGCTATGCCAAAGCGCACATCGGCGGGATTCTTGCCATCGGGCTCCCATCGGCGCTGCAATATGCGCTGACGGTTGTCGCCGTCGCTGCGCAAGCTCATTTTGTAGCGGATTATCGCATCACCGAGGCGGTGGCGGCGCTTGGTATCGTTAAAAAAATAGATCAGCTTCCGCTTTACTTTTCTATTGGCGTTTCAAACGGACTTTTACCGCTGCTCGCGTTTAACCATTCGTCCGGTAACAACAAGCGGCGCGAAGGCATATTCCGGTTTGGCATTATGATTTCGCTTGGCTTTTCCGTTCTTTGTCTTATTACCTACGAAATCCTTGCTCCGCTTCTTGTCGGGCTGTTTATCCAAGATGCGGCAACCATTTCCTTCGGAGCGAGTTTTTTGCGTATTATGGTTACGGCAATGCCGATGATGGCGGTCTGTTATCCGATGATTATTCAATTTCAGGCGATGGGCAAGATCAAGGAATCGCTCATCTGCTCTGTTCTTCGTAAGGGCGTACTTGATATTCCGCTTTTGTTTTTGATGGACAAGTTGCTGCCCCTTTACGGATGTATGTGGGTACAGCCCATCGTGGATGCAATATCGCTTTTTATTGCGATAGCATTGTACAGTAGCAATTCGTCGAATAATATACGTTTTTCCTCTTCATGATACCAAGCGGCCCAATCGTCTTTGTGCGCAGTAAGGCGTATAGGGAATAGCTTCCATAGCTCTTCTACCGTCATTTGAGACAGTTCCTTTGGCATGATCTACCTCTGCAAATCTGTTTTTCTCATCGTATCCGTTTTCGCTGCGGTTGTAAACCCTTCTGTACCATCCAAAGCTCCGGCTTCTATACCTGCCGCAGGGAAAGACCGTTCCGTCGCACCGTGCAACTGCGCAATAAAGCGGAATGTTCTTGCTGCGATTTCGTAATGCATCCTCTGCCCCGCATACTCTTGACAAAAAGATTCCTCGCTCTTTCCGATAAGCTGAAAGCCAACGCTTTCATAGGTGTGCTGGGCAGGTACGCATATTTCATTTGTCCAAACGTTCACCTTTTCTGCGCCCTGTGCGATCATACGCTGAACGGCTTCGCGCATTTGCCTTTTCCCGTAACCTTTTCCCTTGTACCTTGTCATAATACAGTTGTGTCCGACCTCCGCCGACACAGGCAGATTTGTCGGATTCCACGAAACAAACCCTATAGGCTTTTCTTCCAAGACCGTCATAAACCCGCAAGTCTCCGCAATATGAGGGTTATCATAAAAGAAATCATCAAACGCTTGCCATTGTTTAAGCCAATCGCGCTCGAATTTCGGCTCGAAACCATAAGCGTCCTTCAAAAGAGCTGCAAGCGTGCCGCGAGGGAACTCTGTGATTTTTCTAAACCGAATATCCATGTCTATTGCTGCCAACTCCCGTTTGTCGTCTTTTTTGAGCATTGCTATTTTACTGCTTCTCTTTCAACAGCGCGATCGTTTTTGTTATCCATTCCGTTGCGCCGTCCAGACGATAGGACACAAAGCCTGCCTTCTTGAGTATGCTTTCGATCTCTGTTTTGGAAACGGACAGGTCGATCAGATTCGCGATACTCCTTTCCGCGGCTATCTCAAGCGCATAATCCCAATAGGTGCCCGCATAGCCAAAGCTCGTTGCATAGCCCACAATGTCATTGACGGCTTTCCCGACCATATCCTCAGTATCTTCGTAGAACAGGCTTCTACCGTTATCATACAGCGGATAAAAGCGCTCCTGCTTACCGCTGATCTTGATAGCGATGTTGGAAAGGTGCCTGTCATCTTGCCGGGTGATGAAGTCAAGCAGTATCATCCGCGAGATCTCGTCCTTGTATTGCGGGCGTACTTCGACTAAGTTCCGATATTCGTTGTCGGAGCGCGCGCCGTCAAACAGGCGGCGGAAATGCACAATATACTCTTTCGAGAAGTCATAAAGAAAAGTCGAAAAGACGGTATCTTTATCCGCACGGACGGCAGGGCAGCAGGGAACGCCAAGACGCTGTGCGAGATGATAGACCGCTATCTCCGATTCCACATCCGTCACGAGCGGATTGATACGCTGCTTGTAGATGCCATACCCGCCGTCAAATACGCCGTATCGCTTGACGTTGTAGCCCTCGGGCGTATCGATGCTGTCCCCCGTCAGATCGATCTTTTGCAGAAAAACAGACGAGAAAACATCCGTCATCACAGCGTCCAGCGTTTCGTTCTCATCGTTGGCGATCCACAACAGATCCTTCGGATGGATTCCTCGCGTGATCTCGCCTATGCGCTGAACATCGTAATGAGAAAGGCCGCAGCGAAAAAGGATACGTTCAATATCACGGCGATCCCGACTGACGACACGTTCAGCAAGAAAGTCGGTAAACTGTTCCGCCGTCCATGACATCGCGCCGTGCGTATACAGCGATACGACCTCATTGTAATTTGGCTGCGTAAAGGAGACGGCATTTGCCTTATCGATCATGCCAATGGTATCGTCGCCCCATTTTAGATACCGTACAGCGCCCGTTTCATCAGGTGCAATCTTGAAACGCCCATCAGGCGGTTTCTGCGCATCAGCAGGTATGCGATAAGACTTGCCGCACTTCTCGGCGCCCGCTATCTTGTTTTCAGCGCACAAAATCCGCACCCGTCTGTCGGAGATGTTCCACCTTGCCGCTGCTTCCTGCGTTGACATGAATTCCATGCTGTCGCCTCGCTTTCCTTCTGCGATAGTACTATTATAACATCATTCGGAACATTGTAAACGGCATTATTCCGTTTAAGGAACGTGTCAGCGTATAAAACCAACGACAAGATGCAAAAGTCATAGACGCGGTACAGAAATCCATAGCAATTAACGCTAACGAGAATATCATCATGTGCTCAAGATGCGCGCATGCACAACGAGGATATTCAGGATTCCTTTCCGCTTTCATGGTTTTTTTATTTGATGTACGAGTGGGTGTCCCAATACTCGTGCTCCGCAGTAATGTCTTTCGCAAAGAATTTGACGTACACGCTCGTCGGATTATGAAATACGTTTACTGAGCTTTTTGTGATTTTTGCGACCTGTTCCACCATCTCAGCCTGCCAGTCATAACACACGACGGTTTTCTTTGCGTTATTTCCGATCGGATGCGTGATGAAGTCGTAGAGCTTGTGCAAGTCGCACCCGACGAAGTAGAAATAGTATTCCATCACTTTTCCATCATCATCGTACGAGTCGTACCAGTCATATGCGTCTCCAGCGTGTGTATAAGGGCGGATTGTGAGGAATTTTTGTTTCCAGTCTTCCATCATGATAAGGCGCAACGCCTTCAGACCGTCAAGCGTCAACGGGATATAGCGCATCGCTTTGTATACGCGGTTGTGGATTG
>CAZNAL010000128.1:0-4227 GCA_964571055.1 uncultured Oscillospiraceae bacterium | reverse complement strand
AGCTGCACCCGTGCAGCTCCCGCCCGCCCATGACGCGGATCACGTCCGTGCCCGCGCCCTTGACGCTTGCGCCCATCATGTTGAGGAAGTTCGCCACGTCCACGACGTGGGGCTCCTTTGCGGCGTTGTTGATGATGGTTTGGCCTTCCGCGCCCACCGCCGCGAGCATGATGTTGATGGTCGCGCCCACCGTCACCACGTCCAAATAGATCTCCGCCCCCACGAGCTTATCCGCCTTCGCCGTCACCATGCCGTTTTCCACCGTGACGGTAGCGCCCAGCGCGCGCATGCCCTTGATGTGCTGGTCGATGGGGCGCTGCCCTATCATGCAGCCGCCGGGCAGCGCGATCTTCGCGTAGCCGTAGCGCCCCAAGAGCGCCCCAAGAAGATAATAGGACGCGCGAAGCGAGCGCACCATATCGAACGTGACGTTATAATCCTTGATGCCGCGCGGGTCTACGCGCATGCTGCCGTCCGGCGTAAAGGTGACGGTCGCGCCCATGCGGGTAAGGATGCACTCGAGGGTACGCACGTCGTCGATGCTCGGCAGGTTTTCCAATAGGCAGCTTTCGCCCGCCAAAATGGTCGCGGGTATGATCGCGAGCGCCGCGTTCTTCGCGCCGCTCACCGTCACCACGCCCTCCAGCCGTTTCCCGCCGTTGATTACATAATGTGCCATGCACAAGCTCCAAATCTTATCTCATGGGGCAGCCGCCCCTGTTTTCCATATACACGCCCGCGTATCATATCACAAAGAAAAAAATTTGTACAGTATAAAACGAATAGAACGCACCAACGCCGGGTGGTTCGGAGGGCCGCGGCCCCTCGGCGGCTCTATTCCGGCTCTGACGGCATGTGCGTCAGAACGGATGAGAAGCGCAGGTTCTTTTTCTTCTCACGTTTTGCCGCCCGGAAACCGCTTGCGGTTTTAGGCAAAGCGTGCAATCTCGCTGCAAAGGAAGCCCCTTTCAGCGAATATAATAGCGCGGGTTGTACGCTTCGCCGTTGATCCTAAGCTCGAAATGCAGCCGCACGCTCTCCGCGCTGCCGCTTTGCCCCATCACGCCGATGGGCGCGCCCTGCGCTACCGTTTCGCCAAGCGTTACCGCAGCGCTTTGAAGATGCGCGTAGCGCGTCACAAAGCCGCCGCCGTGGTCAAGCTCCACCATTTTTCCGTAGCCGCCGCGCTCCATTACGCACACCACCGTGCCCGCACAGGAAGCAAGCACCGGCACGTCCGCCGCGTCCTCGTCCTTGGGCGTGTAATCGAGCCCCAAATGCAACACTCCCGCGCTTTGGCCGTAGTTTAGGATCACCTTGCCCTCCTCCACGGGGGATACAAAGGTCATGTCCTCCGGCGCGTCGGGGCCTTTTTTACCCTCCTTCTTGCCGGGCTCCGTCTTGTCCGTGATCTTCTGCGTGCCCACGCGCACCACGCGCGCAAGCATAGGCCGCGTCTCCGTCTTTTCGTCCGCATTCTCCGTGCGCCGCCGCCCGTTTTTATAAAGAATGGTGCGCGTCTTGGCGGTCATGCCGTCCTGCCCCGGTTCCTCGACGACGCTTGTGCCCTTGAGAAGATACTTGTCGTCCTTCTCCTCGGTTTTGCACGGCTCCAGCTCCTCCTCGCGGAGCGTCTCGGTACAAAAAACGTCCAGCCGCGTATCGCTCGATGTAAGCTTCGTAAAAAGCGCCTCGGCCGTGACGACTGCATCATCGGGTGTTTCGGGGGATGACAAAAACTCGATTTCGTTGTCGATGGTCGTTGTGAGCGCGCCCTGGATTTCGTACTTCTCCCGCACGATCCCCTCAAAGCAGTCGCACACGTCCGCAAGCAGCGCTTCCGCCGCCTCGCGGCTTACAAGCACACCTTGTGAGCGTCCGTCCACCACGAGCGCCGTCCGCTCGAAAGCGGCGTCCTCCACAGGCTCGACCGCCGCCACAGCCGGAAGCGGCGCAAGCGTGGGTTCGGCGCTCGGCGCGAGGGTATGCGCGGGCGTTACCGTGGGCGTGGGCGCGGGGGCGATATAGGGAAGCGCCGCAAGGCCGCGATAGGCAAACGCCGCACCCGCAAACAGGAGCACGCCCGCAAGGAAGGCGGGCATGAGCCACGCTTGCTTCGCGCGCGGCTTTTCCTCCTCCGCCTCGTCCTCGCCGATGAGCTTGGCGTAAAATACGGCGGGATCCTCGCCGTTAAAGGGGTCGTAGGCTTCGCGCACCGACTTATCCGGCAGCGCGCCCTGATAAAACGGCTTTTGCCCGGCCGCAGGCTCCGTATTTTGTTGTGTTTCGTCCTTTTCTTCCATGATAAATGCATTATAGCATAAGAAAACGCCGGAAACAGCTTTTCCGGCGTTTGTTTACGATTCTGTTGAAAAGCGCCTACAGCGCCAGCTTGTTGACGACCTTCTTCACCGGCGGCAGCAGCGCCACCACCACGCAAAGCGCCGTCTCCACGCCGATGCTCGTAAGGTTATACACGAAGGAATACACCCACGCGTTGTTCCAGCCCGCTTCGGCGGCGTAGGCTGCAAAGAACACCGCCCCCGACACGACGGAGCAGAGCATGCGCGCGGTCCCGCCCACGGCCATGCCCAGCGCGTACTTTTTCGGGAACAGGGACGCTAAGCCCAGCGCCGTAAACGCAAGGAAGTAATCCAGCACAAACTGCACCGGATGCACCACATACGCACCTTGTATGACCTGCAGGACGCCGTAAGCAAACGCCGCGAGAAACCCGTATTTCGGGCCGAAGGCGCAGGCGAACAGGCAGATGGGCAGCATGCTGCAAAGCGTGACGGAGCCGCCCATGGGCATGGGGAAGAGCTTGATGTAGGAGAGCGCGAAGGAGAGGGCGACGCACAGCGCCCCGTAGAGCATCACCCGCAGCGTGCGGTTGGGTTTGGTCGTTTTTTCCATGATGGTATGATTCCTCCCGTAAATATTTGCTGGAAAGAAAAATATCCCCGCCGAAACGGAGATATACATGGAATTTCCCTTATATATGGCCGCTTCCCTACGCCGGTATTATCCGAACAGGTTCCCGGGGTGTTATCTCAGCCGCTATGCGCAGCACCCCCAGCGGGATATTCTCTTTTACGCGCCTTCATTATAGGACGCGGGGACGCTTCTGTCAAGCAAAGCGCGTTGCGAAACGGCGGGGAATCCTATATACTGAAAAAAAGGAGGTGAGCGCCCCATGGTGAAGCGTCTTGTTTGCGCCCTGCTCGCGCTGTTTTTGCTCTGCGCCCCCTTTGGCTGCACAAGCAAGCTCCCCAAGCCCCCTTTCCCGCTTGCGGAGGAAACGCTGATGCAAGAGGTGGAGGCCGCCGGCTTTTCGTGGGTGCTTTCCAAGGACGAAACGCAATCCTATCAGGAAGGGCATATCGCTTATGTCCTCCGCGACCCGACGGAAAAGCCCGCCGAAGAAGCCATCGACACGCGACTTTGGGCGTCCGTCTCCAGCGCGCTTGTGGACGGGGAGCGCGAACTGTTCCTCATTTTTGATTCCGCGCCTGTTTCCACCGACGGCGGCAAAACACCGCTCGTCTTCTCATGGGAGGATTGGAAGGCGCAGCTTTTCCTCGCCGCGCGACTCTACGGCGGCTTTGCAAGCGAAAGCGCCCTCTATGACGCGCTTGCGGCGCAGACGGTATCGCCGGACGCGCAGTCCTTTGCTTATGAGGCGACCTTCCCCCACGCATACTGCCGCGTAAGCTACCGCACGCGCGACACCCATTCGCTGCACATGTTTCCCGAAGCCACGGCGCTTGCACAAGCCGGCATGCTGCGGGTGAACCTCTACGAAAGCGAAGCGGCCTTCCAAAAAGAGCAAGCGGCGGCTGAAGCAAAAAAGGCGGAATGGGAGCGCGCCAAGACGGACGAGGCGCTTCGCGAGAAGCTCATGCGGGAACTGGAGGAACGAAGGGCAAGGCAGGAACAGCGCCCCACACCGTAGCGTTTCGAAAAGATGCTGGGCGTCCGCCGCGCGGCGGACGCTTTTTTGCGCGATTTTGTGCGATACCGCCGATTTCTCTTGCGTTTGGCGTGCGATAGTGCTATAATTTCTTGTTTGTGTGCGAAAACGCACGAAAAGAACGCTTTATTTTTGTTTGGAATAGATAGAGGTGGAATCAACCATGGAAACCAAGTGTAACCCCAAGCTTCGCAACATCGCCATCATCGCGCACGTCGATCACGGCAAAACCACGCTGGTGGATCAGCTGCTCA
>CAZNAL010000127.1:0-4240 GCA_964571055.1 uncultured Oscillospiraceae bacterium | reverse complement strand
CGCGCAGGGCGTGCCCGTACCGCAGGACACGCAAGACATGGTGGAACTTCTCGCCTCGATTCTCAATTTTTTACCCGCCGCGGAAGGCGGAATGTGGGAAGCGCGCGAATTCAGTGCCCAAAATAACGGGAAGGTGAAAAAGACAAGAACCGGCTTTGTAGCCGAAGCGGTTTTAGGCGGCGATCACAGGATGGGCGACGTCATGGTTGGCGCTGATCTCTTTGTTGGCTTGGATACGACCAAGCTAAGATTCCAAGATAAAAAAGTTGATGTGAAAAGCCAGGACAACAGCGTGACCGTGAAAAGGCCGTTTTACGTCGGCAGCATGCCGCGCGTCGGAGTTATGCTGACGCCGTCGCTTGAAGGTTACATCTTAAGCCTAGACGGACAGAAGCATTCCAAAACGAAATTTTCCCCTGTCGTCGGCGCTGGCATTCGTTATGCGTTCACCGAAAATATGTTTGGAACCCTAGGCTATAAGTATGTTTTCGGTTCGCATGCAGAGCTCGCCCGCGCGCTTACCGCGCCGCTTGGCGAGCTGCACGACGCAAACATGTACAAGGCTATAAGCGGAGGCTTACTGGACGGGGCGACGGTAATCTCGTCCGTGGGCGTCGGCACGCGCGCCGACCCTGTTGAGGTGCCGGAATGAGCAGACGGCGTCTGCATCTGACGCAACGCACAAGCAAAGGGCGTACACCGCGCGGGTGTGCGCCCTTTTTCTTTATGCGGTTTTCTTACAAGCCGAACAGGCGGTTCGCGTTTTCGTAGGTCGCTTGCGCCATCTCCGCTTCGCTTACGCGGTGCAGCGACGCAAGGCGCGCGCATACGGCGATCACGCCACGCGGGTCGTTGCGCTGCCCGCGCTTGGGCTCCGGCGTCATGTAGGGGCAGTCGGTTTCGATAAGCAGCCGCTCCGTCGGCACGTACGCCGCCGCGTCCAAAAGCCTGTTCGCGTTTTTGAAGGTAACAGCCCCGCCAAACGCGATGTACAGCCCCAAATCAAGGCATTCCCGCGCGATCTCCACAGAGCCGGAGAAGCAGTGCATTTCGCCCCGCAGCCCGCGCTTATGCGCGCGGAGGATGTCCATGCAGTCGCCAAACGCCTCGCGAATGTGCAGAATCACGGGCACGCCGAGCGTCTCGGCAAGGGAGAGCTGCGCGTCAAACCACGCGCGCTGCGTTTCGCGCGGCGCAAAATCGTAGTGATAATCAAGACCGATCTCGCCCAGTCCCACCGCCTTGGGGCACGCTTGCAGCGCCGCCTTCACCGCGTCAAGGTCGGCGTTTGTGGTATGTCCCGCCTCGTGCGGGTGCATGCCGACGGCGGCGTACACAAAATCATTTTCTTCCGCCAGCGCGCGCGTTTTCGCCCAATCCTTCACGTCGCAGCACACGTCCACAACGCGCGTCACCCCCGCGGGAACAAGGGACGCGATCAACGCGTCCCTGTCAGCGTCAAACCGTTCGTCCGTAAGATGGGCGTGGGTGTCGAAATGGTGCATAGCCGTTACCTTTCCAATCGAAAAACGCCAGTTGCAACTTGTTGCAACTTAACGAATTCAACATCTAGTTTTTACAATAATCAAAACACAACATCTTGTGGTTTGTCGATCAATTATTCTCATTATTTCGTATCGCTGCAACTTAGCGAAACTTAATTTACGCCCAAAAGGGAACATAACGCATGTAGCGGTATCTTTCATTCCGCATCATGTCCATACGCTACGTCAAAATCGTTGCTATTTACCGCTTAACACTGTAATCCCATCCATAAGCATAATCTTGCCGCTTGTGCCCCATACCCAAATAAGCACCGTCGCAAGAATCAATACGATAAAAAGAGCATTTACCCAAAATACCAAAGGTAGACGTTTTCTAATTCTTTTTAGTATGTTGCACGACGGCATGCCCTCCTTGCAGGAGCAATCCTCCGTTTTACAGACCGCATATATATTTCGACCCATGATCTTTGCCACAACATACAGCAACACAAAGATCACATTGCTTAGAACCAGCCCACACGAAAAAAGCGCGATCAACGAATGCAGCAGCGGTACAGACGCAAGCGCGTTAATCGTGCTGTTCAAAAAACTGATGCTACCCGAAAAAGCAATGACAATCGCGGAGAAAATGCCTAAAACGCCCACGAAATCCGTCTGTATCTTAGAAACGCGATCCGCTTCTTCCATGAGCCTTCTCTCGTCCGTCTGTACATTTTGCGTCAGCTCTTCAACATCTTTACGCAAGGCGTTTGTCGTGTTTTCCAAATCACAGTTCTTGGAACCGATTCGCGTGTAGTAGCTGATTCGCGATATTTCCAAATTTAAATGGTCACACAGCTTGTTGATCTGCTTTTGAAAGTAGGCATACTTTTCCGATGTGTCTGCATGGTTGTCTTGAACATAATGACTAAGCGCAACGAGGTTGTTGGATAAAAATTCTGTACTGCTTCCTCCTTTATTTTCGGAAAGCTCTTGTATAAGCGGAAAAAAGGGGGAGTAGTTGTGCCTAAACTCCCCCTCATAAATCTCTTGCAGCTTGCACGCCAACGCGCCAATTCCTGTTTCATCATACATGCGGCACGCCATGTCCTTAACGCATTGTTCTAGCGCGTGTTGTTTCTCTTGGTGCGATTCCGTCGGCATACGTCTTAATTACCTGCTATCCTCTGAATCAAATCGGGGGTTATAACCTTGCGGTTTCCCGAGCCATTTTGAAAAGTCACGCTCCAAGGCGTGCCCTCCGCATGTGTCATATTCACCAACTCATAGGCGGATATTTTTCTATATTGTTCGACGATGCTTTCAAGCGTTAGCCGATCCTCTCCCATAATGCTTGTTTCATACGTGACGTCGATCGGTAAACCGCCGTATGTGCAATACTCATAATAGACATCCGGCACTACAGGCCCAAACTGCCACGCGCAGATAGCGTCCGTATATAAAACCCTTCGTTTTTGCTTCCAGTAATCAACCCATGCAAAATATAGTATTTTCTGCAATTTTAAGTTACTTACAGGCGTATTTTTATTCATGCAGTAACTTATAATAAAACGTGCTACTTCTTTTGCATTATAAGTCACATTCATCACCTCTTATATAGAATATGTTTCTTATGCGTAAACTATCCCTTGCATAGTTTATCATGAAATGTTCTATTTGTCAACTTTTTTAACTATGTTATATATTTTAATGCCTTTGATTGACATGCTTTATTTTTTCACAAGGAGGCGTTCGTCTTTGCGAATGCCTCCTTGTCTGCTCGTTTTCGTGCCTATGCCTTTAGCATACCAGCGTGCCGTCGGGGAAGCTGTCACTCACCGTCGTGAGCATGGACAATTCCGATTCATCCTCGTTGATGGCGGAGAGGATCATGCCCTGGCTCTCCACGCCCGCGATCATGCGGGGGGCGAGGTTGGCGGCGATGATGACGTTTTTGCCCACGAGCTTTTCGGGTTCGCCGTACCACTTGCGAATGCCCGAAAGGATGGTGCGCTCGCTCTCGCCCACGCGAAGCCTGAACACAAGCAGCTTCTTGCTGTTTTCGGCAAACTTGCACTCCAGCACGCGCGCTACGCGCATTTCCACCTTGCAGAAATCGTCAAAGTCGATGGTTTCGGGGAAGGTGGGCGCGGCGTGAGATTTCTTCGCGTCCTTCGCGGCGGCCTTTTCGTCCTTTTTGTCCGCCTTCTCGGCTTCCTTTTCGTCCTTCTTATCCGCCTTCGCGCCGATGCCGGATGCGAGCGCCTCGAGCTCCTCCTTGATGTCGATGCGGGGGAAGAGGTTTTCGCCCTTATGCACGAGCGTGCCAGCGGGGTACGCGCCGAATTGCAGGCTCTCGACGGTCTGCAAATCCTTCCTGTCCGCTATGCCAAGCTGCGCGAACATTTTAGGCGCCGTATCGGGAAGGTACGCTTGCAGAAGCACCGCGACAAAGCGGAGACATTCGGAGAGCACATAGAGCACCGTACCCAGACGCTCCTTCTTCGCGTCGTCCTTCGCGAGTATCCACGGGGCGGTCTGATCGATGTACTTGTTGCACGCGTCGATCAAATCCCAGATGCTTTGCAGCGCTTCGGGGATTTTGAGCGCGTTCATGTTTTCCTCGACGTTTTGTACGGTCGCCATCGCCTGCGAAATGAGGCCGTTATCCAGTTCCTCCTTGGCGCAGTTGGGCTGTACGACGCCGCCGAAATACTTTTCCTGCATGCCGACGGTGCGGGAGAGGAGGTTGCCAA
>CAZNAL010000126.1:0-4254 GCA_964571055.1 uncultured Oscillospiraceae bacterium | reverse complement strand
TTCTGCTTATCGCGGCGCTCCTCGGCGACCTGACGGGAGAGTTTATCGATTTCAGCCGCGTTCATCACGTCGCCCGCGGAAGGAACCTCGTTAAAGCCCAGCACGGAAACAGGCGTGCTCGGACCCGCCTCGGTAACGCGTTTGCCCTTGTCGTCGATCATGGCGCGCACGCGCCCGTAGGTCGTGCCCGCAACGATGGGATCGCCCACCTTGAGCGTGCCGTTTTGCACCAGCACCGTCGCGATGGGACCGCGTCCCTTGTCCAGCTCCGCCTCGATGATGGTGCCCTTCGCCATGCGGTTGGGGTTAGCCTTGAGCTCCAGCACATCCGCCTGTAAAAGCACCATTTCCAGCAGCGTGTCCAAATTGATCTTCTTCTTTGCGGAAACGTCCACGCAGATGGTGTCGCCGCCCCATTCCTCGCTGACCAAGCCCTGCTCGGTCAACTGCTGCTTGACGCGGTCGGGATTCGCGCCCTCGCGGTCGATCTTGTTGATCGCCACGATGATGGGTACGCCCGCAGCTTTGGAATGGTTGATCGCCTCCACGGTCTGCGGCATGATGCCGTCGTCCGCCGCGACCACAAGGATAACGATATCCGTCACCTGTGCGCCGCGCGCGCGCATCGCCGTAAACGCCTCATGACCCGGCGTATCGATAAAGGTGATCTGGCGGTTGTTGCACATTACGGTGTAAGCGCCGATATGCTGCGTGATGCCGCCCGCTTCGCTTTCGGTGATGCTGCTTTGGCGTATGGCGTCAAGCAGCGAGGTCTTGCCGTGATCGACGTGGCCCATGATGGTGACGACCGGCGGGCGCGCGACCAGATTCTTTTCGGTGTCCTCCTCCTCGCTCGTTTCAGCAAGTACATCCTCAAAGGTCTTTGTAAGCTGCTGTTCGAGTTCGATATCGTAATCCGCCGCGACCAGCGCGCAGGTATCAAAGTCGATCTCCTGATTGATGGTGGCCATCGTGCCAAGCAAAAACAGCTTTTTGATGATCTCCGCCGCGGGCTTGCCGATCTTTTCGGAGAGATCCTTAACGGTAACGGTTTCGGTGGTTATTACGGCTTTTTCAATCACAATCGGCTCCATCTTATGCGCAGGCTGTTGGTTTTGCTTCCGTTTTGAGCGCCTGCGGAAATTCTCGTCCTCGTATCCGGTGGGGGCTGCTTCCCTCGCCAGCGTCTTTTTATTCTTTGCGCGGGGGTTTTCTTCGCGGCGGGGCTTGCTGCCATCCTTGCTGCCCACCGTCCGCGCCTGCGGGCTTGCTTTATACCCATCCGCTGCCATCGGCGGCTTAGCGGGCGCGGGTCGCGGCGTTCCCGCCGCGCGCTGCGGCTGTGCCGGACGCTGCTGCTGTGCAGCCGGCCTCTGCGGCCGTTCCGCGCGCGGATCGTAGCCCTGCGCGCTCTGCCCTCTCGGCGCTTGCCGCTCGGGCGGGCGCGGCGCGCGTTCCGCGGGTCTTTCCGCGGGTCGCGCTGGCTGCTTGGGCGGTTGCTTCGGCGTTTCCGTCATTTTTACCACGACGGCGGGCGGCTGTTCAGCAACGGCCGCTTCCTCCGCGATCTTCGGCGCAACCGGCGCTGCCGCAACCGCTTCGCTCTCCGGTTCCTCCTCGTCCTGCTCGCCCACATGGAAGGCAAGGTGTCCCTCCTGCGCCAATACCTCGCGCAGGCGATCCGCCTTCTCCTTCTCGATGCGCGCCTTGCGCTCCGCTTCTTCCTTTTCGGCTAAACGGCTTTCCGCGCGCTTGACGCTTTGCAGGCTGGCGCTCATATCCGTCTGCGCCTGTTTGATGCGTTCAAACAGCGCCTGCGCCTGATCCTGAAGCTCCTTCGCCGCGTCCGTGATCTTTACTTTTGCCATCAATCAACACCCCCGTGTGTTTTTTGCAGAATCATGCGGGCGAACCCGCCGTCCGTTACCGCCGCCACCCTGCGCCCGCTGCGCCCGATGGCCGCATCCATATCCTCTACGCAGAGGCATTGTATCCCAGCCCTTGCGCACATACCCGCATACCGAAGCCGCGTAGCCTCCGACGCGCCCGCGTCCAGCGCCACAAGCAGCGCCTTGCCGCTTTTGACCGCCTTTTCGCAGGCAAAATCGCCCGATAAGAGCTTGCCGGCCCGCTGTGCGAGTCCCAGCGCGCTGCGAAGCGCCTCATCCTTCACGCATCTGCTCCTTCAAAACTTCGAACACCTCGCTCGAGATAGCGCATTCCAGCGCGCGCTCCAGCGCCCGCGTTTTTTGCGCCCGCTCCAAGCACGCCTCGCTGTGGCACAGATATGCGCCGCGCCCGTTCGCCTTACCCGTCCTGTCGATCATGACGGCGGCCGGTTTTTCCTCCGTGCCCGGCGTGCGCACCACGCGCACCAGCTCCCGTTTGGGGCGCATCTCTCTACAGGCCACGCACATGCGCATGGGCGTTTTGCCGCTCATGGGCTACGCCTCCGTCTCGGGCTCCGCGCCCTCGATTTCGGATTCCGCCGCCAACGCGGCCTGTGCTTCCTGCTCCTCGTTATAGGCCGCCATTTCCTCCTCGGCCTGCGTTTGGCTCTTGATGTCGATCTTCCACCCGGTCAGCTTGGCGGCGAGGCGCACGTTCTGCCCCTCCTTGCCGATGGCGAGGGAAAGCTGGTTATCCGGAACGATGACCTTCGCGGCCTTTTCGCTCTCGTTGATGTACACCATCAGCACGCGGGCGGGGCTTAGCGATTTTGCGATGTAAACGGCGGGATCGGCGTCCCACTCGATAATGTCGATCTTTTCGTTGTGCAGCTCGCTTACGATGCGCTCCACGCGGATGCCCTTTTGCCCTACGCACGCGCCCACGGCGTCCACCTGCGCGTCGGTGGAGTGCACGGCGACCTTGGTGCGGAAGCCCGCTTCGCGGGCGATGGATTTAATTTGCACCACGCCTGTCTGTATTTCAGGAACCTCCAGCTCAAAAAGGCGCTTGACCAAGCCCGGATGCGTGCGGGAAACCAGCACCTGGGGTCCCTTGTTCGCCTTGCGCACTTCCAGCACATATACCTTCAAGCGATCCGCGTTGTTGTAGCTTTCGCCCGGAATGACTTCGTTCGCGCCGATCAAGCCGTCGGTTTTGCCAAGCTCGACATACACGCCGCCCTTTTCCACGCGCTGCACGATGGCGGTCAGCACCTCGTTTTCCTTTTCCACATATTCGTCGAAAATAACGCCACGCTCCGCCTCGCGGATGCGCTGCACCACGACCTGCTTGGCGGTCTGCGCCGCGATCCTGCCGAAGCTCTTGGGGTTGACCTCCTCCTCCAGCACGTCGCCAAGCTCGTAGAGGGCGTTGACCTTTTTCGCGTCCTCCAGCGTGATCTCGCCGTAGGGGTTTTCCACCTGCTCCACCACCGTTTTGGACGCAAAAATCTGCACCTCGCCGGTGTCGCGGTCAACCACCGCGCGCACGTTGTTGTTTGCGCCGAAGTTGCGTTTATACGCGGCGACCAGCGCCGCCTCAAAAGCGTCGATCAAGATGCCTTGGCCGATGCCTCTTTCCTTTTCAATGGCGTTAAGCGCTTCGATGAACTCGGAATTCATGTTTTCCTCTCCTTACTTATGATAAAAATAGAAATCGCGTTCGCGTGATTCTATAAGTCCGCAAAATCGATATAGGGCACGATCTTCGCAGCGTCCTTGCGGGCAAAGCGCTTCGGCGCGCCGTCGCACAAAACGGTAAAGGCGTCCGCGTCAAAGCTCTCGAGCACCCCCGTAAATTCCTTTTTCTTATCCACGGGCGCGTACAGCTTCACGGTGATCTTTTGGCCTATGTTTCGCGTAAAATCCTTGTCGAGCTTCAGCGGGCGGTCTAGCCCTATGGAGGAAACGCTCAAAAAGTAGCTGTCCGCAATGGGATCCTTCTCGTCGAGGATCGGCTCCACCGCACGGGAGACCCGCTCGCAGTCGTCGATATCCACGCCGCCCGCCTTATCGATGAAGAGCGTTAGCACCCATGCCCCCTGCTCCTTCTGATATTCCACATCGTAAAGGTCAAAGCCCAGCGTCTCCACCGTATCCCGCAGCAGCGCCATGACCGTTTCGCTCGTTTTCAAGCTTGCCTCCTCAAAATAAAAGAGCGGGAAAACCCCACTCTTACTTGCACAACATACAGCCTTAGCTGACCAACATGCGGATTATACCATAGGCGGCGCTATAAGTCAAATCAATCCTTGGAAAAGGGTGATTTGGTTGGTCTCGGGAAGCCCGTCAAGGCAGCCCGCTT
>CAZNAL010000125.1:3277-4340 GCA_964571055.1 uncultured Oscillospiraceae bacterium | reverse complement strand
TCCTTGAAAAGCTTGCCCGTGAAGGTATAGGACGCGTTGGTGAGCGCCTTGCCGTCGTAGGTCTTTTCAGCGTCCGCGGCGGTCACGATAATGGGGTCTGTGGCGGCGGTCACCTCAAGTTCGCCGTCTATCTTTTTGATGCTGTAGTTGTCCTCCTTCGTGTTCGCCTTCAAGGTGTAGCCCGCGAGCTGGTTCGCGCTCTTGCCCTTTGTAAGCTGCGCGCCGGAGCAGCTCACAGCGTCAAATCCCTCCTCGCCGATAAAGCCGCCAGCCGTGATCTTATAGCCGCCCGCTTTCAGGTATTCGCCGTTGTAGGCGCGTTTTGCGCTGTCGGCAGTGACCTCGACGGCCTTCTTGGTGATCTTGAGCGTGCCGCTTTGGTGCGCGCCCAGCGTGTAGTTGTCGGTCACGTCCTCGCCGCTTGCGTTTGTGATGACGACCTTCGTTACGGCGTTTTGCGCGCCGTTTTGCGCGTAGTCCGTGATGCTGCCATGCACTGTCGCGGTGAGCGTATCGCCGGCTAGCAGCACGTTTTCCGTAAAGGTATAGCCGCTGTTGGTAAGCGCTGTGCCGTCATATTCCTTGCTGCCGTCCGCGGCCTTGACGACGATGGCGTCCGTGATGGCGTTGATCTTGAGCGTGCCGAACACATAGCGCACGTCGTAATTGTTCGTTTTATACACGCAGGAGAAGCGATTCTCCACTTCGCCCTGCTTGGCGGTTTTGACCTTGCTCGTACCATCAAAGGTGTAGGTCGGCGTGTATCCCGCGATCCAGCCGTCGCTTGCGACACGCACGTCGGTCTGCGCGTTTTTCATGTGCTCGCTGCCGTCGTAATTCCACGCGCCGTCCGCGCTCGTCAGCGTCACCTTGCGCTTTTCGATGGTAACCTTCGCGCTGCCGTTTGCTTCATAATAATTGTTGTTGGTCGCCTTAAAGTAAACGGTATGCGTTCCAACGTTCGTGTACGTCGGCGATTCGCTCGTAAACGTTCCGGTTGCGGACTCGCTGTAGGTGATCTCGGCGCCCGGCACGCCCGGCACGCTCGCCGTCAGGCCGTGCT
>CAZNAL010000125.1:915-3267 GCA_964571055.1 uncultured Oscillospiraceae bacterium | reverse complement strand
CCCGCCTCGGTAAAGGTGGGAGAAGCGGGAAGCGTGCATTTATCGGCGGTTAAGCCGTAGCGCACCTCGGTGCCCGCCGTCACGTTCAGCGTAGGTTCTCCCAAGCCGTAGGCATTGCCGTCGTATTTCTCTGTTACGTCCGCCGCCGAAACGCTAAGGCTTCCCGATTCGTAAACGTTCAGCTTACCCGTCTGCATCTTGAAGGTGTAATTACCCGCTGAAAGCGTGCCCGGCGTAACCGTAATATCGTACTCGCCCACGGGGCTGTCGCCTGTCGCTGTGGTGGAAAGTTCTGGCGTGCCGATAACAACGGTTTCGTCCTCGCCGTTTACATAGCCCGTGATCTTGTAGGTGAGCGGGGGTACCGTCGTACCGTATTCCATGGTCTTGCCTTCCGCCGTAACGGTCAAGGTCGCGGGGTTCACCGTCAGCGTGCCGTTCACCGGTTTGAAGGTGTAGTTATCCGCCGAAAGGCCGCTTACGTCCACCGTGATGGGATAGCCGCCCGTTTTGAAGGGGCTTGTCGCCGTGGCTTCCGTGGAAAGCTCGGGCGTGCCGGTAACAACGCTTTCGGTTTCGCCGTTTACAAAGCCATCCCATGTATAGGTTAGCGTGGGATTCTTCGCGCCATAGGCGCGTTCTTGATTATTCGCTTCTACGGCGACTTCCTTGGGTGTGATCGTCAGCGTACCGCCAACGAGCGTGACCTTATACTGCACGCCGTCCGTGCCCGTAAGCGTGGCGCCGTCCGCAACGCCCGACCACACCATCGGGTAGCCGTCCGCCGAAACGTCCTTGCCGCTTGCCGAAGCCGTAATGCCCAAAAGGTCTACGCTTACGATTTCGGGCGATTTCGTATAGCCCGTGATGGTCTGCGCTTTACCGTTGTAGGGTTTATCTTCGCTGTTCGCGGTCAAGGTCAATTCAACCTTTTGCGCAAACTGCGCCGTATAGGTTAGGTTCTCCGTAACGCTTGCGGGGAAGGCCGCGACCTTGTTGCCCGAAGCATCAATCCAGCCCGTGAAGTAGTAATCGTTGCTCGCAGGTTTGGTCGTAGGCACGTTAACGGCTTCATCCCACGCCTTGCCGTGCGGAACGTCTGCAAAGCTTGTATCCCCCTCAAGCGAACCGTTTGCGCCCTCCTCGAAAGTCACGGTATATTTGTTGATGCTGACCTTCGCGTAGCGCGTGATGGGCGTGGGGTTCGCGTTATTGTAATCCGTCGCAGGCACCAGCGCGTCAAACGTCGGCGCGTTTGCCGCCTGTTTTGTACAATCCGCGTCCTCATACCAGCCCGCGATGCTATAGCCCGTGGGTACGCCCGGCAGCTGCGCATACGCGATGCTCGCATCCTCCACCGTGAAGGGTGTGCTCGCGGGCGCGGTGACGCTTGTGGGGATGGTCGTGCCCTCTGCCGGCACGAGCTGATAGGCTATGGTATAGTTGATGGTGTTTTTCGCGCCGTAGAATACCATATCCTCCGTGCCCATCGTGGTATTTGTAGCCGGCGTTGTACGCGCTTCGTCCGTATACCAGCAATCGAAGCTGTAGCCCTTCTCCGTGGGCGTGGTGAGAATATGCACATCCTCGCCGTAGGCAATGGATACGGGAGCGCCGTGCGCCGCGTATGCCCCGCCATCCGTTGCTAGCTTGTAGGTCACGGTGTGCGTATCCGCCACGTTCTTGATCCACAGGCTGGTATCCTTCTTGATGGGGGTGGTGAAAGCAAACGCGGTATCGCCCGTAGCCGCTGTCATCCAGCCGCTTAGCGTATGGCCGGTCTTTTGTTTGGCCGTAACATCGGGCGCTGTCACCGTTGCGCCGTCGTTGACGGTCACGGTCAAATCCGATTGCAGCGCATCGTCCACATAGAAGGTCACCGTCCATGTGGCCGTCCACTGGGCGTAGAGCTCGAGCGTAGCGCCAACGTTTTCAAAAGACGTGATGGCTTGCCTGTCTGTATACGCCGTGCCCGTGCCGTCCGCCTGCGTGTTCCAGCCCGCGAACGCGTGCGCATCACGTGTAAATGCGTTGGCAGCCAAGGCATAATCCGTGGTGCTCTTTAGCATCTTCGCTTCCGCCATCGTGCCCGTGCCGCCGTTGGCGTTGTATTTAACCGTCACCCACTTCGTAGAATCCTCCGCCCACTGCGCAAACAGCGTGAGGTTTGCATTTGCGTGATTTTCGTTATAGGCATCCCCCGCGGCATATGCCGTGCCATTGATGCCGTTCTCCGCCGTGTTCCAGCCCGCGAAGGTATAGCCCTCCTTGGTGAAGCCGATTTCCGTGTTCGCCTTGATGGTCGTCGCAGTATCTACATACTTCTCCTCCGTAACAGAGTCGCCCGTGCCG
>CAZNAL010000125.1:0-905 GCA_964571055.1 uncultured Oscillospiraceae bacterium | reverse complement strand
GCTCGTTGATGTTGGGCGCGCGGATATCCTTCGAGTAGGAGGCGCGCAGGCGCACATCCGCCGCAGTTTGCAGCGAGGTGCCGACCTTCCAGGTCGTGACTGAGCCTGAGGTGCTGTAGTCGATGAGGCGCGCCGCCGCGTTCAGGTCCCAGGATTCCACAAAGCCGGTATCCGCCAAAAGCGGGAACAGGGTTTCGACCCCGGCTTCCTTGACGGTGTACTTGCCGTGCTCCGTCCACTGCGCGTAGAGCGTCAGGCTGCTTTCCACGCTTGCAATGCTGCCCGAATAGGTCGTGCCCGTGCCGTCCGCTTGCGTATTCCAGTTTTTGAAATCGTGGTTTGCTTTGCTGAAACTGTTTTCTCTAAGCGTAAGCTCTGTGCCGTGGCGCACGTCCGTATGCGATGTCATCGCGCCCGTGCCGCCGTTTGCGTTATAGGAGACCGTATACCACTCGTCGTCGTTTTTCTCAAACTGCGCCGTGTAGGTTACGTCGGCGGTGATCTTTTCCTTTGCCGCGGCGGTGAGGTCTACGTCCCACTCGTCAAATCGATAGCCGGGCTTTGCCGTGGGCGTGGGCTCTATAATCCCCGCGTCCGCCCAAGTGGACTCGTATCGCACGCCGGGATAGGACGTTACGCCCTCCAGCGTGCCGTGATCCGCGTCGTCTACCTTAAACTCCACATTATAAGTATCGCGGTCATACCTTAGATGCAGCACGTTGTTATCCTGCAAGCTGCTCGCCGCGCGGGTCGCCGTGCTCTTTTCTTCGTTATAAGTAAAGCCGGTATAGGTCGTTTTCGGCGTGCCCGTGATGGTCTCGCCCGCCGAAACGGCGTCTTCAAAGGTTTCGGTGTCGTCAAGCGTATAGCCCACGCCGTCCAAGTTCTGCAAATAGTGCTTGACG
>CAZNAL010000124.1:0-4407 GCA_964571055.1 uncultured Oscillospiraceae bacterium | reverse complement strand
GAAACGCGCGTCAACATCAAATACGAGCTGCCGCTCAACGAGATCATCTACGATTTCTTCGACCAGCTCAAGTCCCGCAGCCGCGGCTACGCCTCCTTCGATTACGAGATCAAGGAATACAAGCGTTCGGAGCTTGTGAAGCTCGATTTCCTCCTAAACGGCGACATGTGCGACGCGCTTTCCACCATCGTCCATAAGGATAAGGCGTACGCCAAGGGACGCGCCGTTGCGGAGAAGCTGCAGGAGGTCATACCGCGCCAGCAGTTTGAGATCCCCATTCAGGCGGCTATCGGCGGCAAGATCATCGCGCGCGAGACCGTGAAGGCCGTCCGCAAGGACGTTTTGGCAAAATGCTACGGCGGTGATATTACGCGCAAGAAGAAGCTTTTGGAAAAACAGAAGGAAGGTAAAAAGCGCATGCGGCAGGTGGGCTCCGTGGAGCTGCCAAGCGAAGCCTTCATGAGCGTGCTGCGCATCGACGGATGAGCGGCTTGTATCTTCATATCCCCTTTTGCATACGGAAATGCGCCTACTGCGATTTCGTATCTTTTGCGGATCACACGTCCATGCCGGACTATCTAGCAGCCCTCCGCCGCGAAATGGAGCTTCGCGCCGCCGAGGGCTGTTTTTCCTCCTTTGATACGGTGTTTATCGGCGGCGGTACGCCCTCCGTACTGCCCGCGGGCGAGATCGCCGCGCTGTTGCAAACGGCGCGTGCCTGCTTCGCGATTGCGCCGGAGGCGGAGATCACGATCGAAACGAACCCCGGCACGCTCACGACGGACAAGCTCAAGGAGTACGCGGACGAGGGCGTCAACCGCCTGTCCGTGGGGCTGCAAAGCAGCCATAACAGCCTGCTGCAAGCCGTCGGGCGAATCCATACGTGGGAGGATTTTCTTGAAAGCTGGGAAGCGATACAAAACGCGGGCTTTGCAAACGTCAATGTGGACGTGATGTACGGCTTGCCCGGGCAGACGCTTGCAGCGCACGAAGAAACGCTCCAGGCCGTGGCGGCGCTTTCCCCCACGCATATTTCCGCCTATTCGCTGATCTTGGAGGAGGGGACGCCGCTTTTTGACGCGCATCCCGATTTTCCCGGCGAGGACGAGACCTACGCCATGCATCTACGCACCCGCGCGCTGCTCAAAGACGCGGGCTATGCAAGATACGAAATTTCCAATTACGCAAAGCCCGGCTTCGCCTGCCGCCACAATCTCAATTACTGGGATAACGGCGCGTATTTGGGCGTGGGTGTAAGCGCGCATTCGGCGTGGCGAAGACCCGCCTGGACGCGCTTTTATAACACCGCGGCGATGCAAACCTATCTTACGGCGCTCACAAAAGACGAGTTGCCCGTTGTTTATTCGCGCATTCCCCCAAAGGAGGAGATGTTCGAGTGCGTCATGCTGGGCTTGCGAAAAACCGGGGGCGTTGCGGCAAAAGCCTTTTTTGACCGCTTCGGCACGGCGCTTTACACGGTGTATCCTAACGCGATCGAAACGCTCATCGCTCGGAATTGGGCGGTTTGGGATACGCAAACGCTGCGTCTTACGGACGCGGGTTTGGACATGCAAAATGCCGCGCTTTTGCTTTTTATGGACTGATTTTTTCGTGCGTTTGCGGATTTCAAACTGATGTTGCAGCTTTGTCACATTCTGCCGCGCAGCGCCGCTTGACTTTACCCTAGCTGGGTGCTATCTTTAAGTAGTTGATTAGCACTCGAATAAACAGAGTGCTAACAGACCGGAGAAAGGGGATGTTGGCATGGAGTTGGATATGCGCAAAATGCGTATATTGGCGGCGATCGTGGACGATTATATCATGACGGCGATGCCCGTAGGCTCGCGCACCATATCCAAGCATCCAGACATTCACCTGTCCTCCGCTACGATCCGCAACGAGATGTCCGATCTTGAGGAGCTCGGATATTTGGAGCAGCCGCATACCTCCGCGGGGCGCATCCCTTCGGATAAGGCGTACCGGCTGTATGTGGACAGCCTCATGCACAACGTGCGCTTGAGCGAACAGGAGACGCGCTTCATGCGCGATCACTTTTCGCAGGAGCTCGATCAGGTAGAGGAGGTCGTCAAGCAGACCGCGTGGGTGCTCTCCAACCTCACGCAGTATATGTCGGTCATCACGTCCCCGCAGCTGCACGCGGTGAAGATCAAGCATGTGCAGCTCGTGCCCGTATCGGAGGAAAAGGCGCTGTGCGTGGTGGTAACGGATTCCGGCATCGTGCGGGACGCGATCGTGCGGGTGCCGCACGGCACGGATATAGAGAAGCTGGAAAGGCTCTCGCGCCTTTTGACGGCGCGGCTTACCAACCAGCGCATGGATGAGGCGGTCGCTACGCTGATCCCCGCGCTTTGCGATGAGATATCCGAGAACCGCGCCTTCCTGATGGCGACGCTGGAAAGCTTGCGGCGCGGCATGGATGCGGAACCGACGCGCATGACCATGGCGGGCGCCACCAATATGCTAAACTACCCGGAGTACAGCGATATGGGAAAGGCGAAGAACTTCCTTTCCGCGATCGAAACGAAGGATAAGCTGTACGGGATGCTGACCAAGGCCACCAAGATGGAGTTTACCGTGACCATAGGCGGCGAAAACGAGGACGCCCAGATGCAGGATTGCAGCGTGGTGACGGCAACCTACCGGATCGGCAACGATCCCATCGGCTCCATGGGCATTATCGGCCCCACAAGGATGAATTATTCCCGTGTGCTCGCGATTCTGCGATATATGGGAAACGGTTTGAGCGAGATGCTAACGAATATGTTTGAGGAGGAGCGTTAAATTGACCAAAGAAAAGGAACCCGTAGCGCCGCCGGAGGAAAAGGATACGACGCTTAACGAGCAGCCGCAGCAGCCGGCGGAGGAAGCGCAGGCGGAACAGCCGGAGCAGCTTGAACCCGTTACGCTGAGCGCAGCGGAATTTGATGCGGTGCGAAAGCATATAGAAAGCCTCCAAAAGGAAAAAGATGAAACCGTGAACCTGTGCCAGCATTTGCAGGCGGATTTCGACAACTATCGCAAACGGAACGCCTCGTTGCATTTGGACAGCGTGAACGAAGGGGAACGAAACGTCATCAAGGCGCTGCTCCCGGTGCTGGACAATTTCGACAGGGCGATGGAAAACGTCGAAAACGTCGATCCCGCGTGGGTGGACGGCTTGAAGCTGGTACAGAAACAGCTGCTAGAGACGCTTGCGAAATTCGGTCTTGAACAGATCGACGACACCGGGATGTTCGACCCCAATTTGCATGAGGCGGTGATGCAGCAGGAAACGGAAGACGCGGAGAGCGGAACCATCGTTATGGTGATGCAAAAGGGGTACAAGGTCAAGGATCGCATCGTCCGCCACAGCATGGTGGGCGTAGCAAAATAGAAAAGCAATCATAAGAATTTAGAAATCGGAGGATATACAGTATGTCTAAAATTATCGGTATCGACTTAGGTACAACGAACTCTTGCGTAGCGGTGCTGGAGGGCGGCGAACCCGTCGTCATCCCCAACGCTGAAGGCTCGCGCACAACGCCGTCCGTCGTCGCGTTCAAGGATGGCGAGCGCATGGTGGGTCAGGTCGCGAAGCGGCAGGCCATCACCAACCCCGATAAGACCATCACCAGCATCAAGCGCGAGATGGGCTCCAACTATAAAAAGAACATCGACGGCAAGGACTATACGCCGCAGGAGATCTCGGCCATGATCCTCCAAAAGCTCAAGCATGACGCGGAAGGGTATTTGGGCGAGACCATCACGCAGGCCGTCATCACCGTTCCCGCGTATTTTAGCGACAGCCAGCGGCAGGCCACCAAGGACGCGGGCCGCATCGCGGGGCTGGACGTGCTGCGCATCATCAACGAGCCTACGGCGGCGGCGCTTGCCTACGGCATGGATAAGGAAACCAACCAAAAGATCCTTGTTTACGACTTGGGCGGCGGTACGTTCGACGTGTCCATCCTTGAGATCGGCGACGGCGTGTTCGAGGTGCGCGCAACGCACGGCAACAACCGTTTGGGCGGCGACGACTTCGACCAGCGCGTGATGGATTATATCGTATCGGAATTCAAAAAGAGCAGCGGCATCGATCTTTCGCAGGACAAGATGGCGATGCAGCGCTTGAAGGAAGCGGCGGAGAAGGCCAAGATCGAGCTTTCCAGCATGGTGCAGACCAACATCAACCTGCCCTTTATCACAGCGGACAGCACCGGCCCCAAGCATCTTGATCTGACGCTTACCCGCGCGAAGTTCGACGAGATGATCGCGGACTTGGTGGAAAAGACCAAGGACTGCGTGCATATGGCCATGAAGGACGCGGGCCTAACCAACAACGATATCGACAAGGTCATCCTTGTCGGCGGCTCTACCCGCGTACCCTGCGTGCAGGAAATGATGCTA
>CAZNAL010000123.1:0-4568 GCA_964571055.1 uncultured Oscillospiraceae bacterium | reverse complement strand
GCACCGCGGGCGGGCAGGGCTTCACGGCGATCATCGTCGCGTGGCTCGCCAAATTCAACACCTTCGCTATGGTACCGATTTCCGCCTTGCTCGTATTTTTGAGCAAGGGCTCCATGGAGATCGCGTCGCGCTATAACCTTTCCGACTACGTTTCCAGCATGATCACGGGTATCATCCTGTTCTTCATCCTTGGCAGCGAGTTCTTTATCCGCTTTAACCTGAAGTTCCGCAGCAAGAAAAAGGAGGCTTCCGAATCATGACACAGTTTATATCACTTTTTCAGGCGGCCGTCGTGTTCGGCACGGTCATCCTTTTCGGCGCGGTGGGCGAAATCCTTACGGAGAAGGCAGGCAACCTCAACCTCGGCGTACCGGGCATCATGTATCTGGGCGGTATCGCGGGCTTGATCGGCGTGTTCTTCTATGAGATGAACAACCCCGCGCCCGTTCCCGCCGTATGCCTTTTGATCGCGCTCGTGTGCGCGCTGCTCGCGGCGGCGCTGGGCGGCTTGATCTTCAGCTTCCTTACCATTACCCTTCGCACCAACCAGAACGTGACGGGCTTGGCGCTCAACATCTTCGCGGGCGGCTTTGCGAACTTCTTCGGCGGATCGCTCAACAAGCTCGCGGGCGGCGTAGGCCAGATCTCCGTCGCGGTCACGAGCGCCGCGGTGCGCAAGAACATCATGGGCGCCGCCAACTGGGCGGGTCCCCTTGACGACATGCTGATTTCCTACGGCTTTATGGTGTATTTGGCGATCGTGTGCGCCATCGGCGTGCGTTGGTTCTTAAACCGCACCAGCGTGGGCCTAAACCTGCGCGCCGTGGGCGAAAACCCCGCCACGGCGGACGCGGCGGGCATCAACGTGACCAAGTACAAATACCTTGCCACCTGCATTGGCGGCGCGGTTTCCGGCCTTGGCGGCCTCTACTATGTCATGGATTACATGAAGGGCACGTGGGACAGCGCGGGCGCGATCGAGGGCTTGGGCTGGCTGGCGCTGGCGCTCGTTATCTTCGCTTCGTGGAAGCCGTTCCGCGCGATTTGGGGCGCGTACCTCTTTGGCGCGCTGTCTTGGGCGTACTTCTACATCCCCGGCCTTACGCGCCGTTCGATGGAGCTTTTCAAGATGCTTCCCTATGTGGCGACGCTTATCGTGCTGGTCGTAGTCGCCATGCAGCGCAGCCGCGAGAACCAGCCACCGGCCGGACTCGGCCTTCCCTATTTCCGCGAAGAAAGATAATACGCAGAACAAAGTCGTGGACGTCCTCCACGGCTTTTTTATATTATTCGCAAAATGGCAAAATGAGGCGAAAATCCTTCTTTTTCTTGGACGTGCCCCCCGTGTTCGCCTTGACACTTGCAAACGGAATTACTATAATAAAACGTAGGCACATTCTATGTCTTAAGAACACATCCGAATTTACCAAATAATCACAGGAGGTCATTTAAGAATGGCAAAAACCATGACGATCGATGGTAATACCGCTGCTGCGCACGTCGCATACGCATTTTCCGACGTAGCCGCGATATATCCCATCACACCTTCCTCCCCTATGGCGGAGGTCGTAGACGAATGGGGCGCAAACGGCAGACTGAACCTCTTCGGCCAGAAGGTACTGGTTGCGGAAATGCAGTCTGAAGCCGGTGCGGCCGGCGCTGTGCACGGCTCTTTGAAGGCCGGCGCGTTGACCACTACCTTTACGGCATCTCAGGGCCTGCTGCTGATGATCCCGAATCTTTACAAGATCGCGGGCGAGCAGCTTCCCGGCGTATTCCAGGTCGCGGCGCGTTCGTTGGCGTATCACGCGCTTTCCATCTTTGGCGATCACAGCGACGTCATGGCTTGCCGCGCCGCCGGCTGCGCTATGCTCTCCGCCGCCTCCGTGCAGGAGACCATGGACCTGGCGCTGGTCGCGCATCTGTCCGCCATCAAGGGCAGCCTCCCCTTCATCAACTTCTTCGACGGCTTCCGCACCTCGCACGAGATTCAGAAGGTCGAAATGATCGATTATGAGGATATGGCGAAGCTGTGCGACTTTGACGCCGTCAAGGCGTTCCGCGCACGCGCGCTGAATCCGGAGCATCCGCACCTTGCGGGTACCGCGCAGAACCCGGATATCTACTTCCAGGGCCGCGAGGCTTCCAACCCCTATTACGACAAGATGCCCGAGATCGTCCAGCACTATATGGACGAGGTCGGCAAGCTGACCGGCCGTAAGTACAACCTCTTTGACTATGTGGGCGCGCCCGACGCGGAGAACGTCATCGTCATCATGGGCAGCGGCGCGGACGTCGTGGAGGAGACCGTCAATTACCTCAACAAGAAGGGCCAGAAGCTCGGCTTATTGAAGGTTCGCTTGTTCCGTCCGTTCGCGTCGGATAAGCTTTGCGAAGCGCTCCCCAAGAGCGTCAAGCGCGTCGCGGTGCTGGATCGCACCAAGGAATCCGGCTCTCTTGGCGAGCCTCTTTATCTCGACGTTGTAAGCGCCCTTCGTGAGAACGGACGCGGCGACGTGAAGGTCATCGGCGGCCGTTACGGCTTGGGCTCCAAGGAGTTCACGCCCTCCATGGCAAACGCCGTGTACGAGAACCTCGCGGGCGAGATGAAGAACCACTTCACCATCGGCATCAACGACGACGTAACGCACACCTCTCTCGAGGTCAAGACACAGGTTGACGCGGCGCCCGAGGGCACCATCGCCTGCAAGTTCTACGGCTTGGGCTCCGACGGAACCGTTGGCGCGAACAAGAACTCCATCAAGATCATCGGCGACCATACGGATATGTACGCGCAGGCTTACTTCGCATACGATTCCAAGAAGTCCGGCGGCTTGACCGTATCGCATCTGCGTTTCGGCAAGACCCCCATCCAGAGCCCGTATTTGATCGACGCGGCTGACTTCATCGCCTGCCATAAGGCCTCCTATGTGACCGCCTACAATGTGCTCGACGGCATCAAGGAGGGCGGTACCTTCCTGCTCAACTCCTCTTGGACGCTGGAGGATATGGAGAAGGAACTGCCCGCTTCCATGAAGAACATCATCGCCAAGAAGAAGATCAAGTTCTACAACATGGACGGCGTAGCGCTCGCGCGCAAGGTCGGCATGGGCAACCGCATCAATACCATCATGCAGGCCGCGTTCTTCACGCTTGCCAAGATCATTCCCGCCGAGCAGGCCATTGAATACATGAAGGTTGCCGCCAAGAAGTCCTACTTCAAGAAGGGCGACGAGGTCGTTAAGAAGAACTATGACGCTATCGACATCGGCGCGACCGGCTTTGAGGAGATCAAGTATCCCGAAAGCTGGGCTACGACCACCGAAGGCGCCGTCGTTAAGGACGTTACGGACGATCCGTACTTCAAGGACTTCATCAAGCCCGTGCTTGCACAGGCCGGTGACAAGCTGCCCGTAAGCGCCCTCGCGCCCGACGGCTGCGTACCCACTGCGACCACCCGCTACGAAAAGCGCGGCATTGCCGTGGAAGTGCCCGTATGGGTTCCCGGCAACTGCATCCAGTGCAACCAGTGCGCCATGGTCTGCCCGCACGCCTGTATCCGTCCGTTCCTCATCAAGGACGGCGAGAAGGTAGGGTTTGAGACCAAGAACGCCACCGGCAAGGAGTTTGCAGGATACCAGTTCCGTATGCAGGTAAGCCCGCTGGATTGCTCCGGCTGCGGCAACTGCGCGGATATCTGCCCCGCCAAGGAGAAGGCGCTCGTGATGAAGCCGCTCGCCGAGGTTGTGGAAGCGGAAAACAAGAATTGGGACGATTGCCTGGCGCTGCCCAAGGCGGACGTCGAATTCGCGCCCAACAGCGTGAAGAACAGCCAGTTCCTCCAGCCCCTCTTCGAGTTCTCCGGCGCGTGCGCGGGCTGCGGCGAGACCCCGTATGTCAAGCTCGTCACCCAGCTCTTCGGCGATCGCATGATCATCGCCAACGCCACCGGCTGCTCCTCCATCTATGGCGGTTCCGCGCCTACCGCGCCTTATTCCGTCAACGAAAAGGGCTACGGGCCCGCGTGGGCGAACTCCCTGTTCGAGGATAACGCGGAATTCGGCTACGGCATGAAGATCGCGACCGAGCAGCGCCGCAACAAGCTGGTCGATGTGGTCAAGGAGATCATCGAGACCGGCAAGTGCGCCGAGGTCGTCGAGGCTGCCAAGGCATGGCTCGATAATAAGGAAAGCGCCGCCTGCTCTCGCAAGATGGGTGAAGCGCTGGTCGCTTCCATCGAAAAGAACTGCGGACCCGACTGCACGCTGGGCAAGCAGGTGCTGGAGATGAAGGATATGCTCACCAAGAAGAGCCAGTGGATCTTCGGCGGCGACGGCTGGGCATACGACATCGGCTACGGCGGACTGGATCATGTGCTGGCGATGAACCGCGACGTGAACGTGCTCGTTATGGATACCGAGGTCTATTCCAACACCGGCGGACAGTCCTCCAAGGCGACGCCGACAGGCGCTGTGGCGAAGTTCGCGGCGGCCGGCAAGACCACCAAGAAGAAGGATCTTGGCATGATGGCCATGTCCTATGGCTATGTCTACGTTGCCAAGGTCTGC
>CAZNAL010000122.1:0-4586 GCA_964571055.1 uncultured Oscillospiraceae bacterium | reverse complement strand
CCTCCGTCGGCAGATCCGCGGAGAACACCTCCGCGCCGAGCGCTTCCTCGATGCGGGCTTTATACGCCGCATCCAGCGTGACCTTCTTTTCATCCATCCACGCGGAATTGGCGAGCGCAAGCTGCGTGCTGCCCGCGGTTTTCGTAAGCGCCGCGCTTTGCGCCTTGCAATACGCGTTCACAGCCTCGACTGTTCCGCCCAGCGCCGCCTCGCATTCTTGCAGCGTCTCGCCCTCCGCGCCGTTCATCATCAGCGCAAGGCAAAGATAGGCGGACGTTGGAGACAGCACCGCATTGGGTTTCCCCTGTTGCAGCGCGTTCTGAAAAAGCGCAAAATCAAAGGCCGTCTCCAACGGCGCGCCGGGGGTCGCCGGCAAGGGCGCCTTGATCTCTTCCGTCGGCGCCGCGGTCAAAGCCGGTTCGTCTGTTGCAGAAGGCGCTGTAGCGCAGCCGCAAAGCATCGCGGGCAGCAACAGCAGAGAAATGATCTTTTTTAACATGGCGCTTCTCCTTCTATGCGTAATAATAGGACCTTTTCCTTCATTATACCATTACAACGCGCCAAAGGGGGAAAAGGTTCCCGAAAAACCAAGCCGCGAAGGCTATGCCGTTTCAATATTTGATTGACAGAGCAAGACAACCCGCGAATATTACTGTACAATAGGTATGAATAACGAAAGGGGTCAAAACATGATGTACAACAGCGTCAAGCATACAGTGGAAAACGGCGGCAAAGCGTTAGGCACGTTCTATGAGCTTAGCGGAAGCGGCGCCGTGGAAAGTCTCGCGATCGGCGGACTTGATTTCTTTATTATCGATACCGAACACGGCCCCGCCGACGTAGAAAGCGCGCGCGACGCGGTGCTTGCAGCCGGAAATCACAGCATCACGCCGTTTGTCAGGGTCAAGGATACCAGCCGGCCGTCGATTCTAAAAATGCTCGATATTGGCGCGAAGGGGCTGATCGTACCCTGCGTTGAAACGATCGAGCAGGTGGAAAAGCTCGTTTCCTACGCAAAGTATTACCCTGTCGGTCGGAGGGGCTTCGCGCCGGTGCGCGCGAGCGAGTGGGGATATGCGGATTTTGCTGCAAGTGCGGAGTCGCTGTTTGCCATCAGCAATCAAGAAACGCTTCTGATCCCCCAGTGCGAAACGGCGTCCTGTTTGGAGAGTATCGACGAGATTGCCGGCATGCCTGGCGTTGACGGGATTTTTGTAGGCCCTTACGATCTCTCGGTCGCGCTTGGAAAGCCTGCGCAGATGAACAACCCGGAGCTGCTTGCTGCAATCGATCATATTCTCAAGACGTGCCACAAGTATCACAAGATCGCCATGATATTCGCGGCGGACGCGAAGAGCGCCAAAAGACTCTTTCAGCAGGGGTTCGATTGCGTAGCCTGCAGCATGGACGCGATCTTGCTCATCGACGCTGTCAAGCGTATGACGCTTGAGGCTATGGAATAGATACGGCTGAACCGCGATAGAATGACGCGCGATACCATGATTGGTTCGCGGTGTTAAATGGCAGGATGCACACGCCGTTCTCCCTTTGCATTCCAATCCATACGAAGCGATAAGCGCCTACATAGCAGGATGCTTGGACATTCTGTGAAAGAACTGCTATAATCAGCTTGCATAGAAAACGCTATACGCCAAGAGGAGAAACGTGAAGATGGAAAGGTTAGTCTCGCTTTTACTTGTCTCTTGTCTGGCATTATCGCTCTCCGGCTGCCGCGAAAAGCCCGGTATAGAAGAACAGGCGCTCCTGCCTGCCGTGCAACAGGGCGAGATGCTGTTTGACTTTTATGGGCGTGACGATATTTCCGCCTTTGCGGCTGATTTTTACGATGACCCTCCGAAAAAGGCGGTCGTGTTCATGGACAGCTGGAACAAAACGGAAATCGAATTAAGCGACGCCGGTTCTGTCGCGGCGGTTTTTGAAGCTATGAAGAAGGTCCGTGTCGTCGAGCCGGTGGACATCTACGTCACGGATAATTATAACGACATAGCTTTTGTCATGAAAGACGGGAAAGCGTTTCACTTTTCTTTTAACCGCTATCACTTAGAATATGATGGGAAAGTATACGCGCTCGCGGATGACGCTGCGTTGTGGGAGCTTCTGCGCGCGTATTGCGACACAGCGGAGCCATAGCCTGTCGTTTCCCGCTTCGTTATCTTTCGATACGTTTTGATGAATGCGAAGAAGGTAGATATGCGTACAGAATCGATAAACTGTCCGGCTTGCGGTGCGCCGCTTCCCATCGATACGCCTATGGAATTCATAAAATGCAGCTATTGCGGCAGCACCATACGCATACAACGGCGCAATATCAACGCCGACGGCAGCGTTTCTATCACCGATAAAGCAACGGGCATGCCCATCGGTACGGTTCATTTGCCCTTCGGTTATCAAACGCTTGGCATGCTTGTGCCAAGCGCATCAAGCTATACCTATCCCTTTGGCGTAAGCGCCGCGGCGCATAACGATAAGGGCACGGTCGTTTCCTACTTCATAGGGGAAGCCTACTGCGACCGATCCAAATGCCCGCTTCTTTCCGGCATGTATTCGCAGGGGCTGGAGCAAATATCCAAAACGCACTACAAAAATTTTATGGACGTCCGGCAATATGTGGATGGCTACGCCGCCATGCACGCCAGTTCTGCTAAGGCTTCGCGCCTACAGCTGATACGGGAGCTGCCGATGCCCTTGTACGAACCGTTCAACGAAGCGGAAGCCATGCAAGATTATCAGCGTAGGATCGAATTTGAAAAGCAGCGCACCGGAAACGCCGACAAGGCCCGCGATACCGGCTTCTATTTAAAGGGTATTTGCCGTGTTTATGATCTGACGATCAATCAGGTCGAAATGAAGCTTGCGGTCATGACGGTGCTTGAGGGTTGGAAATACCAGCTCATAGGCATGGGCGGAGGGCTTGGCGATATAAGTGGCGCACTGGGCGGATTGTTCAGCGGTGCTTCGGGAAGCTCGCTTGGCAAGGCGCTCTTCGGCAACTCCATGATCGGCAGGGCAATCGAGAAGAAAGCGCAGCCGCGGGCAGAACAAAAAGCCGCGCCGCAAACGCCGGAAGGCGCGTTTAACGATATGCCGCTCAATTCCGTTATCGATTGGCAATCCGACGGCGTCTTTATTCTCCAATGTCTCCCGCAGGAATTTGACGCGGCGTTTCAAGGCGTTTATACGGATTTCTGCTCGACCTTCCGGCTGGACAATGGTATTAAAGAAAAAATCTTCAATATGCAGACGCAAATACAGCAAGAGCTGTCCCGCCATACGCAGCAGCGTATCGACCAAATGAACCGGCAGTTCCAGTCATGGCAGCAGGTGCACGCCACGCAGCAAGCGGCGTTTGATTCCTATAACCGGGCATGGTGGAACAGAACCAACGCGGCGGACAGCGCTCGACGCTTCGCGTATCAATCAAAGTTGGCTGCGGAGAGCCGCATGTCCGATCGCTATTCCGAAGCGGTTCGCGGCGTAAATACGTATGCGCGACCCGACGGCACCGAGGTAGAGGTATCCGTTGCTTATGACAGGGCTTACACCAACTATGCCGGCGATACCCTCGGTTCAAGCAGCGCCTTTGAACCGGGCGGGAATTGGGCGGAAATGAAGAGACGCGACTAATACCCGGCGTTTAACCTGTCCCATCCGGCACCCGGATTGTTCCAAGCGGTACCGGGATGCTTTTTGCGCATCCGGCAGCAAGTAATACGGTCACAGCCAAGTACACCCGTAGTATGCTTCTTATCTTCTTCATATACATTTTGCCTTCTCCCATTGTTCTTCCATGCAGTGCGCTTCGGGCGCCTGCGCGTCAACACGATCCGGCGTTTTGCTTCTTTGGAGGATTTATTATTCCAAGAATATGCACCTTTGTGGCATTGTCAACAATGGATGAAGCATTACAGACCGCATACAGGAAAGCATATACGTGCACTGCAACGCAAAAGCGCCCTCTCCCGAAGGGCGCTTCTGCTAATAAAGAGGAGGAACAAGCAAACTCTATGGAAATTCGGGGAAAACTTCTTTTTTCTCTTCCGGTTTTTCCGGCGGCAGCGCCTGTAGGGGTTTTCGCAGCACATACGCCGTTAGGTACATCGCGCCGCTGAAGCAGAGCAGAAGCCACAGCCAACCGAAAACGTAAAAAATCGTTTGCAGCAGAACCGGCATGAGCAGGCACGCCGCTTGTATCGCCAATGCTGAGATCGTTCTTGGCAGATTCGCAAACGCCATCAAAAAGGCGTTTTTCACATGCGCGCGCGCCGTGTTTTCAAAGCGCGCCATCAGCGGGAATACCCACGCGGCTGCGGCGAGCAGCACGACGGCCATGACGATAGCGAAGATGAGGAAGAACCTGTTGACCGGTACCGCCACGTAGACCGCGTAGAAATAGTCGCCCGCCAAGATCAGCATGCACAATAGCAGCACGAGCCACACGGGCGTCGCCGTTTTGAAGGCGCGCGCGAAATCCTTGAAGAAGGCGCCAAAGGGCATGCCTTGTTCTTTGCCGCGGAGCATGCGCAAGATGCAGCTGTAGCACGCAACCGCTGCGGCGCCGGCGGTGA
>CAZNAL010000121.1:0-4590 GCA_964571055.1 uncultured Oscillospiraceae bacterium | reverse complement strand
ATGTGTTAGGCACGCCGCCAGCGTTCGTCCTGAGCCAGGATCAAACTCTTGAGTTTAAATCCTGATCAAGTGGTCTCCCACTCGCTCATTTTACTATTCTGGCAAATTTCTTTGCTCCGTTGCAGCCCTTTCAGGCTGCCGCCGGTTGTCTCAAATTACATTGCGTTTTGTTCTTCTTATTCTTCTGCACTATACAGTTTTCAAGGTGCGTTGTGTCTCGCTCTCAGGGCTTTTCGTTTGCGCTCTTCTTGCGCGGCACGAGTGCTAGTATAACAAAATCCATCGGGGAACACAATTCGTCATTTTGCGATGTTTCGTTTATATTTTTACTTATTTGCTTTCACAATTATTTATTCATATTTTTCATTCTGTTTTGTTCAAATTCTCTCGTTTTCTTTCGTTTTCTTTGCCACCCTGAAATCCGTCACATAGCCTTTATGTTTCTATCTTCTGCAAAACGAAAAAGAGCATATCCACACAATACGCACAAAGAATGGATCGCCCTGTTGGACGATCCATTCTTTCGCGTTACATAGAAAACCATGGAATTCGGGACTTTAAAGCCCCGAAAGCTTGATTCCGGCTTGACCGGCTTTGCCGGTCAAGCCGGATAGGCTCGCAGAGCCGCTTCCTTGCAGGGTTTCCCGCCCGCGCACAGCGCCGCGCAGAGAAACCTCTGTAAACTCAAAAAAGTGGCATTGCCACTTTTTTGAAAGGCATTCGCCTTTATCCTACCTTATGCAGGATGAAATAGAGACGCTCGCCCGCCTTGCTGCTGTCCGTACCGCAGGTAACGACGGTGAGGAGCTTATCGTTATCGCCGACCTTCACGCCCAAATCGATCTCGGACTTGCCGATCTGCTCGTCGATCCACGCGCGAATCTCTTCCTTGGACTTGGTCTTTTCGGTGTAGAGGGTGTCAAGCTTCTCAGACCAACCCATATCTCCCTTGTAGAACCAAATCGCGTCGTAGAGCGTATCGAGGTTGGTCTTTTCCGTTTTCTCCGTCGTGCAGTACACGGAGAACACCTCCCACAAGCCTTCCTCGCCCAGTATGTTCAGATCCCATACGCGGCCGCTGTATTCCTTGAGGTTGGGCAGCGCCGCCGCGTCGAGCTTCGCGCCGCACTTCTCGTACAGGCAGGTCGTCCTGCCCAGATTCGCATCATAGATATGGTGCAGATCATGGAACATCGCGGTGGGATCGCCCGGCTTATCCGCCGCGCGCTTGCGGTTGTTATGCCCCGTGAAGGCGTAAAACTGACCCTGACGCGCTTCGTTATAGTACATATAGATGGAGCCGGTGGCGTCCTTCTTATCGTCCCAAGTGTAATTGTTGTAGTGATAATCCTTGGTCGCCTTCATGATGGGGAAGTCGATAAGCGTGCCGGGAAGCTGAATCCAGCCCGTCACGTCGGCGTTCGTTCCCTGCGCCGTGGTGATCTTCTCATCATAGGTATGCCCCGTGGAGACGCTGCGGAACTGCGGAATGCCCGCGTTGGGATCGGCGATATACGCCTTGACCGCATCCACAGACGACGTCATCACGTCGCCGCTTACGGAGACGTAAATGCCGGCCGCCGCAAGATTCATAGGCGTCGCTTCCACATTGCCAAGGATGTAGTTGTTGATGGTGCTCGCATCGGTATCGTCGATCACGCCGTTGCCGTCCACATCACCGCGGATGACGATGGTGCCGATGGCCGTACCGTCCACCACCGCCTGCGCGCCGGTGAAGACCACATCGTCCGCGCCGAGCGCGGTCGCGCCGTCGGCGCTCTTGACCTCGGCGGACTCGGTATCGTGCATATCGTTGAGGATCGCAGTCACGCGGCTGATCTTATCACCCACGCCGAAGCCCACGAGGAAGCCGTTATCCTCATAAGGACGTAAAACCCAAGAATTGGTGCGCGTCTGGTAGGATTCATTGCTGCCGATACCCGTGACCGCGCCAGCCTTGTTCATGATCAGCGCATGGCCGTTGCCCGCGCTGCAGCTTACCGCATCGGTGATGGCGCTTACATCGTCGGCGACATCCGTGACCACAGTACCGTCGTTCTTCACGCCTACGGTAATGCCCTCGCCCGCGGCGACCGCCTTGAGGTTATTCCAGCCGGAAAGCGCCTGCTGCCCGGTGGTCTGCACTGTACCGTCCGCCCGCACCGCGAGCACAGAGGTCTTGTTGGTCGCAATCGCCGTGCAGCCCGTCCAGCCCGGATCGGCCTGATCGCCCGTGACGACCACGGAGCCGTCCGCCTTCAATGCCGCGACATGCTTGCCGGCAGCCTGAATATCCACAACATCCGTCCAGAATGGCGCGTCGCCCGCGTCGCCTACGCCCATGACAAAGCCGTCATGCGTAAGACCCACGATGATGCCGTCGCCAACGGCGACCTTCTTCACGTTCGTCCAAGAGGCAAGATCTTCAATGCCCGGCATAGCCGCGCCCGCATACACTACCGTGCCGTCTTCCTTGACGCCCACGGCAAGATTATCGTTCGCCGCCGCGTACACGATGTTCTGCCACGCGCTCACGTCGCACTGGCCGTCCGTATTCTGACCCGTCGCGATCACGGTGCCGTCCGTACGCACGCCCAGCGAAAAGCCGCTGCCCGCGACCGTCATGCCGCTGCCATAGCCATGCTCGCTTACCTCCACCTCGGCGGGAGGCGCGGAGACCACCGGCTCGTCGTCGCCAATGATGACGTCCACCGGCTCGGCTTCCTCGCTTTTACAGCCAAACATGCCGATAAGCATGAGCGCCGCAAGCAATATAACAAGCAATTTCTTCATTATAATACTTCCTCCAATATAAGGGTGCATCCCTTTTCATTCTAGGGTATCATACCATAAAACCCGCGCCGTGCAAATAGTCACGGCGCGGATTCACAATCCGTTCATAAACTTGTTGGGAAAAGGTAATAATTTACCTTACACCACAGGCTTCATCGTGGGGAAGAGGAGCACGTCGCGAATGGTCGCGCTGTCGGTCAAAAGCATCACCACGCGGTCGATGCCAATACCGATGCCGCCCGTGGGAGGCATGCCGTACTCGAGCGCCAAGCAGAAGTCCTCGTCGATCATCATGGCCTCGTCGTCGCCCTTAGCGCGCTCCTGCGCCTGCTGCACGAAGCGGCCGCGCTGATCGATGGGGTCGTTAAGCTCGGAGAAGGCGTTCGCGTACTCGTGGCCGGCGATAAAGAGCTCAAAGCGCTCCGTAATGCCGGGAACGCCGCTCTTGCGCTTGGTAAGCGGCGAAATCTCCACGGGGTAGTCGATCACAAAGGTAGGCTGGATGAGCGTATCCTCCACGAACGCATCGAAGGCTTCGGCAAGTATCTTGCCCTTGGTGATGGTTTTGTCCTCAAAGGTCATGCCGAGCTTGTCTTTGGCAAGCGCGCGCGCTTCCTCATCGGTCGCGCAGGCGAGAAAATCGCAGCCCGTCTTTTCCTTCACCGCGTCCCGCATGGTAACGCGCGTAAAAGGAGCGGTCAGATCGATATCCATGCCCTGGTATTTGATTTTCGTCGTACCGTTTACCAGCATGCAGGCGTGCGAGATCAGATCCTCACTCAGATCCATCATGCCGTGGTAGTCCGTATACGCCTGATACAGCTCGATGGTGGTAAATTCGGGATTGTGCGTCGCGTCCATGCCCTCGTTGCGGAAAATGCGTCCGATCTCGTAGACCTTTTCCAGCCCGCCCACGATGCACTCCTTCAAATGAAGCTCCGTGGCGATGCGCATATACATGTCGATATCAAGGCTGTTGTGATGCGTAACGAAGGGACGCGCCGACGCGCCCGACGCCGTGGTGTTGAGTACCGGCGTTTCCACCTCGATGAAGCCCTGCGCGTTAAGGCGTTCGCGAATATCCGCGATGATGCGGCTGCGCTTGACGAAGGTCTCGCGCACCTCGGGGTTCACAATCAAGTCAACGAAGCGCTGGCGATAGCGAAGCTCGGGGTCCTTGAGGCCGTGAAACTTTTCGGGAAGGGGACGAAGGGATTTGGATAGCAAGGTGACAGTATCGCAGTGGATGCTGATTTCGCCCGTTTTGGTTTTAAACACGAGACCCGTCACGCCGAGTATGTCGCCAATGTCCATGGTCTTGAAGGCGGCGTAGGACGCTTCGCCCACGTCGTCCCGCTTTACGTAGATCTGGATGTCCCCCTTGTAGTCGAGCAGGTGCGCGAAGCTCGCCTTGCCCATGACGCGCTTGGACATCATGCGTCCCGCGACGCTCACGCGTTTCCCCTCGTATTGCTCGTAATTCTCCGTAACGTCCACGCTGTAAAGCTCTTGGTCGTACTTGACGATCTCGTAGGGGTCGCATCCCGCTTCCTGCAAGGCCGCAAGCTTATCGCGGCGAATTTGCAAAAGCTCGGAAAGCTCCGCCTGTGTCAACGCATGCTGCTCCTGCACAACGGGGGTGTTGCTGTTTTCTTCCATAACGCGTTCCTTTCGCCCATACTGTATAAAAGCGCCCGCTTTGGAGGGCGCTCCTCGATTGTAATCCTCTTATTTGCCGATGGCGAGCACTTTGAGCTTGAGCACGCCGCCGGGGGTGGTGATCTCCACCTTATCGCC
>CAZNAL010000120.1:0-4747 GCA_964571055.1 uncultured Oscillospiraceae bacterium | reverse complement strand
CGACCTTCGCGACGAAGACGGCAGCCCGCATTATTCTGCAAGCTCTATTGCAACCATGAAATCCGCGCTCGCAAATTACTACGGTTTTTCCTCGGAGGATTTTATTAAAACCCCCAAGCGCGAGCGCGTGAACATCAAACGCTCGCGCAAAGCGTGCGCCCGCGACGCGCACTACAATCCTGTTACGGGGAAGCACGCGGGATATGTGTTTTTTTGCCAGCATGTTGGCCCTCGCGCGAAAAAGGAAGCCGAAAGCATTCGCGGTTCGGATTTGATGCACAAGGAAGATCAATATTACGTCCACATTAAACGCGGTAAAGGCGGAAAACCGCGCGACGCGCTGATCGTCGGTACGCCGGAGGAGGTGCAGCAGGTCGTTGCCATGTTGCAGGCAGCCGGGGATAATAAACTGTTCCCCAAGGCGCCTGGTATTGTGGATACGCACAGCCTTCGCGCCGACTATGTGCGCATCGCCTATAACCAGTTTGCGCGCCCCATCAAAGAAATTCCGCAGCGCGAGCGCTACTATTGCCGAAAAGACATGGTAGGTAAGGTTTTTGACCGCGCCGCCATGCTTAAGGTGTCGCGCCTTGTGGGGCACAATCGCATTTGCGTCATCGCCGGGCACTATCTGTGGCAGGAGGGAATTACGCAATGACGGAATGGGAGGTTTTGAATCAAGACCGCGAAAATAAAGCCAATGCCAAAGCAAACGCCGCAAAGGAAAAGGAGCTGGCGTCTCTTGCGGCAGATTTGCAAAAGCGAGCAAAGAAAGTAAAGAAAGAAGAGCGCGCCCTAAATAATCGGGAAAAGCAATGCGCACAGAAGGAAGAAGCGTTAGCTAAAAAAGAGAAAATCCAAGAAGAACGTGCGCTTCGTAAAAAACTGGAGACAAGATACCATTTGCTTCGCGCCGAGTATGTAAGCACGCAAAAAATACCGTGGGGAACCCGTTTAGAAGGGTGTCGCACCGTCGACGTGTCCGCCGTTCTCGAGAATGTTTTTAAAGTATCCTGCATCACGCCCTATAGCATTGAGCTTAGCGGAAAGGACGTCTTTTCGTCTTTCCTTGCGGATGCGGAGAAACACGGCTACATGTATTATACCAACGAAGATGTTTTTTATCGCACGCTTTTAGGTAAGCTGACCGTGCTATGGGAGAATTTTGGTCAGAAAGACACGCTCCCTATTTTTCAATGCAAAACTAATGGCGATGAGCAGCTTGAACTATGCGTGCCTTTTCAGTACCGCTTCGGCAGCAGATATTCCGGCTACAATGCCTATGAACTCGTCATCGGCCTAGAAAAAATCGTGAAAACGACGCTCCTGACGCATGCCGATGAGGTGCGAACCGCAACCGGGCTTGCCTATCAAAGTGAAGTCGGCGGCGTCTTGGATCCGAATGAGCGAGGGAATCATATCATAACCGTGCCGCCAAGCTGCTTCGACACCTTCGATTTTAGCACGTATCAATATGAAGGTTTCTATCCTTTTTCGCACCATACGCGCCGCGCGTTTTGTGAAAACACATGGCACAACATGAAAGGTATCGCCAATATCCGCCTTATTGCCAACTATAGCCGCAGCAAATGGCAGGTAGATTTTTTGTCCAACACCATGCCGGTTTCCCCTTGGGCACAGGATACGCCGTCGTCGGAAAGCTACGCTTTCTTTGAACCTTAAAAGCCGCGGCAAGCATTTTGCCGCAGCCTTCTCGTATCACCCATTCATGAACCTATTGGCTTATCGAAGCGATGCCCTCCCAGAGTTTATTGACCTCGCTGACGCAATGAAAGTACAAATCACCGACGTTTTCTAAATCGATGGACAGCTTCTTGACGAATTGACCCATATGGTTCCAATCGGCGTTCTCGTAGCAGAGCACGAACTGATAAAGCGCACCAGGCAGACCCTCGCGGTCAATGAGCGCCTTTTGAATGGCCTCGGTAACGTCCACATCCGCAAGTATCTGCTCGAGCGGGGCGTTGATGAGCACGTCCAGCGTGGAAAGAAGGCCGATAAGATAGGCTTCGGAAGCCGTAATGCCAATATCGGGCACGAGCGGCTGGAGGGCGCTGCAAAACTTCGCGCGAAGAAGCGACAGCTTCATGTATTCAAGCGGCAGATTGGCGCCGCTTTGGAAGCCCAAGAGGTAGACCCATTCCTTGAGCTGTTTGACGCCCAAGAAGGAAAGCGCCTGCCGGATGGAGCTGATGCGGCTGCGCGGCGAAAAGTAGGCGGAGTTGACAAGCTTCAAAATGGAGTAGGTCAAGCCCACATCGCGGGCGATGATCTTTTCAAGATCGTCGTAATCGGGGTCTTCCGTGTTGACCGCAACCAAGAGCTGCGCAAAGCTCGCGGGCAGATGATCCGCGCTGTGCACGATGCGGGGCTGCAAGGCCGCGATAAAGGAGCCCTGCATATAATCCGCGCCGCAAGCGCGGGCGTAGGCAAAGGCATTGGCGGAATTCACGTTGTAGGCTACGATGGCTTTGCCCAGCTTGTGGGCGATCTCGCCGATGCTCATATAGGAATTATCGCCGGAGGAGAAGTCCAGCTTGATGTAATCGAGCATATCAATCGCCGCCATGCGGTGCGGGCTAAAGCTAAAGCCCACGCTCGCGATCTTATAGCCCTGCGTGCGCAGCTCCCCCACCACCTCCATCGCGTCGCTCATAAGGAGCACGCTCTCGTCGATCTGCACGATGAGCGCTTCGGGCGGGAAGAAGTCCGCCACCTTATGCTGAAGCATGGATACCGTAAAGGTGATGAACACCGGCACATCGTTTTCCTTGCGGGAGGTCGCGTAATCAAGGAAGAATTTTTCCAAGGCGGGAGATTCGCCGAAAGCGCCGCTCGCGTCCGAATAGACGATTTCATAAGCCCATGTGGTCTGTTTGTTATCGTAGATAGGCTGCCTGACGATGTAATTCTGCATGCTCTCACCCTATTTTCTTTTTTCTATTGCATTATGAACGGAGCGCAGACCGCCCCTCTATATTTTGCAATACTTACATCTAAAACGCAAGCATTTTATCATAGCGGCGTTTTGTGAAAATCCCCCGCGCTTTATTGACACATATCCGCGCGCGTGTTAATTTATTAGGGATAAATCGCGCAAATCAAAATCGCAAGGAGCCGTCATGGATACAAAAAAAAGAAAGCCCCGCGGATTCTTTCAAAAGCTGCTGTGGCTTTCCGAATCCTCCGCACGGGTACATAAGCTGATCTCCTATATTTTGTTGCTTATCATGGCCGTGCAGCCGTTGCAGGGGCTTTTTAGCAACGCCCTTACAAGCGACGAGCTGATCGCCCTGTTTTTAGGGCGCGCCGGTCTGATACGCGGCCTTGGGTACGGGCTGCTGCTCAACGCGTTGGTTTATTTCATCCGCTGCGCCGTAACCTACGGCGATATTGGAACGCGCCTTCAGGATACCTTCCTGCGGCGCCCGTGGAACACCTTCTTTTTGTTGTTGTTGCTTTGGGCATGCGTTTGTACCGGCCATGCGGCTGAGCGCGGCGTCGCGCTTTATGGCGACCCGGTTCGCTACGAGGGTATCAGTTCCTATTTCGCCTATGCGGGTTTTCTCGCGGGCGCGGGGCTTGTGCGGGAGGAAAACCGCAAGCGAACACTATTTTACACCATGGGCGCTACGGCGGTACTGCTTGCGGCGCTCTCGGTAATACGTTATTACACGCGCACCGATCTTTTCCTTTCCTATATGGACGTTTCCGTGATCGGCGGTTTAAGCGGCACGTTTGTCAACACCAACCACTTCGGTTATTACCTGTGCACCATGGCGGCTGTGCTCTTTGGCGCGGTGCTGCTTTCGGAGAAAGCCTATCAGAAGATTCTCTGCTTTAACGGCGGTTTGTTTTTATGCGCGGTGCTGATTATTAACAACACGCTTGGCAGCATCATCGCCATCATACTGGGCGCTCTCGTGCTGCTGCTCGGCTACGCCCTTCGTAAGGGAGGCAAAACGAGGCTGATCGCGCTTTGCGGTACCGCGGGCGTGCTCGTTTTCGCGGTAGCGCTCTTAAGCTTCTCCGCGGCAAAGCCCGAAACCAACCAGCTTACGCGCGACATTGCCGCCATGCTCCAGGACGTAAACAATATTCTCACCGGTAACGTGACAGGCCATGAGGGCAGCGATCGTCTCGGTGTGTGGATGGCGGATCTCGAACTTTTCAAGACGAACCCGCTTATGGGCTGCGGCACGGACAACGCATATTATGCGATTGAACCTTATTACGGCACCATGAAAATGCCGCACAACGAATATTTGGCGATGTTTGTTAACCTTGGCATACCCGGCGGCGCGCTCTATCTTTTGGCGCTGCTCTCGCTTGCAGTATTTGGCCTTCGCAGACTTTTTCGCATGCAGGACGTGACGTTTGTGGCTGGCTGCGCAGCGCTTACCTATGCCGCTTCCGCCTTCTTCGGCGTATCGCTTTGTACAATGCTGCCGTTTTTCTATATCTTTCTTCGCTTCTTCGCAGACGACAGTGAAGATTCCACAAAATCTAAGGATAAAAAGGAGATCGCGCATGCGAAAGCATAGGACTCTCCCCATCTTTCTCCTCCTCTTTTTGCTTCTGATCCCCTTCCCTTGCCTTGCGGAGAGCGAAGAACCGACCCCCTCCCCCACGCCGGACAAGCCCAAGCTCACACTCGCCGCTTCTTATGCAATGAAGGCGGAGGAGCAGGCGAAGCTTGCGGTCGCTATCGCGCCCGAGACCGCCA
>CAZNAL010000119.1:0-4792 GCA_964571055.1 uncultured Oscillospiraceae bacterium | reverse complement strand
CGTTGATCTTTTGGATGCCGTGCATCATGGCAAGCTGCGCCTTGCGCATCATCTCACGGCGCTGCGCGTTGGGCGGTCTGCGCCCCACCTGCTCGCCCAGAAGCTGTTTGGAATTGGCGATCCTGAACTTGGCGCGCGTGCGGTGCACCTTCATGCGGGGCGCCGTGCGCTCCACCGTCAAGCGCATGGGCTCGCGGGTGATTTGCAGCTGCGCGCGCGTGGAATGAATATCCAATCTCGGTATTGCCATAGCTTTGCCCTCCCTGGCGTTTCGCTTCGGCGCGCGATCCTTGCACGCCTTCATTTCCTTTGTTTTCCTTATGCCCTACACGTAAACGTCGTTATTGCAGAAAATCCAGCAGCGTAGGCTGAATGACCTTTGCGCCCACGCCGAGGCTCTGCTGGTAAACGGCTTGCGCCATCTTCCATTCCATGATGGTCTCCGCCGAATCGATGTCCTCGATGCGGGAAACGATGGCGGTATAGTCGATCTCGTCGCTGCTGTAGCGATCCTCCAGCTTTTCGATCTTGGTTTCGGTTGCCGCGACCTTGACAAGGCAGGTCGTGATGTTTTGATGCGCCGCCTGTAGATCGTCGATCTTGTGGCTAAGCTTCTCCACCACGTCCGAACCCGTGCCGTTTTCCATCAGGTCGATCACGTCGTTGATGATCTGAAACAGGTTCTCCTCGCCCACGCCGATCACCTCGATGCCCGTCATGCAAGCGTCCAGCCCAAGATCGTACCCCGCTTGAAATTCGACCTGCTGGCGCTGCTCGTTCTTGATAAGCGCTTGGTTATCCGGCGTCGCAAAGGTGCGAAGGTCTATGCCGCTGTAGTTCATGCGCACGTCCGCACCGCTGCACGTAAACGTAAAGGCCGGCACGTCGGCTGTTGGATGCGGATCGGTTAAGGACGTGCTCTTGCTGCCGTCCGGGTTGATGGTGACGTAAAAATCTTGGCTGAACGCAATGCCGTTTGTGTCGCTCGTGGGCTGGCCGTCCGCGCCGACGGTCACGCGCAGCACGGGCTTATCCGTGCTGTAAGCTTCGTTTAGGCTCACCACGGAAAGATCGCCGGGCGCATTCTCGATAATGCCGTAGCCCAGTGTGTCGATGTTTGTCAGATCAATGCCGTTATATCGGATTTCCGTTGTGGAGCTTCCCGCGTCCACCTTGGTAAAGGGCGCGTTGCTGGTGTTGTAGCCCGCGAAGATGTAGGTGCCGCCCACCGCCGTGTTCAGCGCTTCCATGATGGTTTCGCGAAGGCCGATCATCATTTGGGAGATGTTCTGCCGGTCGCTGTCGTTATTGACGTTGGTGGCGGCCTGCACCACGCCCTCCAACACGCTCGTCATATGGCTGCTGATCTGCTGAAGGCAGGTGTCGGCCGATTCCGTCCATGTTTTCGCGTCCTTGATGTTGTTTTCAAACCGCCGTATGTCCGAAAGGCGCGTACGCGCCGTGAGCGAATCGAGCACCCCCACCGGATCGTCCGAAAGGCGCACGATCTTGCGGGTGGTGGAAAGCTGCTGGGTATATTTATCCATCTTCTGGAGGTTGTTTTGCATATTCCTCTGGAAGGCGTCCGTCATCATATTATTCGTAATACGCATAAGCTTCCTCCTTATCTGCCGACCGTGCCCATCTTATTGATAAGCGTATCCAGTTCGTCGTCGATAGCGGTAAGGATACGGGCCGCCGCATTGTATGCGTGGGTATAGCGCACCATATCCGTCATTTCATCGTCCAGCGATACGCCGGAAACGGACTGCCGCTGCTGCTCCACCGCGGCCTGTCGGCTCGTCTGCGCCGCGTTCATGTTGATAAAATGCTTCTCCGTCGTGCCGACGCTGGTCACAAGCGTCGTAAGGCCGCTGGAAAAGTTGTTTGGCAAGCCCAGCTCGTCCTTGCGGTTGAAAAGGTCGATGATCTCGTTGACCTTGCTGTTGTTGCCCATGAGCTGGTTGACGTCGTCGTACTTCTCGTCCGGGGAGAGCACCTTTTCGCTGGAACCGGCGATAAAGTGCGTGGAATTGAGCACCGCCGCCGAGAGGGAGAAGTTGCGCGCGTTGACCTCCGAATAATCCGCGTAGTTGCCCGCGTTAAAGAAATCCAAGCCCTGTACGGATTCAAAATACCATGTGCCGTCCTTGGCCTGCTGCGCCTGAATGCCGCGTTCCATGATGAACTGGCCGTTCTCGTTGACGTTGGGCGTACCGTCCTCGTTCATGCGGTGATACATCACCTCTTCGCCGCCGGAGAGGTTTTGGCTAAGCGTGAAGGGCAGCGTATAGCCCGTTTCGTGAATCTCGTTGACCTCTTTGGCGATCTTGCGCGCCAATTCGTTTAGCTGCGCCACCACATACGGAATGCCCGGCTTATCCTCGTCCGTGCCGTCGCGCAGATCGAAATACGCCTGCAGCTCACCGCCCTCGGGCTTGATTTGATCCTTGAGCACAACGCTGGGCTTACCGAACGTGTCCGCCCAAGTTACGGTGTACTGCTTGCCGACCACGGGCTCGTTGGAGAGCACGTCCAGCATGTTGTCCGTCCCCATGGGGTTGACGACGATCTTGTTGCTCTCCGCGCCGCTTACAAGCTCGCGCCCGCCAATGGTTACGACCATCTGCCCCTTGATGTCCTCGTAATAATCGATACCGATGTAGCCGCTCAACTCGTCCAGCGCGTTGTTGCGCTTGTCGCGCAGGTCGTTTGCCTGTGAGCCCGTCATTTCATAGCCGAAAATCTGCTCGTTGAGCTCGGCGATGTAGGACGCGGTATCGTTGATCTGATCCACGATGGTAGAAATGTTGGTGTTGATGTTGCTGTGCTGTTCGGCAAGCTTGCCGTAAACGTAGTTGAAGGATTCCGTGAGCTGTATGCCCGCCTCCACCAAGGTGGTGCGGATGTCCTTGGACGAAACGTTCTTGGAGACGTTATTGAGCGCGATGCCGAAATCCTCCAGCGCGTTATAGATGCTCGCCGAGGTATCCGAATCCTCCAGCACGGAATTGAATATCTGCTCTACGGAATAGAACTGCGTTTCGCAGGTATCCCAGTAGGTTGTTTGCGCATTCTCCTCGCGATACGTTTTATCTAAAAACAGATCGCGAATCTGCCCCACCTTCAAGGCTTCGGAGCCTTGCCCGGTGGTGTATTTGCTGTCGATCGCGTATTGCGTGACGGACTTGGCGACGACCTTGGCCGCCGTGTCCAGCCGCTGCCGCGTATAGCCCTGCGTATCCACGTTGGAGACGTTATGGCCGGTGATATTCAGTTCGCTTTGGGCGGTGTATAAGCCGGAACGCGCTACCTCCAGCCCGTAAAATGTTGATCGCATGGCCGCTCCTTCCCGTGGTCGTAAGGTTTTTTAGATCTCGCTGTCCAAAAAGCGGGCAGCGCTTAGGGTGTTGGGCTCTAGCTCCGCACCGTTCATGTTGTAGTAGGTGCCGGGTCCCGCGCTGGTGTCGCGCGCCGCGTCCATCACGAACGCCGCAAGCCGCAGCTTGATCTCAAGCAAGCGCGCGTTGGTCTCGTTCTGGCGTCTTAGAAGCTGCAAGCAGTCCAATAGCTGCTCCGCCGCGCGGGTAAGCTGTATGGAAAGTTCGCCCCGGCATTGGCTCGCCATAAAGGATACCGTAACGTTTTCGGGCTGCATGCCCCACATCATGGCCAGCTGGTTCACCACGCCCATGCGCTCGTTTTCCAGCTTGAAGGCCTGATCGGAGGCTTCCTCCTCCCGCTTCGTCACATCGCCGAGGGCTTTTAGGTCGTCTCGGGTAAGGGCGTCGGTTTTCTCTCGCGCCAAAGAAAGCAGCTGCGTATATACTTTTCCCAGCTCCAAGAGCTGCGCGAGCACCTTCTCCATCATAGGCGCTTACAGACCCAGTATCTTGGCGCTGACGTCCTCGGCGCTGACGCTGTAGGTTCCCGCCTGCATGCGCGACGCGATGTCGCTCACGCGCGCTTCATACGCGCCGTCCGCGGGCGCGTCCTTGCGCGCCGCGGCCATGGCGTCGGAATAGATCTTGGCAAAGCCTGAAATCTCCACCTTATCCGTTCCCATGCTCACAGGCTTCTGCGTCTGCGCGCGCTGCGTGCGCGTGGTTTGATACTGCCCCACAACGGAGTATACTTCGTTGATCTTCACTTGAGGTTCCCCTTTCTCCGCGCGGCTCCCCCGCCGGCGGATCGTATTATTTATTATTTCCTCTCGGGCTGCCGCCCGCGTTATTCCGTTCTTCCTCGAGGGTATGCATGCGCGGTCCTGTAAAGCCCGCGCGTATGGCCTCCTGTGCCCCGCGCACCTTCATGCCCAGCTTCGCCGCGCATTCGTCGCAAAACCTGCCCGAGGTGATCGCCCTGCCGCATTGATCGCAGCGGATCAGCCCGCTCGCGTTTTTCATGGTGAGGCGCGCGTCCCGCAGAAAATACATAATCATCCACTCGGGCGTATCCGTGTTCTCCGCGACCTCCTCCACCGATTGATCGGGGTTATCGTAGAGATAATCGCGCACGACCCTGTATTTGTAGTCCATCTCCTTGACGCATGCCGGACAAAAGGGCGTGCCGATGCTATCAAAGAGCGCACCGCATGTTTTGCATTTTTTTAACGCCATTCCCGTTACTCCTTTCGCGTGCGATTCCGCCTAGCTTATCTGCGGATGGTATTCGCCTGATGATCCATTTCGTCCGCCGTCGTCAGCGCGCTTGAAACCAGCGAGAACACCCTTTGGGTGCGGATGAGCCGCGTCATCTCCTGCGCCATATCCACGTTGGAGCCTTCCTGATA
>CAZNAL010000118.1:0-4857 GCA_964571055.1 uncultured Oscillospiraceae bacterium | reverse complement strand
AGGACAGCGGCATGGGCTAGCGTGCGCTAAAAAACCGGTTCAAACGGTGGATTAACCCCAAATTGGGGAAAAAGGAGGTACGCCGATATGGCGAAAGACGGAACGAACAGAGGCGGCAGACGCGTGCGCGCCGGAGATAAACCGGCTGCGCTGGCGGATAAGATCGCCACAGGGAAGAAAGCAGAAATACTGGATTTTCACATTACCGAGTTGAGCGGCGACGAGTTGAGCGGTGCCGCCGATCTGCGTGGCGAGGATATGCCAAACCCAAGCGACTACCTTCGCGCACAGCAGCGTGACGGGAAACCGTTGGGCGCTGACGCGATATATACAGAAACATGGAACTGGCTCAAGGCGCGCGGCTGTGAGAAGCTCGTGAACCCGCGCTTGCTCGAGGCATATGCGCAGGCATTTGCACGTTTCATTCAGTGCGAGGAGGCTATCAGTACCTACGGTCTCTTGGGAAAGCATCCCACAACCGGCGGCGCGATCACAAGCCCATTCGTACAGATGAGCCAGTCTTTTCAGAAGCAGGCGAATCTGCTGTGGTATGAGCTTTTTGACATTGTGAAGCAAAACTGCACCACGGCTTTTGTAGGTAACCCGCAGGACGATGTAATGGAGCGGCTGCTCTCTGCCCGCAAGGGCGCAAAATAAAACTGAAAAGGAGAAAACCATGAATCAGATTTCTTACAAAACAGCGGAAAGCGTCACCGAGGGGCACCCGGATAAGCTCTGTGACCTCATCGCTGACAGCATTCTGGACGCTTGCATCAGCGCAGATCCCGAAAGCCGCGTCGCCTGTGAAGTGCTCGCCACCAAGGGCCACATCATCATCGCTGGCGAGATCACCTGCAAGGAGACCATTACCATCCGAAAGACGGTACGCAGCGTGCTTTCCTCCGTCGGCTACGATCCTACTGATTTCAGAATCGATGTATATACGCACAGTCAGAGTGCAGACATCGCTGCCGGCGTGGACGAGGCTCTCGAAACGCGCGGCATGGGTATCGGCGAACTCGGCGCTGGCGATCAGGGCATCATGTATGGCTACGCTACCAACGAGACCACCGAGATGCTGCCGCTGCCCGTTGTGCTTGCCAACAGGATCACGCACGGTCTAGCAACGGCAAGGAAGAACGGTGATATCAGCGGCATCCTGTCAGACGGAAAAGCACAGGTAACAGTTATGTATGAGGGCGATAGACCTTCTTCCGTTACCAGCATCGTCGTTTCAACACAGCATGTTCCGGATATCTCCCATGTGGATCTGGAACGCGAGATCATATCCAAGGTACTTAAGCCTGCCTTCAAGGATTTCCCTATCAACGGTGAAACGGATATACTCGTAAACCCCTCCGGACGCTTTGTTGAGGGAGGCCCCGCCGCAGATACCGGTCTGACCGGACGTAAGCTCATGGTAGACTCTTACGGCGGACTTGCCTCTCACGGCGGCGGCGCGTTCTGCGGAAAGGACCCGACCAAGGTAGACCGCTCTGGCGCATACATGGCGCGCTATATCGCGAAGAACATCGTAGCTGCCGGACTTGCCGAACGCTGCGAGGTCTGCTTAGCCTACGCCATCGGGAAAGCGAATCCTGTGGCTGTGGACGTGAACTGCTTCGGTACCAGCGGTTTGCCCGACGCGGATATCCTCAAGGCTGTGTTGGACGTATTCGATGTGCGTCCTTCCGCTATTATAAAAGACTTGGAGTTGCAGTGCATTAAATACGCTGACACTTCAGTTTACGGTCACTTCGGGAAGCCGTGGCTGCCTTGGGAAAAGACGGATAAAGCCGACATGCTTAGAAAGGCGGCACTAGCATATGCAAACAACGTCTGAACTGCAACTTGTTTCCACAGATAAGCTTATCCCCTACGTCAATAATGCGAGGACGCATTCGAAGGAACAGATAACGAAGCTGCGCTCCTCGCTCAGAGAATTCGGATTCATCAACCCCGTCATCGTAGACAGGCAGTACAACATCATAGCGGGTCACGGCAGGGTACTTGCGGCAAAGGAAGAAAACATAGCCGAAGTGCCCTGTGTGTTTGCCGACCATCTTTCGGAAGCACAGAAGAAAGCCTATATCCTTGCGGATAACCGCATGGCGCTGGACGCCGGCTGGGATGAAGAGATGCTGCGCGTGGAGATCGAGGGCTTGCAGGGTGTTGACTTCGATATGTCACTGACGGGCTTTACCCCGGAGGAACTGAACAAGCTGTTGTCTCCGGATGAAAACGTCAAAGAGGACGATTTCGATGTGGACGCGGAGCTTGAAAAACCGCCGATATCCAAGCAAGGCGATCTGTGGCTGCTCGGACGGCACCGGCTGTTCTGCGGAGACTCCACAAAAGCGGAGTCTTTTTCTTTGCTCATGGATGGACAGAAGGCCAACCTTGTCGTGACGGACCCGCCTTATAACGTGAACTACGAAGGCACAGCGGGCAAAATCAAAAACGATAACCTGAAAGACGAAGCGTTCTATTCCTTCCTGCTCTCGGCATTCACCAATACCGAAGCGGCGATGGCGCAGGACGCTTCTATCTATGTATTCCATGCTGACACGGAAGGCTTGAACTTCCGCAAGGCATTCGCGGAAGCGGGTTTTCAGCTTTCGGGCTGCTGCATATGGAAAAAGCCCTCGCTGGTATTGGGGCGCTCGCCGTATCAATGGCAGCATGAGCCTGTGCTTTTCGGCTGGAAGAAGAGCGGCAAGCATAACTGGTATTCCGATCGCAAGCAGACAACGATCTGGGAGTTTGAAAAGCCCAAAAAGAACGCCGACCATCCGACGATGAAGCCTGTGGCGCTGCTCGCGTATCCAATTCTGAACAGCAGCATGTCCAACTGCATCGTGCTCGACCCCTTCGGCGGGAGCGGCAGCACGCTTATCGCCTGTGAGCAGACGGAGCGGATATGCCACACGATAGAACTGGACGAGAAATACTGCGATGTCATCGTGAAGCGCTATATCGAGCAGGCAGGTTCGGCCGATGCTGTATTTCTGGTGAGAGATGGTACGCAGCTAAGATACGGGGAGGTGACGGCAGATGCAGACATTAACGCTGGGGAGCCTGTTTGACGGTTCCGGGGGATTCCCGCTCGGCGGCATCCTCTGCGGCATACAGCCCGTGTGGGCATCGGAGATAGAGCCGTTCCCCATACGCGTAACGACGAAGCGGCTTCCAAGCATAAAGCACTACGGCGACGTCTCAACGCTCAGCGGTGCGAAGCTGGAGCCGGTCGATATCATCACCTTCGGTTCGCCCTGCACGGATATGTCTATCGCGGGAAAACGAGCCGGCCTGGGCGGACAGCAGTCCGTCCTTTTCTATGAAGCAATACGGATCATCCGGGAAATGAGGGAAGCGACACATGGAGAGTATCCAAGATACGCGGTCTGGGAAAATGTTCCCGGCTGCTTCAGTTCAAACGGCGGAAACGACTTCAAAGCAGTGCTCGAAGCGTTCTGCGGCATATGTGAGCCGTCCGCCGAGGTGCCTGCGCCTGAAAAGGGAGTCTGGCCTTACGCCGATGTGTACATGGGAAACGGATGGAGCATTGCGTACCGCGTTATCGACGCGCAATATTTCGGCGTCGCCCAACGCCGCCGCCGCGTGTACCTTGTCGCAGATCTTATCGGTGAACGTGCCGGAGAAATACTATTTGAGCGCGAAGGCATGTCAAGGGATATTAAGACGGGCTGCTGCGCGAGGCAAGGAACTGCCGGATATGCTGAAGAAAGCGCTGGAGCGGCAGGCTGTAATGACAGAGTAGCCTCCACACTTTACGCGTCCTACGGAACAAAGTGGAATGGCAACGCCGGTGCATACAACGGGGACAACTTCGCATTTGAAAACACGATGGTGTTGAACGATCAGGGCGGCAACAGGATGGATGTTACGGAAAACGTTACCAGTACGCTTCGAGCTGAGGCACATCACCCGCCCTGTGTTCTTGCCGCAGCCGGCTTCTGCACGGAGCATTCTGCAAAGAGCCGCAGTATAGGATTTGAAGAAGAAATGTCGCCTACTCTCCGCGCCGGAGTCGTACCCGCCGCTGTGGCGATAGAGAACCACCCCATAGACGGCCGCTGCAAGATCAAAGAGAGCGGCACGGTACAAACGCTGACTTACCGAATGGGTACAGGCGGCATGAACACGCCGCTCGTTTTGGATACACCCAAGACGCTGAAGATACGGACAGGTTGTGAGGGCGGTGGCAAAGGCGCTCTTATACAGGATGATATTTCCGCGACGCTTTCCTGCAATAACGACCAAACGCTGTTTCAGCCCTGCGTTCTGCAGGCTTACGGCATTTCCTCCGACAGAAGCAATGCTATGCTTTCGGATAATCCGCACAGCGGTATTTACGAAGCTGAAACGGCGCGGACGCTGGACGAAAACGGCGGTAATCCCGGCTGTAATCAAGGCGGGATCGCTGTGGTCGCGCTGCAAGGCTCCATGATAGGACGCGCGGATAAGAACGGTCCGCAGGGCAGCGGCATAAACGAAGATATTTCGTTTACGCTGGACGCTGCCGACCGCCATGCCGTGGCGTATGCCATGACTACCGGCTGCTATACGCAGATAACGGAAGAGCAAGCGCCAACGCTGCAAGCCCGGGATTATAAGGACGCGCCTATCGTCAATCAGCCATATCAGGAGGTCGCCGGTACTATCGCTACCGGGGCGCATCCGAGTGGTTTCAATGGACAGGACGCGTACAGCGACAGGCTTATTCCCATGACGAACGGTACCGATTATATCGTGCGCCGCCTTACACCGCTCGAATGCGCAAAAGTAAATTGACATCCATTACGATTGATATTGATAGTAGTGTAATCAACGTAG
>CAZNAL010000117.1:0-4953 GCA_964571055.1 uncultured Oscillospiraceae bacterium | reverse complement strand
TTAAGCTATGTTGACGGTTATAACGGGGATTGGATCGAGCTTCCGGTGCAGATACCGAGGACCGTGGGCGATACGTTTGTCTACACGACAAAACAGCCCGAAAACGGCCTGTACTTTGCGTCCGTTACAAGAACGGATGCGGATAAAGTGGAGGTCGAGGTCAAAGCGGGCTGCCCGACGACGCATCCTTCGCAAGTGAGCATGTACAGTCAGGACGTGACGCTTAAGGTAGAAGACAAGGTCGGCAACCGCGCCGAGGACACCAAAGACATGCAAATCATAGGACTGGCGACAGCGACCGGAGATACAAGAATACCAGCGGTGGTAAAGGAAGCCAACGGCACGCTGATGATGGCGGTAGTCGGTTGTGCTACGCCGTATATGATGGCGAATGCGGAAGAGGAGACCGTGGGGGCATATTCGGCATGGAAGCCGCTGTATCTGTATGAAAAGCTAACCGACACCAAGCGCTATGAAATCGTCAACGCGATGGGCAAGTCTTTCCTTGTTGATTTGGATAAAGATGCCGTCAACGCCCTGATCGGCGCTTATGAAATGAAGGTGACCCGTTCCGAGACGAGGCCGACCAAGGGCCCCGTCACCGTGGATGTGGATATCAGCGGCAACCAAGAGCTTGCAAGCCTTGAGATTACGGGCATAAATTCCGACCGCGCGAGCTATACCGTTTCGGCGGACAACAAGCACGCGACGCTGACGGTCAGCGCGAATACGACGTTCAGCGTTAAGCTGACCAGAACAAACAACGAATGGCGCAGTGTGCCCATCACGATCGATAATATCGACAACACCGCGCCGCAGGGCACGCTGTACTGGCATTTCTCCGAATGGGGCATCACCTGCACGGACGGTGAAAAAGCGGCGGCGCTTGGTGACAAAGACAGCACCACGGGCAGCGTTACCGCGTGGGTGGAAGCCGACGAGGATATTAACGACATCACGGGCGGCGGCATAAGCTATACCTTTATACCGGGCGAGGATACTTCGCATACCTTTACCTATCAGGACGCGGCGGGCAACGAGGGCAACACGCTTACGGCAAGGCTTCCCGTTACGATGAGCGCACCGGTAGTTGAGGGTAATCCGCCCCTTTCGTATTCCGTGGATATTTCCATGCTGCAAAACGGCGTTTATACGCCCTGCGGCAGTTTTGACCCCGATTTTACGCAGCCCGGCAGAGGATCGCTTGACGCGTGTATAGCCAACTGCGAAGCAAGCGCCGGGTTGAAGCTGACCTTTGCGGTGAGCGCCCCGAGCGGCTACCGTCTGCTGCTGAGTGCCGGCGACGGTACGGAGAAATCCTACAACACGGGGACTGATACCATCACCGGTGTACAGATCGTGGGGAATGCCGTACTCATTAACGATAACAGGGACTTTACCGTTGTGCTGGCGGACGCGAAAGGAAATCAGCCGGAACGCATACAGGTAAGCGTAAACAAGATCGACACTGAGCCGCCCGAAGTTGTGGGCCAACCCGAGGTGGAAAACGTCGGTTTCTACGCAAAGCGCGTTATCGTAAAGGTGAACGACAACACAGACCCGAACAACGTCGGCAAAACCATTCGCGCAAAGGACGCTTCACAGGGCTTTGTGATGCAGACGGACGGCAGGTTTGCGCGCACATTCACGCAAAACGGAACGTATCCGTTCGACTTTGTGGATAAAAACGGCGTGGAAGGCCATGCAGAGATTTTGGTGGACAGCATCGACGACGTCACCGCGACGGCGACGGTGCTCGGCTGGTCGCCCGGAAAGCCGGGGAGCGAGGTAGGCGATCCGGATAACAACAAGGATGACCCCGTGCGCTTTGAGCAACCGACGGAAGGCCCCGTCAATACCGACGTGAGCGTGTTCCTCAGGTTCGATAAAGATGTGGTCATCAGTTCCGACGGCAGCGCGTTGATCTATCGAACCCACGGCAGCGGCAACGTTCCCCCGGACAAGGCGGTCGTCACCCAGCAAAACAGCACGCACGCGACCATCACCTTTAAGGAGAGCGGGTTTGACGTAACGCTCAGATACAGATCCCTCAACACGCTGGAAGGCTCTTTCGACAACCGCGATAACCCCGGCCAATACAAGCATCTCGGCCTTGCCGCGGGCGTTATCGACAAAACGTCGCCCACTCTCACGGTCACGACCGAGCCCGACGATCCGGACAACGACGCTTCCGCGCAGGTGAAATTCACGATCAACGCAGACGAGGATATCATGGTGCGGGATGCGGGAACAAAGCAGTATAAAGCCGTCAGGTCTGTCAATAAGATCGTTACGAAGAACGGGGATTACAGCTTCTCCTTTGCGGATCGCGCGGGCAACGTCAGCGAGGTGAAGGGGACGCTCACAAAGATCGACAGCACACCGCCCATCATCGTGCTGGGCGGGGTCGAGGCTCAAGCGGGCGGAAAAGCGAAAATATCCGCGAGCCTGAGCGAGGCGGGCAGGCTGATGCTGGTGGATTACGCCGAAGCGGAAACGCTGGAGCAAATCGCCGCGTCTACGCCGGACGACGACGATAGATGGGAACCCATCCACGCGCCCAGCGAAACGGCGGTGGGGGCTCCTGCGGACTTCCTCGTCTCACAGAACGGCCGCTACTGCCTGATCGGCAAGGACAATGTGGGCTGGCTCACCTTCGCCACGGTAGCCGTGGAATGCGTCGATAAGATTTCGCCCACGATCAGCTTGAACCCCGTTACCGTGAGCATCGCGAAGGGATCGGCAGCTTCGGAACTGAACACGCTGCTCCAAGGCAGCGTAACGGTCACGGACAACAAGCCGGAGGCTCCGACGCTGACCATTGACACGTCTAACGTTGATCTTGGCGTGGCGGGCGAATACAGCGTCAAGTATACGGCGGAAGACGGCGCGCACAACAAGCGCACGGTCACGGGCTATGTGCGCGTGTATGACGGAAGCGAGCCGGAGATCAGCGCAAACGGCGTAAAGCTGTATAGTCAATATACCACCGTGCTCACGGGCACGCGCGCGGTGAACTTTACCGTAAGCAACCTGAGAACGGCCAACGAGCCCTACAGCATCTATGCTGCCGCGGGCAAGAAGACCGAGGGACAGATGAAGAGCGCGCAGAAGATCACCGGAAATCCGTACACCTTCCCGAGCAACGGGCTTTATACGGTGCTGCTGGTGACGCAGAGCCGCGCCAGCTTCCTGACGTATCTTTACATTCAGCAGTGAGGAGGGAAAGCAAATGACACAGAGCGTTATGAAAAGAACCTTTACACTGTTGCTTGCGCTTCTCCTGCTGCTTGGCGCGCTGCCGCTGTCGCTCGTTACGGCTATGGCGGCGGCGACGCAGACCTATACGCTCGAGAACAAAGCGATCAAGGTCGTGGTATCCGCAAAGAACGGCGGCTTCTCCATCCTGACCACGGACGGCGACAAGCTCAATAAAGACGACTCCAATAAAAAGCTGCTGTTTCACCGCGACGATTACGATACCTCCTTCACCTCTTTTGAGGTGACGGACGGCAGCGGCGCCAAAACGCAGTATCTTTTCGGCGGCGACTATGGCTACGCGGGCCCGGCGACGCCTGTGCAGACCGTACAGGATGAAAGCGGCATTACCTGCACGTGGAGCGTGGACGGGTACACCTTCATCCAACGCATCGAGCTTGCCAATTCGGGCAGCGAACAGCACGGAACGGTGCTCATTAGTTATTCCGTAATGAACGGCAAAAGCGCGCCTGTAAGCTTTAAGGCGCGCGTGCTGCTGGATACGGCGCTGGGCGAAAAGGACTGCGCGCAGTACGAGGTGCTCGACGCCGCGGGCGCGCTGCGCCCCATCAACAAGGAATGCGTGCTGGATGCGACAAAGGCGTCGCCGGATTTCATACCGGATAATTTCTTCGCCTATGACGATCCGGCGCAGCCCGGGATTACCGCCTATTCCATGGCGACAAGGTTCAAGCCCTACCGGCTTGCGTTTGCGCATTGGAACAATCTAGCGAAGACGCTCTTTGATTTCAACGACCCGGATAATACGCTTACCTTTACGAATGCCAACAACGCGAGCTATCTTACGGCGGACAGCGCGATGGCGCTCTATTTCGACATGGGAAGCGTGGAGGCGGGTCAGGAAGGCGCGTTTTCTACCTATTACGGCGTGTATTCCAACGAATCGGTTACGCTGGAGGAGCACATGGCGGTCAATACGAGTTCGCCTATGTCGCTCGAGCTGAACGCCGCCAAGACGAACTATATTTCCCCCATTGACAATCGGGAAAACGGCAAGTTCATCATAAAAACCAACGTGCAGAATTACGTGCAGGCGGGCGCAAAGGATTTTGAGAGAGTGGCGATCGCCGTCTATCCCGGCAAGGGCATCACGCCGCTTGGCAGCGGCGGGGAACCGCTCCCATACGCAACCTCGCGCACAGAGCCTTACATCGTTTATGTGGATAACTTTTCCGTGGGGCGCACGCAGCTAACGGATTTCTATTTTCAAGCTGCCGTACAGGAAAGCGCGTGCTATTCCAAGGTAGAGATCAAGGTGTTCAACATGCCGGAGGCGGCGCAGGGGAAGCTGGTCGCGGATAACGAGCTCGGCTCCAAAAGCGTCTATATCCTGCTGCCCGGCACGGATGGCAATGTTCCCGCGATCAGTTTTACGGGCGCGGAGCCGGACGTTGTTTATTATAAGGGCAACCGGCATCTGACGATCACGGGCGAGAATTTCACGCTGCTAAGAGATAAGGGCAACTACACGGTGCGCTTAAAGCCCGAGGGCATGGCCGGTCACACCTATGAGATCGATCCTGCAAACGTTACCGTTGACGAGACGGACAACATACTCGATCTGTATCTGACGGAGGAGATTGCTCCGCGCGGATATAAGCTGGAGATCGACTGGCAGGATACCGCCGTGCCGCAAGGCATAGAAGACCCGCTTACAGCGCCCGCACTCAACAT
>CAZNAL010000116.1:3810-5091 GCA_964571055.1 uncultured Oscillospiraceae bacterium | reverse complement strand
GTGGGTGGGTGCGTTGCTCGTAAGAGCGGCGCAATTCATCCCCCGCCTATAGAGGCGGGAGTATTCTTGCTAGAAGAGGATAAAGGCTCGAAGGTCGCAGGAGTACATGGCGTTAGAGCTGGGCGTATCCAGAAAAACCATACAGAACTGGGAGAGCGGGATTAGCTCGCCATCCTTTTTTCAAAGCCTTGAATGGTTTCGCATCTTACAAACAAATCCTTTTCCATACTATCTTTCCTACATGTTCCCGGATGAATTGAACGCGATCAAAAGCACGGACGAAGAAGAAAAGATCCAAGCGGCGTTTCAAACGATTTTAAACCAAATACCCGTTTCAAGCAAACGCGCCTTGGTGTATCTGTTCTACGGGGAGCACGGCAGCTCTCCCAACGCGATATTGCAGCTGATTTTAGCCTATTTGCACACCCCCATTAAGGAGCGCGTGACGCAGGCTGTGCTTATAAAAAACGTGTATGAAATGGAAAAAGCGCTGGGCAATCTTATCTGTTCCGACGATATTCTCCCGAATATGGAGGTATTGAACAACGCGTTGGCGAGCGCGAAGGCATCCGCCGTGCAGCATGAATACGGATATTGTTATATTGACGATGAAAGCTACCGGTAGCGTCCCCATAGATATACCATTGCGGCTCTCGCAATTTCCCGACGGATACGGTATAATAAATAGACTGCGCATGGGAAGGAGCCGGAATCATCGAAACGCGGGAACGCTCCGGGGAAGGCTTGCTTGTGCGTCTTCTTCGGCAATTCCAATACGGTAGAACGCCGCCCTTTATGTTCAGGCAATTCAAGTTGCAGCTGAACGTTATTAACTGCACGCAATGCAGCGCTTCGTGCCTGTTCGGCGCCATCGTGTGCGCGCTGCTTTCGGCGTGCTCGTTTTTTTTGCCTATGCTGCGCGCCGGACGCGCGGCTTATATTTTTCTTTCCGCGCTATGCGTGCTGGGCAGGGTGCTTTGCGTGCTGATTATGCGGGGACAGCGGGATTTTCCCATAGAAATCTATTACACGCTGTTTTTTATCACGTTTCTAATCGCGATCTACCTAAGCTTTTTTGCCTATCAGGACGGCAGCGCCGTCGCACCTTGTATCGTGATGGTCGCGTCCGCCCTGCTGATACTGGACAAGCCGGGGCGTCTAACTCTGTTCTGGGCTTTCGTTACGCTGCTGTACTGCGCGAGCGCCGTCTACACAAAGGGGCACCCGGGCGCGCTTTTGGACTGTGCAAGCGGCTTGACGGCATTCGCGCTTAGCTGCTTT
>CAZNAL010000116.1:1798-3800 GCA_964571055.1 uncultured Oscillospiraceae bacterium | reverse complement strand
CTCGCGCAGGAATACCGCCGACAGGCTGCGGGAGCTGCGCTACCAAACGCGCATCAAGCGGCAGCGGGATACGGACGGTCTTACGCGGCTGTATACGCGCGGCGCCGCCGAGCGGGACATCGGCGGGTATTTGCAGGATACGGATGAGCTGTGCGCTCTAGTGCTGATAGACATCGACCATTTTAAAGCCGTCAACGACAATCTTGGCCACGCCTACGGCGATAAGCTGCTGATGAACATCTCGGCGACGCTTCGGAGCGTCTTGCGCCGTGAGGATTATGTGGCGCGCCTTGGCGGCGATGAGTTTATCGTGTTCTTTCACGAGATCAGCAATCGGCGCTGGATCGAGGATAAGGTAGAGCAGCTTGTGCGCGGGCTCAAGCAAAGCATCACCGACGGCAAGCTTTCCATCGGGGTGTCCGCAAGCGCGGGGATCGCCTACACAGGACGCATGGCGAACAGCTACGACGATCTTTATCACAACGCGGACGCCGCCATGTATAGCGCCAAGCAGGCGGGCGGCAACCGCTTCGCCGTTTATACGGGCAACGCCTTTCAGGCGGTGCGCCTTGGGACGACAAAAAACAAATCGTAAGGAGTGGTATTTTTGCGAAGCATCTTGGTTCTCAACGGCCCCAACATCAACATGCTGGGCATTCGGGAGCCCGCGATCTACGGGCGGGAAACCTACGAAGCGCTGCTTGCTTACATCCAAAGCGCCGCCGACGCGCTTGGCGTTCAGGTGGAGTGCGTGCAATCCAACAGCGAGGGCGCGCTGGTGACCGCCATACAACAGGCATATGGGAGGATGGACGGCATCGTTATCAACCCCGCGGCCTATACGCACACGAGCGTCGCGATACTGGACGCGCTCAAGGCTGTGGCGCTGCCCGCCGTGGAGGTGCACCTTTCCGCCGTGGAGACGCGCGAAGCGTTTCGGCAGGTGTCCTACGCGGGCATGGCGTGTGAAAAAACCATCACCGGTAAGGGGTTTGCAGGCTACAAGGAGGCGCTGGAGTATCTGGCGCAAAAATCATAGGAGGCGCGCATGGAGTATACGGCTGACGCTGCAAGGTATCAAGCTATGCGCTACGCGCGCTGCGGGCAAAGCGGTTTGAAGCTGCCGCTTGTATCGCTTGGCTTTTGGCACGGCTTCGGCGCGGACGACGATTTTTCCAACGCGCGCGCGCTTTGCTTTACGGCGTTTGATTACGGGATCACACATTTTGACCTCGCCAACAACTACGGTCCGCCCTACGGTGCGGCGGAAGCGACGCTGGGGCGCATCCTTCGGGAGGAGCTGCGCGCCTATCGGGACGAGCTGCTGCTTTCCACCAAGGCGGGCTACGATATGTGGCCGGGGCCGTATGGCGACCACGGCAGTCGCAAGTATCTCATCGCGAGCCTTGACCAAAGTCTGTGCCGCCTTGGCGTAGACTATGTGGATATTTTCTATCACCACAGACCCGATCCGGACACGCCGCTGGAGGAAACCATGCTTGCGTTATCGGATATTGTGCGGCAGGGGAAGGCGCTCTATATCGGCTTATCCAATTACGATGGCGAAACCATGCTGCGCGCCGCCGCCATATTGGACGCGCTGCGCTGCCCCTTCATCATCAACCAATGCCGGTATTCTATACTGGATCGGAGGGTCGAGCAAAACGGGCTCAAGCGCGCGGCGCAGACGGCGGGGAAGGGCGTCATTGCCTTTAGCCCGCTTGCGCAGGGGCTGCTTACGGACAAGTATCTGCACGGCGTTCCGGCGGACAGCCGCATGGCGCGCGACGGGCGGTATCTCAAGCCCGCAAGCCTAACGCCGGAAACGCTGCGCCGTATCCTTGCGCTCAACGACCTTGCGCTTTCGCGCGGGGAAACGCTTGCACAGATGGCGCTTCGCTGGGTTTTGCGCGACGGCGTGGTGACGAGCGTGCTGATCGGTGCGTCAAAGCCCTTGCAGATCAAGGAAAATTTGGGCATACTGACCGAAAAGCCATTCAGC
>CAZNAL010000116.1:0-1788 GCA_964571055.1 uncultured Oscillospiraceae bacterium | reverse complement strand
AGCTTGCCGCCATCGACGGCTGCTGTGCGGAGGCGTAAGCGCGCGGGGAGAAAAGACATGCGAGACTATGTAGGCTATATCAAAACCGCGTCCGGCGAGGAGAAGGAATTCCTTTTTTCCTGCCCCAAGAACGCGACTGCGGAGCAAATCGAGGCGGCGGGGCTTGCGGCGATGCAGGCGCGCCGTATGATCGATTGGTGGTACATTGCAGCCGACGATACCATCAACCCGCCGGAGGAGCAAGCGTCGGAGCTGCATTGCGCGGCTTGTGGGTGCGATATGGTTTGGCTGCACCCCGAGATCGCCAATCTCTATGTTTCCTCGAGCTGCTACATCCCCGGCTGCGCGCTGTGCTATGACTGTATGCGCGCGCGCTGCAACGCGACCAACTGCGACGAATGCGGCATGAAAAAGGGATCGCCCTGTATCTATACTAGCTTGATCGAAGGAGAGGAATAGCAGTGAAGGAAAAAGACGCGATGCGAAAAGACGCGCAAACGATCATCGACGCGGTGATTCGTTCCGCCCTGCCCGACGCCGCCGTGGCGCGCGCGCTGGAGGGCAAAGTCTTTACGGGACGGGTATTTCTCGTCGCCGCGGGCAAAGCCGCGTGGCAGATGGCGCAAGCGGCGTACGCCGCGCTGGACGGAAGGATCGAGGACGGCGTCGTCATCACCAAATACGGCCACGCCAAGGGTGAGATCGGGGCTTTGCGCATACGCGAGGCGGGGCATCCCATCCCGGACGCGAACTCCTTTGCGGCCACGCAGGAGGCGCTTGCATTGACCGAGAGCTTGCGCGAAACGGACACGGTGCTGTTTTTGCTTTCGGGCGGCGGCTCGGCCTTGTTTGAATCCCCCGTCATATCCGAGGAGGAGCTACAGGATATTACCAAGCAAATGCTCGGCTGCGGCGCGGATATTGTGGAGATGAATACGGTGCGCAAGCGCCTTTCCCGCGTCAAGGGCGGGAGGTTTGCTTCGCACTGTATGCCGGCGCGGCTGTTTTCCGTCGTGCTTTCGGATATTTTGGGCGATCCGCTCGATATGATCGCCTCGGGTCCCGCCGTCGCGGACGCTTCCACCTGCGCCCAAGCGCTTGCCATCCGAGAAAAGTACGCGCTGCGCTTTTCAAGCGAAGCCCTGCGCGCCTTGGAGCAGGAAACGCCCAAGACGCTTACGAACACGGAAACCGTCATCACGGGTAGCGTCCGGCAGCTATGCAAAAAGGCGGCGGAGGTTTGCGAAACGCTGGGCTACGCGCCCACGGTGCTCACGGCTTCCATGGATTGTATCGCCCGGGAAGCGGGGCGCTTTCTTGCGTCTGTGGCGCGCTTTCACGCGGGAACGGAAACGCCGCTTGCGTTCATCGTCGGCGGGGAGACCGTCGTAAAGCTGACCGGCAACGGGCTTGGCGGACGCAACCAAGAGCTTGCGCTTGCGGCGGCGGAGGGCATTGCGGGGTTAGAAAGCTGCGCGATCTTTTCCGTTGGCTCCGACGGCACGGACGGCCCCACGGACGCCGCCGGCGGGTATGTGGACGGGAACACACGGCAACGGCTGCTTGCAAAAAACATCCGCATCGCGGAGGTGCTGGAACAAAACGACGCGTATCACGCCCTACAGGCTGTGGACGGTTTGATCGTCACGGGTCCCACGGGCACGAACGTGAACGATTTTACCGTGCTGCTGCTGGGATAGACGCGCATACGCGAAGGACGATAGTATGGGAATCCTGCAAACGGACAATCCTGACCGTTAGGAGGCGGCGCGATGCCTGATAAGCATT
>CAZNAL010000115.1:1326-5141 GCA_964571055.1 uncultured Oscillospiraceae bacterium | reverse complement strand
CAGCCGCCGGTGCTGCGGGAGCCTCCGCGGCGGGTGCGGGCGCTGCGGGCGCCGGAGCGGCGGGAGCCGCGCAGGCGACCAAGCTCAAAGCCATGCTAAGAGCAAGCAGAATAGCGAGAGTTTTCTTCATCATTTTTCCCCTTTCCTTTTTGTGTATGATTTGCAAACCGGGCAGGATAGCCCGAGAGAGCACGCAGTGTGAAAAGCACTTGCTTTCTTTGGAATTGCACAGGCTGCTGCGCAGCCTGCCGCCGGGCGCTGCCCGGCAAGGTTCGGGATTGTGTTTACAAATTTACCTGTTTACGAATTGGTAAGAATGACCTTGACCGTAGTTCCGTCCTTGTTGTTCTTGAGAAGCTCGAAGGCCTCGACGCCCCGGCTCATGTTCAAATGATGCGTTATCAAAGCGTCCGCGCGGATCGCCTGTTCGGATAAAAGCTTCACGCACGTCCGAAAATCCTCGGGTGAGTAAATGTAATTCCCCTTGATGCAAAGCTCCTTGGTGACCACGTACTGCATGTTGACGGATACCATCTTGGCGGCGTTGCCGATCCAAACGGCGGTGCCCGCAAGCTTGAGCGCGTCTATGGACGCCTGCGCCGTGGCGCTGATGCCCACAGCCTCCACCGACAGATCGCACATTGCGCCGTCCGTCATGGCGGCGATCGCGGCTTCGAAATCGCCGCAGGTCATGGGGTTGATCGTGTCGTCCGCACCCATGCGCCGCGCAAGCGAAAGCCGAAAGTCCGACGCGTCGCTTACGATCACGCGCTTCGCGCCGCGGTATTTAAGCCACAGCAGCGCTAAGAGCCCTATGGTGCCCGCGCCCACGAGCAGTATGCTTTCCGCGTCGTGGATCTGTGCGTCGCTAAGCTTGGCGACGCCGTTATACGCCACCGCCGCCGGCTCCGCAAGGGACGCCACATCCGCGCCCACGCCGTAATACGGCACGAGATATTCTTCCCTGACGCAGACATATTCCGTCATCGCGCCGTCAAAGTCCATCACGCCCATAAACTTGGCGTTGGGGCAGAGGTTTTGTTTGCCGGAAAGGCAGGTGGGGCATGTGCCGCAGAAGAATTTCGGGAAAATCACCACGGGACGGCCGAGTTCCAACATTCCGCCCGCCGGCGCCTCCACGATGGTGCCCGCGCATTCATGACCCATGATCATGGGGGCGATGCGTCTGCCGGTCTTGCCTAGAAACCCTTCAAAATCCGAGCCGCAAACGCCGCATGCGTCGATGCGCACCAGATACTCATCCGCCTTCGGCTGCGGTACGGGGATATCCCGCATCGCCATATGGTCGTCGCCCAAATAATAGACCGCTTTCATCGAATGCTCTCCTTTGGCCGAAGCCCTGCTGCAAGGGGTCGCGTCTTATTTCCTTACGTCCGTGTTCGCAAGGTTCTCGTAATAGCGAACCAGCGAGCTGTGGTCTTCGCCTTCGTGGCCGTTTGCCTTGAGCCACTGCATCATCTCCATCACGGCGGCGGTCAGCGGCAAGGGCGCGCCCACGTCGTGACCGGTATCCAGCGCGTTGTTGAGATCCTTGATGTGCAGATTGATGCGGAAGCCGGGCTTAAAGTTGCCGTCCATCATCATGGGGGCTTTGGCGTCCATGACGGTGCTGCCCGCAAGGCCGCTGCGAATCGCCTGATAGATGGCCTCCGGCTTTACGCCCGCCTTTTTGCCCAGCACCAGCGCCTCGCTCACCGCCGCGATGTTGGCGGCCACGATGACTTGGTTTGCAAGCTTGGTGGTGTTGCCCGCGCCGATGTCGCCGCAGAGCGTAACGGTGGAACCCATGACGGCGAGAATGTCCTTCACCTTGTCAAATACGTCCTGCTTGCCGCCGACCATGATGGCAAGCGTGCCGTCGATGGCCTTGGGTTCGCCGCCGGATACCGGCGCGTCCAGCATAAAGCAGCCTTTCTTTTCCGCCTCGGCGCAGATCTCCTGCGACGCGATGGGATTGATGGAGCTCATATCCACGATGATGGCGCCCGGCTTCGCGCCCTCGAGCACGCCGTTCTCGCCCAGCACCGCCTTCTTGACGTGCGGAGAATTGGGGAGCATGGTGATCACAAGCTCGCTGTCGCTCGCGACGTCCGCATTGTTCTTTCCGCGCGCGGCGCCCGCCGCTACCAACTCATCCACGCCTGCGGTCACGATGTCATATACCTTGAGTTCATAGCCCGCCTTCATGAGGTTCTTCGCCATGGGCTTTCCCATGATGCCAAGCCCGATAAAACCGATCTTCTTCATTCTTCCGCTCTCCTTCGTCAAATTATTCCTCTAAGAAAATTTCTTCGATCGCGTACTTGTTTCTGAGCAAATGCGCCAGCATCGCGTCGCGCGCGCCCTCGGTATCCCGCTTGCCGATCGCCTCGGCAATACACTCATGGTCGCCTATGACGTCCAGTATGATCTTTTGCTGCAAAACCTCGGTAAAGAGGCGTATGCCCTTGATGATCTCGGGGAAAAGCACCATCAGTACGTCGTTCCCCGCGCATTCGGCGATCTTGCAGTGCATCGCGACGTCCGCTTCGGCGTGATCTACGCCCGATTTGATCTGCTGGGAGATTTCCCGCGCCAAGGTCCATATCTCGCTAACGTCCGCGTCCGTTGCCCGCTGCGCGCAGAGCGCCGCGATGGACGGCTCCATGATGATGCGGATCTCCAACAGATCCCTCGCCACCTTCTGCTTATCGTACTGGAATTCCAAGCCCAGCGGATCCTGCGCAACACCGGGGGAGTTGGCGATGTAGGTGCCGCTTCCCTGCCGGATCACGACGATGCCGCGGGAGCTAAGCGAGCGCATCGCCTCGCGGATGGTGCTGCGGCTGACGTTGAGCTGCTCCACCAAAAGCTTTTCGTTCGGAAGCCTGTCTCCCTTCTGAAGCTGGTTTTCCAGTATGTACTGGACGATCTGTTCCGCCGCCTTGTCGGATAGGGATACGTTATCCTGTCGGACGCATGACAACATGTTTCGTTCTCTCCTTTAGCGCGTGTAAGGGGATTTACTTCAGTCTGCCAGTACCTTTCTGACCTTCTCCGCCACGTCCTCAGGCATGAGATGATAGCATTGCAGCAGCTTTTCGTAGTTTTCAGCCGAGCGGCCGAAGCAATCCTCGATGCCCAGCATCTCGATGGGGAGACGGCTCGCACTGAGCGCCTCGCACACGGCGGAGCCCATGCCGCCCATCACGTTGTGCTCTTCCGCCGTGACGGCGCCCTTCATACCCGCACAATAGCCCTTGAGGGCTTCAACGTCCAGGGGCTTAATGGTGCTGATGTTGACCACGCGCACCGAAACGCCCTCTTTTTCGAGCAGTTCGGCCGCTTCCATCGCCTGCGACACCATGACGCCGGTCGCAAAGATCACAACGTCCTTGCCGTCGCGCAGCATGTTCATCTTGCCGATATGGTATTCGTCGCCCGCCGCCGTATAGACGGGGAGATCATTGCGGTTGATGCGGATATAGCAGGGACCCTTGCAGGCGCACATAGCCTTGACCATCTTTTCCGTCTCCACCGCGTCGGCGGGGGAGAGGACGGTCATATGCGGCAGCACGCGCATGAGCGCGATATCGTCCACAGACTGGTGCGTTTTGCCGTCGCCGTAATCCGAAAGACCGGCGGAGGAGCCGCAGATCTTGACGTTCAGATTGGGAATGCAGACGGAGGAGCGGATCTGATCGTAGGCGCGCCCGCTTGCAAACACCGCGAAGGAATTGATGAACGCCGTTTTGCCGGTGAGCGCAAGGCCCGCAGCCATCGCGGCCATGTTCTGCTCCGCGATGCCGACTTGG
>CAZNAL010000115.1:0-1316 GCA_964571055.1 uncultured Oscillospiraceae bacterium | reverse complement strand
CCTCAAAGAGGTTCGACATGGTGGATTTACCCAAGTCCGCCTCCAGCGCCACCACGTTTTGATCGACGGCGCCCATTTCGCAGAGCGTTTCGCCGTATGCTTTTCTAAGATTCATCTTTTCCATGCTCAGACCTCCTTACGCATCCGCTCGACGGTTTCAAGCGCGCTCTTGTACTCATCCTCTGTCATGGAAGCGTTATGGAACTTCGCCAAACCTTCCGCGAAGGGGAACCCCTTGCCTTTGACGGTGCGGGCGATGATGACGGTGGGCTTACCCTTGACGGTCTCCGCCTCGTCCAGCGCCATGAGTATCTTTTCCACATCGTGGCCGTCCGTTTCGATCACGTTCCAGCCGAACGACGCCCATTTTTCCTTGAGCTGATGGATGGGGAACACCTTATCCGTGGTATCGGTAGCCTGTACGCCGTTAAAATCGACGATGGCGCAGAGATTGTCCGCCTTGAATACGGTGGCCGCCATGGCCGCTTCCCAAATCTGCCCCTCGGACAGCTCGCCGTCGCCCAGCACAGCGTATACGCGGGACGCGCTGTTATCAAGCTTTAAGCCCATCGCGATGCCCAGTGATACCGAAAGGCCCTGCCCGAGCGAACCCGTGACCGCCTCGATGCCCGGCGTATAGTTCATGTCGGGATGCCCCTGAAGCTTGCCTTCCAGCGTCTTGACCTTTTTAAGCTCGCTCCGATCCACATACCCAAGCTCCACAAAGCACGCGTACTGCGCCAGAACCGAATGTCCCTTGCTGAACAGGCACCGGTCGCGCCGCGGATCCTTGGGATCGGCATACACATGCATGTGCTTGAAGTAGAGCGCGGCCGTAACGTCCGCGATAGAACAGCTTCCGCCGATGTGGCCTACCTTCCCGGCGGGGATCATCTCGAGGATGTCCGCGCGTATGTCGATAGCCCGTTTGCGGACCTCCCGCAGTTCTTCTTGTGAATAACCCATATTGCACCCCTTCTCATAAGAATTTCTAAAAAATGACGGCAGGATATTCCTGTAAGCTTGTGATGATTCCGCGGCGGCAGCTCTGCGCTTCCTCTCCGCTTTTGTGTTTGGTATGGTGATGTTTTCCTGCGTTTTTGTACAATCCGGCATTGATATGCGCGTTCGGATCGAATGGTCTGTGACACAGATAAGGTACCCTTGATGGAAAAGATTATACGTCATACCTTTTGTGGTGTCAATGGCAAATGCCGTATTTTAACGGGAATGCATATAACGATTCTTTATGGGATTTTTTGTTGGAACGAATGCGCTTCTCTAATATTATACGCGAAATTTATGGGGGATATGAC
>CAZNAL010000114.1:0-5176 GCA_964571055.1 uncultured Oscillospiraceae bacterium | reverse complement strand
CCCGGCAGATTTGTCAGCAGCATGCCGAAAGCGATCGGGATCAGAAGCAGCGGTTCAAACCCCTTTACGATCGCCAAATACATAAGAAGGCATGCAATGCCGATCATCACGATACAGCGTGGGTCATCAAAAAGAATGGCAAAGCCGGTGCTTTGGAAAAAATCAAGTACAGCCTGCATACGCCTATTCCCCCTTTCGTCCTTCAAGCTTTCGAACGACGACGCTCATCCATTGCGTCAGAAGGATCAGGACATACAGTCCGACAAATACCGTTCCCATGCCCAAGCAGAGAACAAACCAAGGCGAGATTTCCATAGTGCTACGCTCCTGCATTTTATTTGAGAAGGATTGCAGATGCGCAAGGCAGAACCCGCCAATCGCTTATGGTTATTCGTTCGCGTGGTCGATCATGCGGTAACCGACGCCCGTTTCGGTGATGATATACTGCGGGTCGCCGGGGTTTTCTTCCATTTTACGGCGAATATTCGCCATATTCACCCGCAGTATCTGATTGTTCACGGTAGGCCGCGCGCCCCAAACGCTGTGGATAATATAATCGTAAGTGAGCACCTTGCCGATGTGCAGCATCGTGAGCATGACGATCTTATACTCCACCTGCGTCAAATGGATCTCCTCGTTCTTAAGATAGACGCGCCGGCGGTCATAATCGATGCACAAATCTCCGTTGCAGGATTTTCCGGCGGGGATGTCCGACGCTGCGCCGCCTATATGACGCAGCGTGATGCGGATGCGCGCAAGCAGCTCCGCCGTGCCGAAGGGTTTGGTTACATAATCGTCCGCGCCCGCGTCCAACGCCTCCACCTTTTCCTTTTCCCTGCTGCGCGCGGACAGGACGATGATGGGGATCTGCGTCCACTGTCGTGCGCTTCGTATAATATCGACGCCATCCATGTCCGGAAGCCCCAGATCGAGCAGTACAACGTCGGGACAATGGGAGGATATCGCCGCAATCGCTTCGCGTCCGTTCTGTACCTGTACGGTGCGATATTCGTTCGCACTAAGAATGGTCGTGAGCAAATGTACAATGGATTTATCATCTTCTACGATCAATACAGTCGGTGAATTTTTCATTACAATACGCCTCCCCACATGGATTACCCTATAATCCGCTTTGTTTTACAGTATACATCACGATTTCAACGAGTAACAGTCGCAGCGCGTTCAAATCCCGTTAATAAGCGTAAATTTCCGTTAAGAAATATAAATATATAGAAAATTAACGGACAGTCGGTATTCTTATCAGCATTTTAACGTCGCGGCGTGTTATCGTATTACATGAGAAGGATTGCAGATTTGCAAGCGCAGAACGCTGTGCTATAATGGATTGATGAAGAATCTTATGCGTGATATAAAGAACCGTGTCCGCATTTTTCACCCCGATATGCGTTCGCTGGTTTATACGTTGCTTGTGATGTTTGCGGCGACGATGGTAAGTGCTGTGCTGCATCGCTTTTTTATCCAAAACAACAATGTTTCCATCATCTATACGCTCGCCGTGGTGGTCGTCGCCTGCATCACGCCGGACTATTTTTACGGCATCATCGCGTCGCTGATCAGCGTCGTCGGCGTGAATTATTTCTTCACGGCGCCGTACTGGGCGTTCGATTTTTCCCAAACGGGGTATCCTATCACCTTTCTTACGCTGCTGATCGCGTCGATCATCACAAGCACCTTGGTCACAGGCTACAGGGAACGCGACCGCGTTATGCTGGAGGCCGAAAACGAAAAGCTGCGCGCGAATCTTCTGCGCGCCATATCTCACGATCTGCGCACGCCGCTGACCTCGATTTCCGGCGCCAGCGTCGCCATGCTTGAGGACGCGAACATGGACGAGGCGTCGCGCCAAGCCTTGTTATCGGATATTCACGATAATTCCGAATGGCTGATCCGCATGGTGGAGAATCTGCTTTCGGTCACGCGCATGCGCGGCGAAGCGTCCATTCAGAAAACTGCGGAAATGGCGGAGGAGATCGTGGCGCAGGCGGTATCGCAGATCCGCCGCCGCTTCCCCGCACAGCATATTGAGGTGAGCGTGCCCGACGAACCCTTGGTCGTGGAAATGGACGGCACGCTGATCGGCCAGGTGCTCATCAACCTTATGGAAAACGCGATCTATCACAGCGAGAGCCGCGAGCCGATCCGCGTCAGGGTCGAAGCGGGCACGGACGCGGTTTTTACCGTTCGCGATTATGGAAAGGGGATCGACCCCCAGCTTATCCATCGTTTGTTTGACGGCTACATCGACCCGAACAGGACGGGCGATCAAGGCCGTGGCATGGGCATAGGTCTTTCGATCTGTGCGGCGATCATACGGGCGCACGGTGGCGAGATACAAGCCAGCAACGCGCCGGACGGCGGCGCGTGCTTTAACTTTACGCTGCCTATAAGCGATATTTCCGCAGAGGATGGCGAATAAACAGACGCGAATTTGTATAAGCGCACAATAAAGGAGAGACCGTAATCGATCTCTCCTTTTGCTTACCCTATCGGGCGTGTCATGCGTTCTTTGCAACGGGATTGGACGCGGCGCGCTTCTTGCCGGCCCAAACAGTCACGCCCGCGTAGGCGACAGCGAAGGCCGCGCCCAGCGCGTAGGCAATGCCCCAAGGCAGATTGAAGCCGATCTTGGCATTGCAGATAAAGGTGAAGGTAACGAAGGCGTAGAACATGCCGGGAAGCAGGGAAATCAGGAAATACAGACCGCCCTTGTTCTCGATCAGATAGATGCTGATACAGGCAAGCGCGAAGAGCGCGATGGTCTGGTTGCTCCACGCGAAATAGCGCCAAAGGATGGTAAAGCCGTTCGGGTTAGACTTGGACCAGTACAGCACGACGGCAACCACCGCGAAGATGATGGCGGAAAGGCCCAAACGCTTCTTCATATCCTTCTGATCGATATGCAGCCAGTCCGCGATCATGAGCCTTGCGCTGCGAAGCGCCGTGTCGCCCGAGGTGATAGGCAGAACGATAACGCCGAGGATGGCGAGGAATCCGCCGACGGAACCCAGCATATCCTTGGCGACGATGCCGACAACCGCGGTCGCGCCGGTTTTGCCGACCTCCGCGAGGCCGCCGTTATACGCGCCCATGGCAGCGGCTGCCCAGATCATGGCGATGAAGCCTTCGAGGATCATCATGTTGTAGAAGGTCATGCGGCCTTGCTTCTCGCTTTTGACAGACCTTGCGATGATCGCGGTCTGCGTGGAGTGGAAGCCGGAGAGGATACCGCAGGCAACGGTGATAAAGAATACGGGGATGAAATGATCCTGCCCGATGAGCCCCGTGAAGTTATCAAGTTGATAGCCCTTGGTGAACAAGCCGATGAACACGCCGATGGCGGAGAAAAGAAGGATCGCGCCAAAGACGGGGTAGATGCGGCCGATTACCTTGTCGATGGGGAATACGGTGGCAGCAAGATAATACAGGAAGATCACGCCGTAGATCACCCAAGTGGAGGTCGCGCCCACGTCGCCCGAGAAGCCGAAAAGCTGTGTGGCGGCGATGTCGCCCGGTGTATAGATGAACACCGCGCCCACCAGGAACATCAGAAGCGTAACAAAGATATTATAGATGTTGAAAATACCTTTATTGGTGAATCTGCGAATAATAGCGGGCATTTGTTCGCCGTCGTTGCGAAGGGAAAGCATGCCGGAAAAGTAGTCGTGCATCGCGCCGCCGATTACGCAGCCGATGGGGATGGTGATAAACGCGATAGGCCCAAAGAGAATGCCTTGGATGGGCCCGAGGATGGGGCCTGTACCGGCGATGTTCAGGAGGTTGATCAGACTGTTTTTCCACTGCTTCATGGGTACATAGTCTACGCCGTCCTCCAAGCGAAATGCCGGGGTCTCCCGATCATCGGGATGAAAGACACGTTCACAGAATTTTCCGTAAAGCGCGCCGCCGACAAAGAGAATTACGAGTCCGATGAGAAAAGTTGTCATGTGATTTGGAATTCCTTTCCGAGCGCAAAGCTCTGCATTCGATCTTGTAGCCTGTCCGCACGGCATAGTGAACCGTACACACGGATACAAAAAATCATTGCTTGTATTATATGCGCAGAAAGAATATGAATGGCGTTCAGAAAACACCATTCATGTTAAAATACCGTGTATGTAAGTTGCCCAAACGATCAGGTGAGTTTTCTTGACATATTCCTTCCCATTCAATTTGCTAAGGCTTGCTTATTAGACGAATTTGACCGCCGTACCGTAGGCGATGACCTCCGCGGCGCTTTGCATCACGGAAGACGAAGCATAGCGGATATTTACAATGGCGTCCGCACCGAAGTTTTCGGCTTCTTCCACCATGCGTTTGGTCGCGATCGCCCTTGCGTTGTTCATCATCTCATTGTAGGTTTTCAGTTCTCCGCCGACCAGCGTTTTAAGCGACTGCGTAATGTCGCGGCCGACATTGACCGATTGGATCGTGCTGCCCTTTACCAGCCCCAGCATTTCAAGGTTTTTGCCTGTAATGTAATCAGTATTCTTTCAATCAGAACATAGATCATGGTTCCGATCAAAGCCGCCATGATAATTGCGCCGACGATCTTCACCAGCGGCGGCATTTCCATCGTCAAAACCAACACGCCGTATACCACACAATAGCACACCACAAGGATGCTGATGACGATCGGCGCGATCATCTTTTTCGAGTGCGTTCGCATCACGTTTTTCTCCTAGCCGCGCGGCAGGCAAAGCCGCCGTCGCTTCGTTTATAATATTCGTTTTTGCGGCGCTTGTAAACCCTCTTTCCATCCCTTGCCGCCGCTTCGGGCTGCCTTTGCTAAAGCCACGGAAGGCCGCTTGCGCCTAGATCATAAAGATGTTGAGCACGCCGTGTAAGAGCATGGGCGCGTAGCAGTTTTTTGTTTTCAAGCGGACAAAGCCGAGCACAACGCCGTACCCCAAACCCGCCGCCAGCTTCCACGCCACCGCGACCCAATTCCCCGTGAGCAGGTGATCTGTCATGTAGCCCAAATGCCAAAGCGTGAACAACACGACGCTCCAAAGATAGACAACATTTTCGCGGCGCAAGGTACGCTTCAAGCGGTTCCACAAATAGCCGCGAAACAAAAGCTCCTCATAGACCGGGGTGATGACGCTGCCATACAGGGATAATAGGATCGCGCGATACCCCCCGGTGAAATGGGAAG
>CAZNAL010000113.1:2521-5182 GCA_964571055.1 uncultured Oscillospiraceae bacterium | reverse complement strand
TGCCGATAAGCAGCCCGAAGTTGTTGCGGCCATGCTTTCGATTCAGATCGAAGACAACAAGGCCGAAGCCAAGCGTCGGCTGGCCGGAGGCGATCGCGACTTGAATAAGATCACGGCCGACGGCGAGAAATATAAGATCCAGGCCCTGGCGGAAGCCGAGACCTACCGGCTCAAAACGGTGGCGGACGGCAAGGCCTATGATCAGCGCGAGATCGGCAAGGATACCGCGTCCTACGCGGACGGTTTACGCGCGGTGCTGCGCGAGGATCCGGACGTCATTCTCATCGGCGAAATGCGCGACCTCAACACCATAGAGACGGCGCTGACCGCGGCGGAAACGGGGCATCTAGTGTTTTCCACGCTGCACACGAACTCGGCGGCGGATTCGATGGACCGCATCGTAAACGTCTTTCCCGAGGGGCGGCAAAAGCAGATCGCCATGCAGCTTTCCATGACGCTCAGGGCCGTCATATCGCAGCAGCTTGTCAAGAAGACGGGCGGCGGGCGGGTGCTCGCCTGTGAGGTGATGATGGTGAACGACGCCATCCGAAACCTCATCCGCGAGGGGAAAACGCCGCAGATCAACAACGTGCTGTCCACCTCCGCGCAGGAGGGCAGCATCACCATGGACAACATGCTCCTCGGATTGTGTAAGGCAAAAAAGATCGCGCCGCAGACCGCTGTGGACGCCGCGCGAACCCCGGAATATATCCGCAAGAACACCCGCTATTGAAGCTTAAGGCAGGTGAGGTAATTGCCGACATATAAATATAAGGCCATATCTCTTGACGGCGCTCCCGTAAGCGGCGTTATGGAGGCGTATGACGAGTTTGCCGCGGTGGACAGGATCAAGGAGACCTGCGCTGTGGTCACAAAGCTCACCGAGGTGCGGCGCACCGACGAGGGGAAGGAGCTTTTCGGCAAGCCGAAGATCCCGCACAAGGTGCTCGCGATGGTATCGTCCCAGTTTAGCATCATCCTGACGGCGGGCTTGCCTATCGTGCGCGCGGTGGAGCTGATCGCGGGGCAGACGTCGGACAGGCAGATGCGCCGCATTTTGCAGGACGTGGCGGCGGACGTGGCGGCGGGCCATTCGCTCGCGCAGAGCTTTGAAAGCAAGGGCGGCGCGCAGCTTCCCTCCACCTTCATTGAAACCGTGCGGGCCGGCGAGGATTCGGGCACGCTGGATCACGCGTTCGCAAAGCTTCATACCTATTACGATAAGTCCGCCAAGATCAAAGCGAAGGTCGTAAGCGCCATGGCGTATCCCATTTTCCTTTGCGTCGTGGCGGTCATCGTGGTGATGATCATCATGGTCAAGGCCGTGCCTGTGTTCATGGGGCTTTTTGAGGGGATGGGAACGTCCCTTCCCGCGCCTACGCGCATCCTCGTTGCGGTCTCCAACTTCTTCTCCCGCTATATCCTCTTTTTGCTGCTGGGCATCGCGCTCCTCATCATCGCCTGCAAGCTTTGGCAGCGCACGGAGGACGGCAAGCGCTTTTTTGCCCGCATGAGTTTAAAGCTCCCCGTGCTGGGACGCGTGAACGTCATGAAGGGCGCGAGCCAGTTTGCCAACACCATGGCGACCATGCTCGCGGCGGGGCTTCCCATGGTCAAGGCCGTAAATGCGACAGGGAAGGCCATGGACAATTACGTGATGGGCATGGAGACCTTGCAGACCGTTGCCGGGATCGAGCAGGGCAAGCGCTTGGGCGTTTGTATGAAGAACGCCGAATTCTTTCCTCCCCTGCTTGTGGAAATGACCGCCGTGGGCGAGGAAACGGGCTCTATGGAGGCGACGCTGGACGTGATCGGCGCGTATTTCGACGCGGAGGTGGAGCAGCAGTCCGCGCGGGCGCTGTCGCTGCTGGAACCTTCCATTATCGTAGTGCTTGCGCTGTTCGTGGTGTTTATCCTGCTGGCGGTCTATCTGCCGCTGTTCTCTCTGTACGGCAGCATCGGCTAACAGCGGCGCGGGGCACGCGTATCAAAGCATGGATGCTCTCGGAGCGCCAACGCGCTTCCGTTAACATACAAATGAGAGGTTCTCAAAACACAAAGGAGGATGTTATTTATGAACATTCGTAGCAAAAAAGGCTTTACCCTGATGGAAATGCTGATCGTGGTCGCGATCATCGCGATTTTGGTCGCCATTGCGATTCCGGTGTTCTCGGCACAGTTGGATAACGCGAGAAAAGCCGTGGATGACGCCAATATGCGAAGCGCCATGTCTGAAGCCGTTACCTACGCCATGACGGACGACGCAACAAAAACGGCGCCTGCCGGTGTAACGCGCGTAACGGGCGGCGGCTGGACGATCACGTTTGCTTATGGCACAAATAACACGCTGAGCATTGGCGCAGCAGAAGGCAAGTATAACCAATACAAGGAAACCGGCGACGCGCGCTCGGCAGGCGCGAAGACCTGCTATATTTCCGTAGCCGTAAGCGCGGATTTCGTTCCTACAGGCAGCTGGATAGCGGCGAAGTAATCCGATTCGGGTAAGAAATAGAGAGCTGCACGCCAAAGAGCCGTCCTAGGATTGTTTGGCGCTGCTAGGAGAAGCATATTGCTTACGATTTCCCCCGCTGTGACAGCCTACATCCTGTTCATAGCCGCGCTGTTCGGCGCGGCTATGGGCAGCTTTGTCAACTGTGCTTC